>CAZEAR010000240.1:0-2511 GCA_964510365.1 uncultured Dehalococcoidales bacterium | reverse complement strand
GTTGACCACCGAATGCGGACTATCCAAAATACCCTCCTGGGTGATCGCCATCTCCACATGAGCATAGGGATTGAGCGCCCCCATCATCTGATTTTTTACGGCCACCTGCACCAATTGCTCTCGAGTCACACCCATAGACCGGCAAATATCATCGAGCATTTCACCATCATCCCGGTATGGTATTGCATTCGTATATCCCATCTTCTTAGCCAGTTCTATCCAGAATTTGCTGTCAGACCAGCATTCACCGGGTGGATCGGCCACTTTATTTGTTATTGCTACGAGCGGCAGGTGCGCCTGCTCATAGCTGTTTGCCAGTTCGCATTCAATCGAGATAGTTGCCGGAAGTACTATATCGGCATACTCAGCAAAGTCGGTCATAAAAATATCCATTACCGAGAGAAATTCCAATCTTTCCATCGCCTTTTTGACCTTATTACTATTTGGATAGGCTCTTAGTGGATTTCCTCCCTGAACCATGAAGCCCCTGATTGGGTAAGGATCATCAGTTAATATTGTCTCGATTAAACAATGGGTTACCGGTGAATTGGTAAATTCTTCCCAGAGCGGGTATTTTTTTGCGGTGAATGTCGGTTTATGGCTTGCATGGTATTCAGGAATATCATAGACAAATTTCAGTAAATCTGAGGGAGCATGGGGTATCAACTTATTACCGCCGTCTATTTCTATATTTCCGGTTAATGCGATGAGAATATTTTGAGCACGTCGGATGCTAAAAGCGTGGGTGGTTTGGTCGAAAGGTAACCCGGAACAAAGGCTTGCAGGTTTTAATGTAGCATACATTCTGGCACATTGCTCAATATCTACTGCAGGGACTTCTGTTATATCTTGCACTTTTTGAGGGGTATAATCATCTTTTAAGGCTTTCTTTAATTCGTCAAATCCGATTGTCCATTTATCGACAAATTCTTTGTCATAAAGCTCTTCTGCTATGATAATGTGTATCATACTTAACGCTAAAGCCCAATCGGTACCGATTCTGGGTCTTAGGTGCAGGTCGCTCATTTTCGCTTCCTGGGTAGTACGCGGGTCGATAACTATCAGCTTGGTTCCTCTTTCTTTTATCGGGGCCCAAATATGTCTTGCTGGTATCTGAGAATTAAAAATATCAACGCCCCAATTAAGGATACAGTTGCTTTTGCCGACATTGTGTATAGGGTCGCCACCAAATGTCACCCCACCGGCGATCATCCTGTTGACGGCACATACTGAGCCGGCATCGCCTATATTAGCCGTACCAAAGGCTTGAGCCCAGAGACGGACCAGACCTATTGAGTCTTTTACGAATTGTGAATGGCCATAATAAGTGGCAACTGCTTCCGCGCCGTATTTATCTTTAATATAAAAGAGCCTGGAGGCGATAAAGTCCAGGGCGTCGTCCCATGAAATTCTTTTAAACTGACCGTTTATTCTTTTAAGCGGATAACGAAGACGGTCGCTCGACATGTGCACTTCAGGCGCTGCCAAGGCTCTTATACACAACCTCCTCAGAGGATGCTCCTTCATCGGCTGTATTCCTACAATCATGTCATCCCTTAAATGGATATCTACTCCACAATGAGAAGCACACATCCCGCAAATAGTTTTAACTATTCGTTCGGTAGTTGTCCTGGTATCCGTACCTGCTTTAATTTTCTCCTCGATAACCATTCTGTCCTCCTTAAATAACCGCGAATTAATATTATGCGATAAATTCGATTTTTTTATTTATTAAATAATTTCACATTACCATTTTTGTATATCGTTATTATTGAAATACACCATCGGCGGTAAGTTTGTCAATCTCATCCGGTGACATACTCAAAATAGACTTCAGTATATAGTCATTATGCTCCCCTAATAAAGGTGCCGGGGTACGAAAGGTTCCAGGAGTTAGAGATAGCTTATATGGTATTCCCTCAGGTACTATCTTACCGATCGGCGGATGATCGACTTCCTGATAATAACCGCGTGATTTCATATGAGGATCATGCTCCAGTAAATCCTGCAGGTTTTGGACTACACCTGCATTTACGCCGGCACCCTGTAATATTTCCATGACCTCCTCTGCGGTATGCATGGCGGTCCATTGTTCGATTAAATGCTCCAGTTTGTCCTCCGATTTTTTTCTGTTTGTTAAGGTGGCAAATTCATCATTCTGAGTCCAGTCAGGATTACCGATGGCATCGCAAAATGACCTCCATTCATCTTCAGTGTGAATAGCTATTACGCACCATCGGTCTTCGCCTTTGCATTTAAAACAACCATGCGGACTTGCGTAGGGATTACGATTACCAGTGGCTACGGGAGTCCTCTTGTTTACCGAATATTCCAGCATGCTGTGTCCCAGAACTGAAACGGAGCTTTCGAATTGACTTAAATCGATATAGGATCCTTTGCCGTTGTTTCGCCTGCGAAGCGCAACCAAAATGGCGAATACTGCATATAAAGCACTGAGATAATCCGGATATGCCTGTCCTATTCCAACGGGAATTCGGCCAGGCCAGCCGG
>CAZEAR010000239.1:2146-2549 GCA_964510365.1 uncultured Dehalococcoidales bacterium | reverse complement strand
CTTCTATGCTGGTGGCTATATAGGTATTGCTGTCATCAGGCACAGGCAGGTATTTACTTTCAACCAACTCCAAAGGCAGTTGATAGAAGTGGCCTCCGAGCATACAGTCCACGCGAGTGGGCGGGAATTTGCTGTCATTATCAAACGAATAAGCCTCAAGTGCCATACCAATCTCTCGCAGCTCAGCGTTGACAGCTACAACCTTCGCCTGAAGACGAGCCCGCCCTACCACAGGTAGCAGAATCCCCAACAAAAGTGCGATAATGGCAATAACCACCAACAACTCAATTAAGGTAAACGCCCGCTTCAAAATAAACGATTCCTTTCCCGTTTAGCCATCGCCGGAACGGCGATGATTATTCCTTATCCGCCATGCGGTGCTCATAGCTGGCTAAGACTAAGC
>CAZEAR010000239.1:0-2136 GCA_964510365.1 uncultured Dehalococcoidales bacterium | reverse complement strand
GAGCTCTCCTGGTCCATAATGCCGATGATATCGAAAGGTTCGCTTAAATTACACGAGCCGGCATAAATGCCGTTGCCCCGCCCCAATTTCACTGGGAAAGTCTTAACGCCATCGGTTATCGTTAGAGTTGCATTAGGGCCCCAGTCATTTGGGTCCACGAACCAGACATCTTCAATCTTGATAAGCCTGGCCTGGTAATATTCGCAGCCAGTTAAACGATTGGGATCAAAAATGAAATTATCGTTGTCGTCCTTTAACTCATCGAGCGTAACAACTTCCGGCCTGGGGACTCCAACTCCACGCTCCAATAATTCAATGGTAAAATCGTGGTCAGGATCCTTTTTATGCTGCTCGTTTATGTTCAACTTACCGTTATATGACAGAAAATAGCCGGTAACTCGTATCCTGTCACCCGGGCAGAATTGAGCTGCATTGATGCGACTAAGCTCAGCTATAAATTCTTCGTTCGTATAACCACCATCCAGCGGTATCCACGGCAGATTGTTATACAGTTGTCCCATCCAGACGGCTGTGCCTGCATGGTCATCGCCTTCACCCTGGAAAAATATCTGCCACTGTCCGCCGATCTTGTAGAGCTCGGTTATAGTATCATCCGGTGTCGGGTCCAGCATATCAGCAGGATTGTGCAACAAAATTCCCTCGAGGATTACTTTATCGGTAGCCGTATATGTCTGCTCTCCAGAATCATTTACAGCCTGGAACTGTGAATGAGTTACCCTTGCAACGGTAGGTTGAGCTTTTGCAATAACATCAAGCGATAAGATAACAATTGCAGTTAAAACAGCCAAATTTTTCATAACATTTTCCTCCAAAAACAAATTTTCAATAGCGCATACGATTTTGGAAATAGTGTTACTAAACATAAGAATATTAAAAATGTGTTACCAGTTCAAGAAAAAAAATTGACAGAAAGTAATAAATTTTCTAAATATGTCGGCTCATTAATCGAAAATTATTTTTGAGGATGAATGTATGGCTTCATCGAAAAGAGTTCTGGTCGTAGACCTGAATGATAATCCTGAAAGTCAAAAGCTGTTGGACGGCCAGCCGCAAACCTGCGGAATGCGCGCGGGCCGTGTATATTTGAAGCCAGGCCAAAGCTGCGGCCAGCACAGTACCAAAGACCGCGAAGAGTTGCTTGTCTTTCTTTCCGGCCAGGGTAAATTGTCAGTTGATAACGCCCAAAGCTTCAATGTCGGCGTTGGCAAGGTTTGTTACATACCACCAAATACACTCCATGATGTTAAAAACGAGGGTGACGAACCATTAATTTATATCTATTGTGTTGCTCCAGTTTGCAGCGAAAAAAGCCGATAAGAATAGATGAATTATAAACTTTAGGAACCGAATACAACTATGAGAGATGATAGAAAAATTGCTTATTTTACAATGGAAATAGGCCTGGATGCACGTATGCCGACCTATAGCGGCGGCCTCGGTATATTAGCGGCTGATACTATACGTTCGTCTGCTGATATGCGAGTACCTACAGTTTGCGTAACTTTGCTTGCAAGAAAGGGCTATTTTTACCAAAAGCTGGCTTCGGATGGCGGTCAAAGCGAACAGCCGGAAAACTGGAATGTCAGTAACTTTCTGCAGCCGCTGAATAATAGAATCTCTGTTGTTCTGGAAGGCCGAACCGTCTATGTGCAGGCATGGAGATACCAGGTGTCCGGCATAACCGGATATGAAGTGCCGGTCTTTTTCTTAGACACCGACCTGCAGGAAAACAGCACTTACGACAGAAAGTTATGTCACTATCTATACGGAGGCGACCAGCGTTACCGGCTGTGCCAGGAAGTAATATTGGGAATCGGCGGCGTCCGAATGTTACGTAGCCTGGGTTACCAAAACATAGCCCGATTCCACATGACCGAGGGACACGCTGCCATGCTGGCTCTGGAATTGCTGACTGAAGAGGTGGAAAAAACCGGTGGGGATTCGATCTCCGCAGACCTTATCGAGGCAGTCAGAGCAAAATGTGTTTTCACCACTCATACTCCGGTGCCAGCCGGACAGGATCAGTTCCCAATGGACCTTGTACGTCAGGTCCTCGGCGAACATAAAGTTCTGGAGCTGGAAAACGACCTCTGCTGCGACCCTGGTGTGCTGAAT
>CAZEAR010000238.1:0-2555 GCA_964510365.1 uncultured Dehalococcoidales bacterium | reverse complement strand
ATTTTCCACCCAGGTCGGGATGCCGTTCAATATCAACAGTACCAGAATAACTATAGGTATATCGCTTATTAACGGAGCAAAGGCAGCAGGCAAAGTATGACGCCAGCCGTAATTTAAGGTTCGGGAAATGAGAAAGGTCTGTAAAGGCCCGGGTTGTACGGCTGCAGCAAAGCCAAACGTTAATCCCAAGATTAGATAAACTGCCAAATTAATCGACAACTTCCAGAATAATTAATTTCGATTACCGCGGTTAACAAAATCCCCGACTGGCGTAATCTTTCCAGAAGTATATAATATCATATCCAATACCGGAAAAGTTTGCAGGACTTACTTCAGGTATAATGGAAATGAAGATACGATCGATTACTGTTCCTAATTTAATGATCCGTCGCTATCGCCGAGTATAAAGAAACTGATAAACTGACACAATTATTGGCAGAGCCAGTATGATGAAAGTGAGGTCTAGTATGAAAGTGAAATATACTTGTATCTACGCTGACGCTGACGGCGATTCCCATTTTAAAGATGAGGAAGTCGAATGTAATGAGGCAAACTTTGCCCCGCCGGCTTCACCTTTAAATGTCTCAGAGTTCGGCCCGGCTGTTCAGTACGGTTTCATTATTGCTCCGATAGGCTGGTATGGAGACTGGCATTCGGCACCGCATCGGCAATTTATGCTCCGCCTGGCCGGGCAAATCGAATCGCGAGTTAGCGATGGCGAGGTGAGGACCTTTGGGCCCGGAGATATTTTGCTCCTGGAAGACACAACCGGCAAGGGGCATATCAGCCGGGTTATAGGTTCGACTGAAGTTATAGACGCAGTGGTGACATTACCGGACTAATCAATCGTTTTTAATTATTGATGGACCTAATAGAGCCGGTCCATTCGAATTTAAGATAGCATATATCATAATATCCGGCATTTAGCATCCAAGTGCCTTATGAAGATTCGTAATTACTTCAATATGCAATAGCATGAAGCTTCTTTATCTTCTCACTTTCCCGGCTGCTTTTTCGACCCAATCAGCAATATTGTTACAACCATCATCATTTACCCAATCATACGTTGGATAAATTTGAGATAAATATTTAATTTCACCCTTTTTTTCGGTACAATAATTTTCAAAAGGATTTTCTCCCTTCAAATCTGTTTTCCCATCCTGATCCTCCAAATTATGAATGTAAATTCCAAATAATCCCTTTCCCAGTAAACGGCTTTTCCTGATCTCATAATCAACAAACTCGCTACTGCTGGTCGTGTAACCAATTAATACAGCAGTTACAGAGCTTTTTTCTAACTCTCGATCGATCCATTTTCGCACGGCTTCTTCACCCTTCCAATTCAATTTCTCCCAGGAATAAGCATCCACAAAACCAGCCGTTTCCCTATCCGGTTTTTTTATCCAACAATTATGAACCTCATTTACCCGCCAGAAATCCCTGTCGTACTCGAAACTTAAAAATACTCTCCTGGTCATTTTAATATCCTATTTAATTTTTATATTAAGAATGAACAGACTGTAAATAAAGCATAGTTCATATAATCTGATTACAATTATTGTATCATCTTCGGATTCTAATTTGTTGAAGCACGGGTTATTCTTAAAAGTCCCGATTGTCTTTCTCAGATTTTATGCCTACCCTATATTACCTATCAGTTAAAGGGTATCCATAAAAACCTGACCAAAAGGAGAGATGTAATGCCAGCCAGTACAGCAACAACAATGCCGCCGAGAAAGGCTTTCAATCCGATAGCGCGTATTGCTGATAGCCTTACTTTCAGACCTATAGCTGCAAAAGACAGGGCTAAAAGGAAAGTTACTACAGGTTTGATATAGCTACTGTTTAACATAAGCCACCAATCACGTATGGGCAGCGACTCCAGACCGAGGTGGACCAGACTTAAAACAACGAATACTACGGCAAACCAGGGCACAGCCAGTTTTACCCTGCCAACCTCTTCGTTGTTTGAAAACCGTCGGTATATAAGCAGACAGATGAACACCATCGGCCCTATTAGAAATATACGTATAAATTTGGCGGATGTAGCCGTAGACAACGCAGATTCTACCTGGCTGGCAGCCGCTATTACCTGAGCCGTTTCATGGATACCCGTCCCGGTCCATAGTCCATATGCGAGAGGATTGCCGTTAAGCCATCCCCCGAGGGGACCATTAAACAATAACGGATAAGCAAACATAGCCAGCAGACCGAACAGAGTGATAACGGCTAACGACAGCCCCATCTCCTCAGCTTTAGCCTTAACCGCAGGGCCGACAGCAGCAATAGCCGAAGCTCCGCAAATCGAAGTTCCTACCGCAATTAGAATCGCTAGAGCGTTTTCGAGCCCGATTACATATTTACAGAAAACAATACCGAATAAAAAAACAATTAAGAGGTTGATGATTACCACAGCCAAACCGACTCCACCCAGTTGTATCCATACCGAAGCGCTTATAGTCAATCCCAGCAGCGCGATGGTCCACCTGAGTAATCTGGTAGAACAAATTTCTATCCCGTATCCAAATTTATCCCCGGATAATCTGGGGAAAAGG
>CAZEAR010000237.1:0-2568 GCA_964510365.1 uncultured Dehalococcoidales bacterium | reverse complement strand
GGAGTAACCAGCGGGGGATATCCCAGATCTTTCCGTGTTCGCGGTAATTCAGCATATATCTCCTGTATACGGTCAAGCGCATTGGCAGCTTTCAACTGAGATACCATATTGGAAAACATACCGCCCGGAATTTGATGCCAGAGAACACCGGTATCAATAATCGACATTTTGGTACTATCCAGAAAATCCCGGTATTTCGGCGCTATCTTTTCAAAATATTCGCCGAGTTGCATCATTTGTTTCAAATCGAGCCCGGTATCCCTGGGAGTCCCCTGGAGTGCAACGATTAAAGGTTCTACTGCCGGGTGAGAAGTACGCAATGCAAAGGGTGCAATGCAGGTATCGAGAAAGTCTACCCCGGCCTCTGCTGCCTTCAACAAGCTCATAAAAGCCATTCCACTGGTAAAATGGCTATGCAAATTAACCGGTATTTTTAAAGCTTCTTTCAAAGCCTTAACCAGATTATAAGCATCATCAGGTGCAATAAGACCGGCCATATCCTTAATGCATAAACTATCAGCTCCCATATCTTGAATAGCAAGTGCCTTTTTAACATAGTAATCAATGTTGTATATCGGACCACCAAGCTTGGGTTCAGTCAGAGAATAAGATATAGCACCCTGAATATGTTTACCTTTATCTTTTATGGCTTTAAAGGCGGTCTGGAAATTACGCTCATCATTTACTGCATCAAACACACGGAAAACATCGATACCGCAATCAGCGGCATGATGAACAAAAGCAACGACTACATCATCCGCATAATTCCTGTATCCCACCAGATTCTGGCCCCGCAATAACATCTGTAATCTCGTATCCGGCATTAATTTTTTTAAGATGCGTACCCTTTCCCAGGGGTCTTCATTCAAATAGCGGGTCATAACATCGAAAGTCGCACCACCCCATACTTCCATTGACCAGAACCCGGCTTTATTCATTTCCGGCGCAATAGGTTCCAGATCAATGGTTCGGACCCGTGTAGCAAATAATGATTGATGTCCATCTCGAAAGGTTAGATCAGTAATTTTTACGGGGGCACTGCTATTGTCACTCATTTTACGGATACTCCTTATATGTACATTCTTTATTATATTCAGCCCTATTTTAACTGGCTCTTTTTATTCTAAAATCGGTTCTTGCTCTCATCAGTTCCTGTTGTTTGAAAAGTCGCCAAGAACTCATTTCAGCTCTGGGAACATACATATTGGCAAATGCATTATCTATTTCTTCTTGCTGTATATAGGCGTTTACCGCGCTTATTATTGCTGCCGCCAATTTTTCCTTCATTTATTACCTCACAGAGGGATATTACCGTGCTTTTTAGCAGGCAGAGTATCAGCTTTATTTTGGAGCATTTCCAAAGCCTTAATTAATTTAGGACGGGTGCTCCTGGGATCAATGATATCATCCAGATAACCTTTACCAGCAGCTATATATGGATTGGCAAACTTCTCGGTATACTCAGAAACCAGTTGCTTCCGGACTTTATCCGGATCTTCCGCTTTCTCAATAGCATCTTTGAAAACGATATTAACCGCCCCGTCAGGCCCCATAACTGCGATTTCAGCAGAAGGCCAGGCGAGATTTATGTCTCCCCGTAAACCCTTACTGCTCATTACGACATAAGCTCCTCCATAAGCTTTACGGGTTATAACACTTATCTTCGGCACCGTAGCTTCTGCATAAGCGTAAAGGAATTTAGCGCCATGCCTGATAATACCTTTGTATTCCTGATCTACACCGGGCATATACCCCGGAACATCAACAAATGTTATTAAAGGAATATTAAAACAATCACAGAAACGGACAAACCTTGCGCCTTTATCTGAAGCATCGACATCGATAACTCCGGCCAAATGCGTCGGCTCCTGAGCTACAATCCCGACAGCATGTCCGCCCAAACGGGCAAATCCGATGGTAAGATTGCGAGCGAAGTCACTCTGTACTTCCATATAGTCACTGTTATCTATCACCCTACGGATAATATCGTGCATACTGTACACCTTATTAGGATTTTCCGGAATAATATCTAGAAGCTCTGCATCCATGCGATTCGGATCATCGGCAGTTTGCATAAAAATCGGTGCTTCCAAGTTGTTTTGAGGTAAAAAGCTCAATAGACGACGAAGTAATTCAAGACATTGCTGGTCATTATCAGCAACAAAATGGCAATTGCCCGTCTTGGTAGCATGGGTCATAGCGCCACCCAGTTCTTCCATATCAACTTCTTCACCGGTTACAGCCTTAATCACTGCCGGTCCGGTTATATACATCTGTCCGGTCCCTTTAACCATGAAAATAAAATCGGTTATAGCAGGTGAATACACAGCCCCACCTGCACACGGACCCATTACTACTGAGATCTGAGGGATAACGCCGGAATAAATGGTATTCCTCATAAATATTTCGGCATAACCATACAGGCTGTCCACGCCCTCCTGAATACGGGCACCTCCAGAATCGAGTAAACCTATTACAGGAGCGCCATTCTTCGCAGCCAGGTCCATTACCTTACATATCTTATTCGATGCCACTTTGGACAGTGAACCGCCGGAAACAGTGAAATCC
>CAZEAR010000236.1:0-2576 GCA_964510365.1 uncultured Dehalococcoidales bacterium | reverse complement strand
GAGATATCTGGATATAGTGCGTTCTGTTCTTCCTGATTTGCCCACTATTGAGCACTGTGTTTCCCTTGAAAGTAAGGAACAGGACATGCCATATTACGGAGACATTATCGATTCATCTCCTGCTGACGAGATATTTACTGAAATTGGAGATGATGATATTACCATACTGATGTATACCGCAGGTACTACCGGAAGACCTAAAGGCGTACCGTTAAGACATAGCGGATTCGCCAGCTATGTTCTGGAGAATGTAGACCCCGCCAGTCCTGAACTCGAGGAAAGAAATCTCCTGACCGTACCTTTATATCATGTTGCAGGTATACAGGCGATGCTGGCAGCGATATATGGAGGCCGGACACTGGTGCTTATGAGGCAATTTGAAGTTAATGAATGGATGAAGACGGTACAGGATGAGCATGCTACACGTGTGATGCTGGTCCCGACAATGCTTAAAAATGTCGTTGATAATCCGGATTTCGCTAAATATAACTTAAAAAGCCTGCAGGTAATAACCTACGGAGCCGCTCCGATGCCGTTCGAAGTGATTACTAAAGCTATGAAGTTATTACCCTGGGTCAGATTCATCAATGCCTTCGGGCAGACTGAAACCGCTTCTACAATCACTACGCTTGGTCCTGAAGACCATATTATCGAAGGGACGGAGGAAGAGAAAAAGAAAAAACTGAAAAGGCTGGAGTCTTCTATAGGTAAACCGCTTGCTGATGTAGAAGTTAAAATACTCGGTGAAAATGGAGAATCGCTGCCTCCTTATGAAGTGGGCGATATCGTTGCCAAGGGGCCCAGGGTCATGACCGGTTACTGGCAAGATGATCAAAAGACCGCTGAGGCATTTACTTCCGATGGCTGGTTAATAACTGGAGATAAAGGATGGCTGGATGAGGACGGTTATGTGTTTTTAGCCGGACGCGGTGATGATATGATTATACGGGGTGGCGAAAACATCTCTCCTGAGGAGATCGAGAATGTTATTTATTCCTTCCCTAAAGTAGAAGAGGCAGCAGTTATTGGCATACCTGATCCGGAATGGGGACAGATACCGAGGGCTGTTATTGTGCTCAAAAAGGGTGAAAATACTACTGCTGAGGAAATAATGGAGCACTGCCGGGCAAATCTGGCCAGCTTTAAGAGGCCGAGATCGGTTGTGTTTATTGATGAGCTTCCTCGCAATCCGATGGGTAAAGTATTGAAGAACAAACTCCGTGAACAGTATGGACAGCCCTGAATTTTACAATCCAGGGTGTTAAAGATAAAATAACCAAGGAGGTTTAAGTATAAGTATGGCCAATGAGGTAGGTAAAAGATACATTTGTAGCAAATGCGGCACAGAATTTATTATAACCAAGGGCGGTAAGGGTACGTTGACTTGCTGTGGTCAGCCGATGGAGATAAAGAAATAGTGCTGTCAGCTCTAATTTTATCATTTATTAATAAGGAGACAGCGTCATGAACCAGTTAGGTAAAAGATTCAAGTGTTTGAGTTGCGGTACTGAAGTATTATGCACCAAAGCGGGTGAGGGCACGGTTAACTGCTGCGACCAGGCAATGGAAATTCAGGAACCACGACCTTTACCTTCATCAGACTAATTTATCTGAATATACTAATAAAAAAGACGTTCATTAATATAAAATTATCACAGCGATAACGGGTGGTCTTTACTACTATATTTGATAATTGCAGGAATATTAACTAAAGACTTTTGCTCCACACAATATCTCCGTTTATTATTGTCATTTCAACTTCCAGATTTTTTATGTCTTCCGGAGATATTTCGGTAGGATCTCTATTCAATATAATCAGGTCGGCCAGCTTTCCCGGAGTTATAGAACCTTTTATATCTTCTTCGAAGCAGGAATAAGCCGCCATTGTAGTATACAGACTGATCGCTTCAATCGGTAAAATGCCTTCATCGGTAGAGATGCTTCTCCCTGTCCCGGTAATTCTTTTTATAGCAGCATAAATGCCGTGCAAGGGATTTGGCGGCACTACCGGACAATCCGAACCGGCAGCTACTCTCAATCCGGTATGCATAAGTCTTGACACCGGATATAGATGATTTAATTGTTCCGCCGGTATCGTATTAAGATATCTATCGCCGTTGTAGTAAATGAAGGCGGGCTGAGTGACTATCGCCAGATCCAGTTTAGAGAGACGGTCAGCTGTAGACGGAGTGCATACGGAACAATGTTCGATTCGATGCCTATGTCCGTATCGCGGGAAACTGTTTAGTGCATACTCCAATGCCGTACCGGCTGCTTCTATAGTTGATTCCTCAAGGGCATGAATAGCAACCTGGTAACCTGCCCGGTGTATTTTCAGGACTTTATTGTTCAATTCATCCTGACAGGGATTTAGCTGTCCTCTGGTCTCATCGGTCATTATTTTTATTGCTCCCGGGCGGAGGTCGAGCTTGTCTGCCTCACATATCAATTCCTGTTCCTGTAAACCATTAAAGGCTTCACTGCCCACCATCATTTTAACTCGCGGGATGAAAATCCCCTCTGTCTTTAAGCGGCAGTATGTTTGACACTGCTTGGCATCGTTGTTTTCCGAAGCA
>CAZEAR010000235.1:0-2576 GCA_964510365.1 uncultured Dehalococcoidales bacterium | reverse complement strand
TTGGTACGAGGCATCCGGTTATGACGCCCTTCCAGGTTTTCCCCACCAAGGACGGCTATGTTGCGGTGGCTCTGAGGGGAGGGATTAAGGATCAATGGCCTCTCTACTGCGCTGCTATCGATCGTATCGACCTTATAGATGATCCCAGGTTTGAGACCGGATGGTTGCGAACGCAGAACTACAATATATTAGAGCCGATATTTAATGAGGCGATGAAAAAAAAGACCACCAGGGAATGGGTTGAAGAACTGGAACAAATGGCTATTCCCTGCGGTCCTATGAATACTGTAGACCAGTTAGCTGCCGATCCGTATGTAGAGGCCAGGGATATGATAATCGATGTTCACCATCCAACTGCCGGTGATTTTAAAGTTGTGAATACGCCGTTCAAATTTTCGCGGACGCCGTACAAAGTTGATAAAGCTTCGCCGGAGCTCGGTGAACATACTGAACAGGTGCTCAGCCAGTTGCTGAATATGACGGACGATGAAATCAACGAGCTTAAAGGGTCCGGAATTGTTTGATTTCATATTGTACAACTGGTCTATTAATTTGAATAGAAACAAATAGCGCAATAAAATATATCTGATATAAGATTTCGTGGAGTCTTTTATCTTTATAACATCAACAGGGAAATTTAACTGATAAATGAATCCATATAGCTATCCTGCCGATAAGACCAAATTCAACCTGAAATTAAAGGAAGCAAATAATAAGTGGCTGTATTATACAGTCGATTTCCCCAGTGCTCAGCCGACTACCCGCGAACAGAATAATGTAGCCTATGGTGAATACTTCCGCCCGGTTTCGGGAGAAGATGCATCAATGGCAATTCTTATTCATGGCCTCGGAGATCACAGCATAATTCCCTGTAAACTTTTAGCCAGGACATTAATAAAAAAGGGGGTGGCCTGTTTTATATTGTACCTGGCATTTCATTCCAGACGCATGCCTCTAGATATGATAAAAAGGCTTCCTAATTTAACCCCGGATGAGTGGTTTGACGGATACAAAATATCGGTGGTCGATGTTCGTCAGATAGTTGATTGGGCCCATGACGATGGAAAGATAGAAAAGAGGAAAATTGCTGTAATTGGTATCAGCCTCGGCGGATTTATCTCGGCTATATCTATGGGAGTAGACAACCGAATAGATGCCGGTGTATTCATAACCATGGGTGGTAATTATGAGAGCATCACCTGGGCCAAAGGTGGTTCGGATGATTCCATAAAGGCGGAATATGATATCAGGAAAAAACTCTATTCACAGTACCTGGCGGAAATTGAAGGAAAGGGATTAGGGGCTGTCGAGCCATCCAGGAAAAGCTATCTTACCGATCCTATGACTTTTGCTCACAATCTCCGGCAACGGCCGATACTTATGATTAACGCGCTTCGAGATAAGTATATTCCCAGACAGGCTACAATAGATTTCTGGCGTGCTTGCGACGAACCTGACATATCCTGGTACCCATGTGGCCACTCCAGTATATGGCTGCTATATCCTCTCCTCCGTAAACGCATCAGTCATTTCCTGGAGTGCCATCTTGGATTTTAATGCCGCGGCAAGTACTAACCTGCTATTTATACGTGTATTGCCAAAGTCGACTACCACATATTATCTTTGGGGAAGTCCAATTGTTCGACGAAATGTTCATTGAAGTCCTTGCGGGAAGAAAGCTCGATGTTCTCGATGGATTTGGTAACTTCCTCGGCTGCTCTCTGATGTTTCTTGGATAAAAGCACCATTGAAGCTCCTATACTGGCGGCATTACCCAGTGATTTAATACGCTTGATATCGATCCTTGGCAGGAGGCCGATACGCAGAGTGCTGAGGCGGTCGGCGTAATTGCCGAGAGCGCCCGCCAGGTACACCTGGTCTATGTCCGCTATTCCGATCCCCAGCTCATGCATAAGTATTATAGTTCCGGCTGCGATAGCTCCTTTTGCCAGTTGAAGTTCACGAACGCTTTTTTGATTAAGATATATCGGTTGTCCATGAAGACCTTCCTCCTCGGAAGCTACCAGGTAGTCATAGACGCCGTTATGAGGGATTACCCTTGAATTAATTTCTTTATAATCTTTTTGCGGGGTTGGCCTGATCAATCCTTCATGATCGATAACACCGCAATGTAATAATACCGCTATTAAATCGACCAGTCCGCTGCCACAGATACCGACGGGCTTGATATTGCCGATCGTATAATTCTTTATACGATTATTCTCAATCACGACTCTCTCAACTGCTCCAGCTTTAGCTATCATTCCGGAAGATATCCTCGCTCCTTCAAACGCGGGACCTGCAGCGGCAGAGCAGGTTAACAGTCTCTCACTATTGCCCAGGAATATTTCTCCGTTTGTTCCCAGGTCCAGTCCCAATATAATTTTATCTTTCTGCTCGGCAACCCCGGAATCGATTATGAAGCTAATCAAGTCCCCACCGATGTAACCAGATTTCGACGGCATAACATAAAGTAAAGTTGAAGGATTCAATTTCAGGCCGATATCCTCGGCATTGACCATAATCCCGTCGGTGACTACCGGTGAAAAAGGGGCCTCGGCAATAGCAACGGGTGA
>CAZEAR010000234.1:0-2587 GCA_964510365.1 uncultured Dehalococcoidales bacterium | reverse complement strand
TCAAGACCCGCTGGCAAAAAGCTATCCCTGCCGGCAACAATATTTGCTGTTAACAAGGACAGACAATGATACCTTATGAGGTTTTGAGTGTCAATGCTTTCCATGATCGGTATGTATGCAATGTCGAACACAAAATAATCGGAGTAAATGGGCTTAACTTGACTCAACCATCATTTACTTGCCGTTTACTGCAGTGCTTTGTCCGTTTCACATCTCGTCAATGTAACCATCGGGATCGTTACCAGTATAAATAATGAACCGATGATAAAAGCCAGGTTATAACTTCCGGTACTATCGAAAATAATACCTCCCAGGGCCGAGCCCAATGCGGCTCCGATTGAATAGCCCATATCAAGTGCTCCCATTATGGATCCGATATGGCGACTTCCAAAAATATCGGTGGCTATGACTAAATTATTAATCCCAAAACCACCCCAGAACGTACCGTAGATTGCGGCGGAAAGATACAACAGCCATAATTGGTGAGACCAGATTAAGGTAAGCAGGGCAGCAGCCCCAAGTAGTGCATAAAAAGCGGCCGGTTTTTTCCTGCCTATCATATCTGAGATACGACCACCCGATAATCTTGAAAGTGTCATAGCTATACCGGCTATACTCAATACAGTAGACGCTTCAATTGTTGTGAAACCTAGGTCTGTAGCATAGGGCACTATATGAGTTGTTAATAAGGAGACGCAAGAGGCATATAGTATCCATGCAAAAAACAGCATCCAGTAGCTTCTGGTTTTAATTGCCTGCAACAATGTGATACCTACTACCTGATGACTTCTTTCGCTGTTAGTTAATTCCTTTATAGAGTTATTTGATTCTGTATTGCTTTGTTGTTGACTCGATTTATCCGGACTCTCACGTAGTAGTGCGGATAGAGAAAGACTGACCACTATGGTAATAACTCCTATTATTATCAAGGAGTAACGCCAGCCAAGCTCGGTAATTAAAAAGCCGGCGAAAGGAGCAATAATTACTGTTCCCAGTCCTGCTCCGGAGGTGGCGATACCGATGGCAAGGCCGCGGTTTTTTCGGAACCATCTGGACACTGCCGATGCTACAGCAACTATGGTGCCGCTGGTTCCGATACCCAGCAAGAAGCTATAGGATAAGTATATTTGCCAGAAAGTATGGATTTGGCTGGTAATCAGCAGCCCTAATCCTGCCGTGAGACCCATTAGACCGAATGTTTTTTTAGCTCCGAATCTGTCCAGGGACCAGCCTATCACCACGGCAAAAACGGCGGTAAGCACCATATAAATTGAATATATGCTTGATGTTTCTGTGCGGGACAGATCAAATTCAAATGCCAGTGATTTAAAAAACACTCCAAAAACACTGCGAAGTCCTCCAAGGTTACATGAAATGATAAGAGTAGCGATAACTATAACCCAGCCGTAGGACAGTTTATTAGCTCCGTGGAATATCGATTTTAGTTTATTATTCATTCGAGGAAACCGAGTATTATCTGTTCTATTTTCTGTTTATATACCGGACGATTTCTAGAGCTATAATTTCGGATAATAACCTATGCTGCAGTATTATACACTAACAGAAGCCCCCATATGTCTCTTGCGGATTGTGTAATCCATATGTACCGGCTTGAAATTACCCGGACTGGAAAAGGGAAGATTCGTCCTCTGTAATAAAGATTACGAAGATATAGATGGCGCCCTTTTAAAAGCAGGGATTTCATTGATATTCCAATTAATAAAGTGCAAGTGTATAATTAGTCGCTTGCCCACTTATATTTAAATCGAAGGAGTATGTTAATGAAAGCTGCAGTTTGTTATGAAGTTGGCAAACCACTGGTTGTTGAAGAGGTGGATATGGATCCTCCTCAGAAAGGTGAAGTAAAAGTCCGCATAGCCGCGACTGCTGTTTGCCATTCCGATATTCATGCTATCAGAGGAGACAGGTCTATACGCCCGCCTTTTGTGCCGGGCCACGAATCGGCAGGTTATATAGAGGAAGTCGGGGAAAACGTCACCTCGGTTAAGCTCGGTGATCCGGTTGTGGTTTCACTGTTGTTCAGATGCGGTCAGTGCCTTTATTGCCATACCGGACGCCCGAACCTGTGCGAGGCACGGAGGCCCTTGGATACCGAGAGCCGTCTTCGTAACAAGCGAGGACAAAGTCTGGCGCACTTTGCTCATACGGCCAGCTTTGCCGAGTATGCCATTGTCGACCAGTCCCAGGTGGTTAAAATCCCCGAGGATATGCCTATGGATAGGGCATCTCTTTTAGCTTGCGGTTTTATAACCGGGTTTGGCGCTGTAGTGAATTATGCACAGGTGAAACCTCTGAGCAGTGTCGTCGTAATCGGACTCGGAGGTGTCGGGCTCAGCGCTGTACAGGGGGCGATGTTTTCGGGAGCGTATCCGATTATAGTCATGGATATGGTAGACGCCAAGCTGGAATCGGCTCTGAATTTCGGTGCTACACATACAATCAACCCGGGTAAATGTGATGCTATCGAAGCTGTAAGGGGGCTGACATCCGGCAGAGGCGCCGACTATGTATTTGTTGCTGTTGGCAGTAGCGCTGTTATTCAGCAGGGTTTTGCTATGTCCTGTAA
>CAZEAR010000233.1:0-2680 GCA_964510365.1 uncultured Dehalococcoidales bacterium | reverse complement strand
CTATATTACCTTGTATAACACCAGAAAACAACTTGCCCCTTCCCAGTTCTTCTAAAACAGATATAGGCGCCCCTTCTTTTTCCAGGGCCATAAATTGCCGTGTCAGCCTGTTTTCCAGACAACGCACAGCATGGCCCATAGTTTGTCCCGTAACTGCGGTTGCCCGGTCGTGAGATTTAACGATAAGTTCTTTGAATTTGGGGTGAGCGATACATTCATCGGAACAAATGAACCTTGTTCCCATTTGTATTCCTTGAGCACCGAAAGCGAGAGCTGCAACCAGGCCCCGGCCATCTGCAATTCCTCCTGCAGCTATGACCGGAATGTTAACACTGCTTACGATTTGTGGTAACAATGCCATTGTAGTCGTGTCGCCTACATGTCCGCCGGATTCCATACCTTCGACGATTATTGCGTCGATATTCAGTCTTTCCAGACGGCGTGCCAGTGCAACGCTGGAAACTACCGGCATTATAATTATTCCTGCCTCTTTCAGGGCCGGTATATATTTTCCCGGATTTCCTGCTCCGAAGGTGACTATTTTTACCTTTTCCTCTACTAATACTTTTAAATTATCCTCGAGATAGGGAGAAAGCAACAGAATATTGACGCCAAACGGCTTATCGGTATTTTCTTTTGTCTGTTTAATCTGGTCGATCAGCCATTCAGGTGGAGCATCGCTGCTGCCGATTATTCCCAGACCGCCGGCGTTGGATACAGCCGATACCAGCTCTGTTGTCCCCAGTCGTGCCATTCCTCCCTGAAAAATGGGGTACTCAATATTTAGTAGTTTACAAATTTCAAATTTAGATAACATTTCCGATCACAAATGCTATTGCGTATTTTTTACTATGTGATACGCTGATAGCAAACTCCTTTATTCCGTTTTCTTGTGCTTTATCATAAGCTTTGCCGTGAAGCTGGACAGAGGGAGCCCCGTTCTTTTCAGATATAACCTCAATATCGTGCCAGCTTATGCCTGTAGCTCCTGTACCCAGAGCTTTCATTACGGCTTCTTTTGCTGCAAAGCGGGCAGCTAATCTCGACGCTACGTTATTACAGGTCTGTATTTCATTCTGGGTATAAACACGCTCCATGAATGAATTAGGCCAGGTGGATATTGCCTTCCTTATTCTGGATATTTCAACAATATCAACGCCCACTGATATCCCAGATAAATTCACTGTCAATACTCCAGTTATTCGATATACTTGCTGATAGTAAGGACTGAATTATGTCCGCCGAAACCAAAGGAATTAGATATAGCTATATTAACATCTTTTTCCCTGCTTGTATTGGGTACATAGTCGAGATCGCATTCAGGGTCCGGATCTTCGTAATTTATTGTCGGAGGTATTATACCTTCTTTTATGACTTTGCAGCATACAATTGCTTCCAATGCACCGGAAGCACCGAGCATATGTCCAACCATAGATTTTATTGAGCTTATGGGAATTTTATATGCTTTGCTGCCGAAAGCCTTCTTTATGGCTCTTGTTTCACTTAGATCGTTAAGGGGCGTTGACGTGCCGTGAGCATTAATATAATTCACTCTATCCATATTTATTTCGGATAGGGCAGATTCAATCGCCTTAACAGCAGATTCTCCACTCTCAAGCGGTTGGGTTATATGATTGGCATCCGAAGTGGCCCCGTAACCGATAATTTCTGCCAGGATGCTGGCGTTTCTCGATTTAGCCCTTTCCAGACTTTCCAGGATTACAATGCCGGCGCCCTCTCCGATAACAAAGCCGTCACGATTGGCATCGAATGGCCTTGAAGCTTTATGGTGGTCACCATTCTTCGTTAAGGCGCCTGCCTGTGAGAAACCGGCGATTCCGATAGGTGTAACGGCTGCATCCGCACCGCCGGCAATCATTCCCTTTATCTCTCCGTATTTAATCAGATTATAGGCTATCCCGATTGAGTCGGTACCGGTTGAGCAAGATGAAACCAGACTGAAATTGGGGCCTCTAATACCAGTAACTATCGATACTCTGCCTGGCGCATTATCGGCTATCATCATCGGAACTGTATATGGGCTAACTCTATCCGGGCCCCGGGAAGTTAGTACTTCGAATTGGCGTGATAATGTAGCTAATCCGCCAATACCACTTCCGATTAAAATGCCGGTCTCGTACTTATTGGAATTATCGATTTTAAGACGGGAATGCTCAAGTGCTTGCAGGCTTGCTACTAATGCGAATTGCGTAAACCTGTCTGTATATTTTACTGTAGTGGGGTCCAGATAATCGACGGGAGCGAAGTTCTTTACCTCAGCCGCAATTTGTACATTATGTTTGCTTGCGTCGAACAGACTGATACGGTCGATTCCCGATTTACCTTCGATTAGATGCTGCCAGGTCTCATCGATATTCGAACCAAGAGGAGTGACGGCCCCATAGCCTGTTATTACTACTCTATTTGTCATTTGTTGTCTTTGATTTTGATTCAATAAGATCGACTGCATCGCCGACGGTTACAATTTGCTCAAGCTCGTCATCAGGCAGATAAAAACCGGTGGCTTCTTCCATAGCCAGAGCGAGTTCTACCATTCCCAATGAGTCTATTTCAAGGTCCTCCTGCAAACGAGCATTTGGAACTACCTTGGTTTCATCAATGCCGGGCTGTACCTTTACGATAGCCTCCTTGACTTTCTCGAATATTTCCATTTTGATTT
>CAZEAR010000232.1:0-2699 GCA_964510365.1 uncultured Dehalococcoidales bacterium | reverse complement strand
TCTTTCTGGTTTCAAGAACCGTTGCTTTCAGCCCCGCTTCTGCAACTTTTATTGATGCGGGGAGTCCGCCTGTTCCTCCTCCCACAATAATCACATCTGCTTCGTGATCCCATTTGCGGGGCATTTCGTATTCCGACATTTTTCCTCCTTACATTATTTAATGTTTATTATTAAATTACCTTTTTTATTAACCACATGATTATGTTTATACAGGTTGTTTCCCAGGATGAAGTGCCTTCCACTTCTCCAATAATTGTTCCCTGGTCCCAATATTATCGGGATCAATAAGGGGAGCCCCGACCGGGCATATCTCGGCACATCTAGGTTCACTGCGAAAGCCTACACATTCGGTACATTTATTCGGATCGATAACATACAGAGTTTCACCTTCATCTATGGCATTATTAGGGCATTCGGGCTGACAACATCCACAGGCTATGCAATCTTCAGATATTTTATATGCCATTTATAATATTTTACCTCTTTTATAGTTGACCAATTTAAGAATAATCTATTATACTAGTTGAAGTTTTATATCGCTAAAGATATCGTGCTAGAAGTTTGGCATGATTTTACATCAGGATGATAACGCACGTCAACTGTTTACCCTAAAGAATATTTTATATAAAATGGTAATTAGGGGTAGGAAATAATCTTGGTGGTTTATAGCGAGCTTTCCAGATCGGAGTCATAAAGGGACGAGTATCAGAAAATCAAAATAATCCGGAATCAAAAGAGGCAATGGAACATCGAACTACTGTGGGAAAGAGATATTCTTTATGGGTACTTTTAAATCAGGCAAGGGACTCTATGCGCCGGGCTAGAGATAGAGAACTTGCCGAATTTGATATCTCCACCAGACAAGGCGCAGTACTATTTATCATAATGGCTAACGGCGGCGTAGCGACACCAAACGAGATATCGAAATGGTTACTTAAAGAGCCGCATACAGTCTCAGCTATTTTGTCCAGGATGGAAAGAAATGGTCTGGTAACTAAGACTAAAAGTAAAGGTGGAAAGGGAAGGATAAATGTTACTTTAACCGAAGCGGGAAAGCAGGCATACCTGAAGACCGAAAAGGCCGTCTCAGTTAACGACATATTGACCTGTTTGTCTGACGGAGAGCAGGAGCACTTAAGTTCATTGTTAAAGAAAATCCGTGACACAGCCCTGAACTATACAGCCAGAACCAAAGTCCCCTTTCCTTAGTTCTCTATTAAGAAAGAATGTTTACTAATATTAAATCCATTACGGCGTTGGTATCAAAACGATATCGTAATCAAACGTGCGGTTTAAATGGACATCGATTCTTAGAATATTCTAAGAATTCAGGAAAATGTAAGAGGAATTATATTTTGGCTATCGATATAATCCTTGTATCTTGAAACGGCTATGAAATAACTAAGAGGATATTTCTGTAAAGGTATAATGGAGTAAGATTACCCGTATGGAAATAGATAATTTCCTGGAACTGGTAAAAAGAGAAGAAGCACCCGCAGCTTCAAAAGAGATGCTATTCCGGAAGAATATATTGAGAAGCTACTTGAAGCAGGTCGCTGGGCTATGTCAGGCGCTGATACCCAACCCGGGGAACTAATAGTGATCAAGAATGAGGAAACCAGAGACAAGCTGCACCAAGTATATATGGAAGGTAGAATACCAACTCATGACCTTGAGATGATGAGGATAAAATAACTGAGGCATCCTGGTATGGCAGCGGAGGTAGATTCCCTGACTTAGTTTGGAGGTGCACCGGTCATTATAGTTGTATGCGGAGATACAAGGACTATTCGGACCAGTATTATGGCAGCAAACCTGCTGGGCAGATCTGAAA
This sequence comes from uncultured Dehalococcoidales bacterium, assembly GCA_964510365.1. Classification (GTDB taxonomy): domain Bacteria; phylum Chloroflexota; class Dehalococcoidia; order GIF9; family UBA5629; genus CAZEAR01. The sequence goes on along the minus strand of CAZEAR010000232.1, from coordinate 865 downwards.
TGATACCCTGCAATCTGGCAAATGCCTGCCATAATATCCAACCTGCAGCAGCTGCGTTGGGACTGGGGGCTGAATAGGAAGTCTTGGACGTGCTGAAGATGAGAAGTTCAGACCACTTCTAGGAGTGCCTGATGTTTTTATCGTAGATACAATTATACCGATAGGCTACCCAGCCTATCAGCCGGGAATAGGATACTTGGAGAGATCTTAGAGAACTAGTGCACTATGATAGATATAACCTGGCCAAGTTCAGATCCAATAGACGGATTATTGAGTTCGTTTCTAACCTAAGAAAAATGGGTAAAAAGACATACCTGATCAAAGGTAATAAGTAGATATTTTGAGATAATATTTTTATATCTAGGCAATGAATGGAGTAATGCTAAGTGGTAATCGGAGATATTATTAAAGAGACAGTGCGCCGCTATGAGGACAAACCGGCAATATTATCTGACAATGGTAATATTAGTTTTTTTGAAGTGAATACCCGCGCCAATCATCTTGCGAATGCCTTGCGCGGTATGGACTTGAAAATAGGTGATAGAATCGCTATTGTCAGCAGGAATTGTAACCAGTACCGCGAAGTATACCTTGCAGCGGCGAAAGCCGGGATTGTCTCAATACCTATTAACTACAGGCTTCAGGAAGATGAGATAAGTTACATTATCGATAACGCCGGACCATCTCTGGTATTTACGCAGCAAGAGTACATAGACATGTTAGAGTCGGTTTGTATAGAAAAGCCATCCGTCAAAGGTTTGATATGTTTTGACCAGAAAGGTCAGGGGACTGTAAAAGGTTATGAGGAACTCATTTCATCCTATTCTGCCGATGCACCACAGACAAGACTTTCGGAAGATGACCT
>CAZEAR010000231.1:0-2738 GCA_964510365.1 uncultured Dehalococcoidales bacterium | reverse complement strand
GCATAGTGCTTGATGAAGTTGAGAGAACGGATGTTTACCCTGAGGAACTAAAGCAGCCCACACTTCCCGGAAGATCTCAGAGCACATATCGATCAGCCGATGAAGGGTACGATTATTTCATCGTTCGTCTAACCATGAAAGACATATATAGTGGATACATACCGGCTGATGTTAAAGGTACCATAGACCATTCCGCATTGATAGATAGTGCAGGCAAGGAATACAAAATTGGATCTTGCACTGTTAAGGGCGTTAAATTTAGTGACCCGAAAAGCCTGACCTCCAGCGCATTCGCCGTTCAAGATTCAACCTGGATATTCCTTACTGAGATTTCAACGGGCTCGAAACCGGTCAAGTTTGTCTTCTTCTACCCGTTCCAGAAATCCAAAGATCAAACATCTTCAGAGTGGTACAGCACAGAAATAGACCTAAAGAATTAGGTAAATATTATTTAAAGCAAATCCTAACTTGTTTATATTTGTCACATCCGCATCATTGTTGATATACTCAGTTCGAGTGACAGGTTTTGAATAACTGGATAAAATTACAAAAGACAATCAGAATCAAATTCAGGGACTTGTCTTTACTGCAGACTACATTTGTACATTCTTCCTATGTTAACGAGAATCCGGATTCACAAATGCAGGATAATGAACGCCTTGAGTTCCTGGGAGATGCACTACTTAATTTCATTGTCGCAGAAAAAATTTATGGTGAGTTTCCCGATCTCAGAGAGGGCGATTTGACCGAGATACGGGTCTCATTGATTCGGGAGGAAACACTGGCGCAACTAGCATCGGAGCTTGATCTGGGTAGTTATCTCTATCTGGGAAAAGGAGAGGAATCTTCCGGAGGGCGGAAGAGACAAAGCAATCTCGCCGATACTTTCGAAGCTTTGATCGGAGCCATTTTCCTGGATAAGGGTACAAATGCTGCCAGACAATTCATTCTGAGCAGTCTAGATAAATATATTAGAGAAATCAGCGCTCACGGGATTGGGCTTAATTATAAAGCTAAATTACAGGAGTTTTCACAAAGTCATCCTGAATACAGGGCACTACCGGTTTATCATTTGATAAATACCATGGGGCCGGACCATGACAAAATATTTACGGTAGAGGTAGTGCTTGATAACAAGGTAATAGGAACAGGCACCGGTAAAAGTAAAAAAGCTGCTGAAATGGAAGCTGCCCGCCTGGCATGCCAAAACCTGCAATTATAATATAGCTGTATAGTAATACCTATCGTATTCCAATACTAATCTATAGAGCAGACTTTAAAACGATTATTTCAAACTCCTTCGGTATTTCCCCGCTGTTCAATTCGATCTCGCTCGAATCAAGTCTTTTTACGTTTTTCTGCCCTTTAACAAAATCTTCAACACCGCTCACAGGAAAATCCAGTTTTGAAGTCTTATAGTGCATTGGGAATACTATTCCGGGTTTTAAATCATTGCAGATATCCAAAGCAGCCCTGGCATCGATTGTAAAATATCCTCCGACAGGGATGAATAATAAGTCCACTTTGCCGATATCTTCGACTTGTTTCTTATTAAGCGGATGTCCCAAATCACCGAGGTGACATATTTTAATATCGTCCAAGACGAAGCAAAATATAGTATTCGTCCCACGCTGGCTCCCCTTTTCTTCATCATGAAAGGTATCGATAGATTTCATTTGAATACCTTTATGTACTCCGGGATTAGCCCCCGTAACAACTTCCGGATTTCCCGATACTTCCGAGACCCCGTTATGGTCGAAGTGGTCATGGCTGACCGTAACGATATCGGCCGTTTCATTAATAGGTGAATAATTCACCCCCTTTGTCGTAGTATAGGGGTCCGTGATTATTTTCAATCCGGAAGCCGCCTCCAGTAAAAAACAAGCATGCCCAAGCCATTTTACTTTCATAGTCGTTCCTCCTTACATTCGACGTTAATCAGCTTTATACATTAAAGCTAAATTTATTAATGTCCTAGCCCCTACTCCTGTAGCACCTTTTACTATATAACCTTTCTCCTTATCACTATCAAAAGTACCGGCAATATCGATATGTACCCATGGTGTATCGCCGACGAACTCCGATAGAAACTGTGCGGCTGTTATGGCCCCTCCATACCTGCCCCCGGTATTTTTTATATCGGCTATATCGCTTTTATTCTGTTCTTTATATTCATCATACATCGGCAATTGCCATAATCTCTCTCCGGCTTCTTCCCCCGCTTTAATAACTCTGTCAACCAACTCCTGCGAATTTCCAAAAACTCCGCTACAGATATCGCCCAGAGCTATATGGCAGGCACCGGTTAGAGTAGCTATATCTATTATAGGCGATATTCCCTTTTTTACTGCATAACTCAATGCATCCGACATTATCAGTCTTCCTTCGGCATCGGTATTCACTACCTCGATAGTTTTTCCATTCAGGGCCGTTAATATATCTCCGGGTTTTATAGCCCTACCGCTGGGAAGATTCTCCGCAGCCGGTATCAACGCCATGATATTAACTTTTGGTTTCAATTGAGAAACAGCAACCATAGCTGCTAAGACAGCGGCCCCACCGGACATGTCCCCTTTCATGTCTTTCATATAATCCGATGATTTAATGGAAATACCGCCCGAATCAAAGGTGATGGCCTTCCCGACCAGGCCTATGGTTTCTTTAGAAGCGCTATTGCCCTTGTATTCCAGTATTATCAGCTTGGGCGGTTGCTCGCTGCCCTGAGCTACACCCAGAAG
>CAZEAR010000230.1:0-2758 GCA_964510365.1 uncultured Dehalococcoidales bacterium | reverse complement strand
ACCCAGACCAGGAGAGACATATAACATGCCCAATGTAGTAAAACATCTGGTTGATGAAGCTATCAAAACCGGCCGTTGGGATCCCGAAAAAGCAATAAAAGAGGTATTCAGGAATATTGAAGAGCCGGACCTGGACAAAATGGTTCCATTGGTAGAAGGCATAGCTTCAGAAATAAAAGGACATCGAGTTATAGGAACGAAGATTAAAAAAATATGCCGGGATCTCGGTTTGATTAATAGAGTGGACCCGCTTGTTTCTGAATTAAAAGCTTGCGGCATACTAAGTCACAAGTTGGGTGCTATTACTGAAGCCGGCAAGATAGGCTCTCCCATCTATGAGATAAATCCGTCACTTTTAGTTGGAGGAGAGAATAGATAGGCAGTATTACCTATAGTATTAGAGTATTATTCCCGGTAATACCGGACAGGTCCAAGTCAACGAATTATTTATGCCATCTTTAGCAGCATGATTCGGAATGTCGGACTGAAAACCATAACATCAATGATCTTTGCATCCGTTTTATAAGTCAGATCGACAAAAAGCGAAGTAAAATAAATTGACAAAAAATATTCCTATTTATATAATAATTAACTTAGTAAACTATTAATATAATTAACTTTTATTCCATTCGGATTTTTATATGCAGAGCAATCCTATAGATAGTATAACCGATAACCTGGTGAGGATTTTTCCTCTTTTACACAGAGCGCTTCTAAGAACCGATTTTAGTACCACTAATAAAAACTTATCGCGTCCTCATTTCGTGATCATGAACGTACTCAATGAACTGGGGCCGGTGCCGGTTTCTACAGTCGGCAAAAGACTGATAATAGCAAAGCCTCAGATGACCAGATTAATAGATAGACTAATAGACCTCAATATAGTCCAGAGACAGCCAGATTCAAACGACAGACGAGTAATCAATATAAAATTGACCGAAAAAGGCCTTGTAATCCTGGAGCAATGTAGAACCCGGGTCAGAGACAATATCAAAAATAAACTGTCCTGCCTCAATGAGGAAGACCTGGAAGTGCTGCTGATCTCATTAAACAAACTAAAAGATATTTTATTAAAATTAGAATAAATAACAATAAAAATGAGTGACGAAACTATAATCCGTCCGGTAGGACTTCGTTCATTGCCTAAGCGGCAAGTACTAATAACATTCGCCGGAGTTATGCTGGCTATGTTCCTTGGCTCACTGGACCAGACAATCGTAGCAACTGCTATGCCCAGAATAATCAGTGATCTGGGAGGATTCACACATTATACCTGGGTTACCATAGCCTATATGATCGCATCTACAGTCGCTGTACCCATCACCGGCAAATTGACAGACATGTATGGCCGCAAGTCATTATATATTATCGGATTAATTATTTTCATTTTAGGTTCTTTATTATCGGGTCTGAGTCAGACAATGTTGCAGATAATAATCTTTAGAGGATTTCAAGGCATAGGGGCAGGAATAATGATGGTAAATGCGTTTACCGTTATAGGCGACCTTTTCTCAGCGAGTGAGCGCGGTAAATATCAGGGTTATATAAGCGGTGTATTCGGTATTTCTTCTATTATCGGGCCAACTCTGGGAGGTTTCCTGACCGATAATCTCTCATGGCACTGGATTTTCTTCATTAACATCCCTTTGGGTATTTTGATTATCATACTTTTTATCATATATTTCCCGAATATCAAACCTGATTTATCGAATAACAAAATCGATTACTGGGGGATAGTTACACTGATACTGGCAGTAGTACCCACAATGCTGGAATTATCCTGGGGAGGAGTAAATTATCCCTGGAATTAAATAGCAATCATATCTATGTTCATGTTCTCCGCCCTAATGGTAACTGCCTTGATATTAATAGAACGCCGCAGCAGTAACCCTTTGATACCTTTATCATTATTCAAGGATCGTATCGTGGCAGTTTCAGAACTGGTAGTTTTTTTCACCGCAACCGGTATGTTCGGGACCATTATTTTTGTACCGCTCTTCTTTCAAGGTGTACTCGATTTATCCGCTACTGCCAGCGGCAGTTTTTTAACTCCTATGATGTTGGGAATGGTGGCCGGTAGTTTTATTTCCAGACAGCTTCTTTCCAGGACCGGAGGTCATTATAAGATACAGGGGTCCATTGGCATAGCGATCATGGTCACCGGTATGGCAATGGTCTCCAGGATGAATATCGAGACAAGCTACGGTAGCGCGATTATAAACACCGTTACAACGGGTTTTGGCCTGGGAATAACTTTACCGCTTTATACCATAGCTGTCCAAAATGCTGTTCCCTATGAAGTACTTGGTGTAGCTACATCTGCGATCAGTTTCTTTCGATCGATCGGCGGTTCCGTCGGACTAGCCATATTTGGCTCCATAATGAGTAATCGCTTTGCCTCGGATTTTATCGCCAAGCTGCCGTCCGAAGTCAAAACAATCATACCACCGGAACAGTTAGATAATCTGGCACATAATCCTCAAGCATTGGTCAGTATCGAAGCACAGACGGCATTGAAAGCGGTTTTTGAAAAACTCGGATCTCAGGGGGCAATGTTCTTTGAGCAGTTAATGCAAGCATTGCATCTGGCGTTGGACTCCGCGTTATCGGACGTCTTCTTGATAGGTACATTTATTGTAGCTGTCAGTTTCTTTATTAACCTCTTTATCAAAGAAATTCCGCTGCGGCGACAACAATCACCAAGTAACGTATAGTGCAACTGGCAGAATCGATATAAATCCATCTTTATGTTCTTACT
>CAZEAR010000229.1:2187-2843 GCA_964510365.1 uncultured Dehalococcoidales bacterium | reverse complement strand
AAGAATGAGTCCGGTCCTCGGTAAATATTTCATCTTTTCCTTAATTGCGTTTTACTTCGAAATTAACGGACACCCTGATTTGTCTGCCGCCAGTTACATGCCCATCGGCGATACGCCTTATTTTACCCACCAGCTTTCAGTCAGTTCCACCAGCATTACTACAGGAGCCACAAAACCTTCCCTTACAGCAAGTCTGAGCGCCTCGTGCCCGGAGATGAAATCGGCTACCGGAGGGCTGGTCGCGTAATATACAGCCACGAAAGCTTTGCCGGGGTAGTTATGAAGCAGGAATTCATCGCGAAACCGGCGTAATACGTCTATCTCCGCAGCATCAGGGCTGCCGTAGGCTGCGGTGGCAATGAAGCAGCCCGTGTCAAGTATATCATCGCTATCTTTATTATTTTTATCTTGATTATCGTTATTCCTGTTTTCGGTATCTTTCTTTATTACGTCTTTTATATCCTCACGTACCGGCTCTGTCATTCCCCTCCAGTCTTTCCTCCTATCAATCAGGTCTCTGGCAAGGTTTTCGGCCATTGCCTGCAAATCTGTCGCACTTTCCGAAATTAATTCACACTCATGTCCTATTGCCCTCATGCGGTCCTGGAACTGATTATCTGCTAACGCATTACCCGGGTCGTCCACAGCGTATTCAA
>CAZEAR010000229.1:0-2177 GCA_964510365.1 uncultured Dehalococcoidales bacterium | reverse complement strand
TCTCGCAAGGGTCCCAATTGGGAACAGAGTCCATTCAATTGTGCTCTGATAGATTCAAATAAAGGCGGAGCACTCTGGATTCCACAACTTTGCGGCGCTAAATCACGTATATAAGCCAAACCTTGAATTATTTCCATGGCATTACGGTAGTTCCGGTTTCCGACAACTTGAAGCTCAAAACTGTTGGCACGAAGTGCCCTGACCTGTTTCGTCAACTCGTTCATGAAAGCCTGCTCAGTGGGAGTTAATAGTCTCATGTCCTCTTCGTCAATACCGTATACCGCCTGCGGGACCATCCCTGCCGTTGTCAGCATTATAAGGACCATGATTACCGGTATAAGCCTCTTCATTCTACTCCTTCACGTCTTCGGTTCCGGGACAACAAAATCTACCCCGGCTATTGCCTTAAGCGATTACTTTGCCCCTGTCAGCCCCGATTCAACACTAACTTCATATACATTAACCTATTTGCGTAAACAGGTAAAGTATCTTTTATATCCTGCTAATGTAGTGTTGTGGTAGTTGGTCTGTCAATGCGTCAAGGGAAAAGGTTAACGGCAGCGGACTTCAAATCCGCCTGGAGATATTAGGAGTGCCTCCGGCGGGTTCGACTCCCCTACGCTTTCGCCAGTTTCTATGCCACCAATCAGGAATCATGTGTTAACGCTATTATCAGTTACAACATATTCAGTTCCCTTTTTTTGTTGTTTTTCTTTGTACCGCGAACGTTCACTGCCGATGCCGGATTCTGTTAACTCGTTTATAAACAGCTGACAATGTCTCTGAGCCACTTGATATCCGAACGATACAACGATGCAACTGAAGAGACACCATATTATTATTCCCCTCCTTATAACCGGCGGCGTCAATCTGAACAATTTACCGGTTACAATCGTTAAACTTTGTAATAACTTTCCAACCATATCGTTTCTATTAAATCCTCCTTATATGCTGAGAAAGTTCTTATAAATTCGATTTACCATTTATTCTTTTTCCGGAAGCAAGGATAGTAGATAGGCATTAAAACAATATTAGAGAGGTATAAAAAAAATATTAGAGTTTGTCCCAGGCGGTAAATGGCGGGGTAAAGATAACTTCTTAATCTTTTAACAGCCCGAAGGTTGACATACGACATCAATGGTCTATAATGTAGGCGAACGTAGATAGGAATACAACCGATTAAATCGATGGGCTTCCCCCCCCGATTCTTTTCGCAGTCTTCCTGCTGATACCTGCCAAAAGTTCAAGAAGGATAGATTTATGAAAAAGAGTTTCCCGGCTAAAAATTTAAGTAAAGTATTATTAATGATTATTTTTGCAGCCATATTGTTCGGCAATGGCGCATCATGCGGTATCGCCGGAGAAGGTCAGCATTTTGGTTGCGCCGATATTGCCTATGGTTGCGCAGCTTTATTTGATGCTATGTGCGGCAATCCAGCATCCAATCAGACGGAGAACCAGCAATCAGCTTCAGAGCCTCAGCGCCCCGAAGAGCACCAGTCAACAACACAAGAATCCGAGAAAGATGTAAACCTGGGCACAGACCAGGGCCAGGTGTCACCGGGTGGCGGGTCCACTTCCGGCGGCGGTGGCGGCGGGCACCCTTAATTCAGGACTGCCCTGGTGATTGTTTCATAAATCAATCCGATTGCGAAATACCACCGGGATCGATCTATTTTATTTTCCTGAAAGATGAATTAGTGCATCGATAATAAACCTTCCCATAGATCAATCGAAAGGCCCCGGGATAGGAATAGCGGATTTTAAGCAGAAGAAAGGGAGAAGATCATCAAACAGCGCGCTTTAATATGTTTCATTCACCCTGCGAATCAGCAACACTATTAAAGATAATGCCACCAGCGCCAGGATGATGACAATGAATATAACTTTGGGCTTAACCGGATTATCGCTTTGCTGCCGGGTACCGACTACCGTGAAATAGGTCCCCTGTCCATTGATATCCACTTTATATATTCCCGGCTCATCACGGTAAACAGTAAATTCCAGGGGCCTGGCCATGTTACCGGCAAGAGTGCCTTCTTTTGTGGCCTCTATCTCACCATTTATTTTGAGAGTGGCGGTATAAACTCCCTCGGATTCACCCCTGTTGGCTATGTTTCCAAATATTTTGACCGGCTGCCCTGCTATAGTCTGCCGGGGTTGAACATATACAGTGG
>CAZEAR010000228.1:0-2894 GCA_964510365.1 uncultured Dehalococcoidales bacterium | reverse complement strand
GAAGTGTATACACTGCTGGATTATCAATGTGACCCCTCCGGGACCCAACCATTGCACCCATCAATGTATATACTGCTACGCCCGGGATGCCATCTACTCGAATTATTCAGAAGATACTCTTATTTACAGCAATCTTCCCGAGCTGGTCGAAAAAGACCTGGACAAACTCAGTTTATGCCCTCCGATTTCCATATCCAATATATCCGATCCCTGCCAGGATATTCCGGAACTGAGGACAGAGGTAAAGAGGCTGGTTCAGATACTCATGAAATACGGTGTCTCCTTTGCCATTACTACCAAAGGCGATCCGTCTTTTTTGCTGGACATACCCGGTTTCGCAGATTACGAGCCTAAAATTATTGCCATAACGATAGAAGGTACATCCGAAATATTGCAGCTTATCTCACCCCGGGCACCGTCATTTTACTCCAGACTGCTTTGTCTAAACAATTTATCCAAGCTCAATGTTAGAACCGTAATCCGTTTCGATCCGGTATTCATTCATCTCTTTCAGGCGCTCTATGCCGGCAAATGGCTTGATAAAATTGCCGAGTTGATGGACACATTCGCCGCAGTCGGGGCCAAGCATATTATATGCAGCACAGGCAGGCTAACTAAAAAAACGTCGCCAAAGGGCAATGGCAAAAGTATTAGTTCCTGGCAGCGGTTATTTAACATTATTTACTCGTATTCACCGCTGGCCGCTGTGAGATTCGAGAAGGAATATAAATTCGAAGTCAACTGGGCCGGGCGGGGTTATCAGCTAGGAAAAAGCCAGCGACGCGAATTCCACAACAGGTTGAAAGAAATAGTCGAAGCCAGAGTAATGACCTATGCCACCTGTCAGGAGCTTGCGGCTAAAGACTGCGATTCAAAGAATATACCGCACTGCAAGGCAATGCCACTGCCATTCACCAGGAAAGGGCTTGGGGGGACATTCTATCCCGTAGACGGCTGTACAGCCAACTGCCATATCTCATGCGGCAATCTGGCAAATCCGCCCTGCGGCAAATCTATACTTATCACCCATCAGCCACTGAAAATAAGCAGTTTACGGTAAACGAATATAAAATAGCTAAAATCTGTGTAAATATCGCTTTATAGTCGGGCCTAACAGCTACCACCAGTAGCCAGGGTCCACACAATCCATCCACCGAAGGCGATAATAATTAACCAGATAACCGTACGTGCCAATATTTACTTACCTGCACTTAATCTCTGCATAGAATAAATATATTGACAGGCATATTATGGAAGCATTATGAAAGTCCTGTTTACCGATACCCCCTTATTACCGGAGGCATCCACTGATACAACTCTGCACTGATAAGTTAGACCTGGTGTCAGACCTGTTAAGGTAATGAAATGGGTATAAACACCGTTATCAGCAGGCGGATCATCCTTCAAAGTTGAGAATGTATCATACTCGGCACTCGTATCTGCACTTTGAACATATTCAACCTGAGTGCTTGATTTCTCATCCGTACTCCAAACAATTTCAGCTGTTACATTGTCAGCTGTGATAATTATACCCGTTATCTGAGGCGGGGTTGTGTCATCTGGCGCCAGGGTATTAAAACTGCCGGTACCGGTTGCTTCGTTTCCGGCGGCATCTTTCGATATCACCTTATAGTAATATTTCTTACTTCCCTCCAGACCGCTTAAAGAAACGCTGTGGCTGGTAACCAACTGGCTATCCGCAGTTGTCGAACTTCCATAGTCTTCAGTTAAGCCATAATTTACCTGGCTGGTCGCCTTCTCATCCGTAGTCCAGGTAACGGTAGCTGTACCTGCAGCAGCAGTATCCGAGATTCCGGATATTACCGGCGGTGTTGTGTCTTCGCCGGCCAGGGTAGTAAATTGATTATCCGAGCTGGTCGCTTCGTTCCCATCAGCATCTTCGGAAACCACCTGGAAGTGATAAGTCGTATCTTCATCCAAACCGGTCAGCTCAACGCTGTGACTGGTAACCAGGTCTTTCTCTTTTGACGAAAACATGCCGTAATCTTCGGTTGTACCGTATATGACCTGGCCGGTCGTCTTTTTATTCGTAGTCCAGGTAATGGTAAACGTTGATGTTGTAGCACTGCTTGAGACGCCTGAAATCTTCGGTACAGTATTGTCGGCAACCTGCTCACCGTTACCAGAAGAAGTTGCATTATCGGAGGTCGAAATGAACGGTAACATGTCCAGTGCATACAGCGCTCCCCCGACACAGAGCAATACGATTACTACGATAATCGCCAATAAACCATAAGGGAAAGGCTTTTTCTGCCTCGGCGGCTGGCCTCCGTATCCATAAGGTTGATACTGCTCCTGATAATAAGGTCCCCTTTCCTGTGAGAAATACGCCGGCGGTGGTCCCTGCGGTGGTGGTGGGCCTTGCATAGGCGGTGGTGGACCCTGCATAGGCGGTGCTGGCGGGCCTTGCATAGGCTGCGCTGGCGGACCTTGCATAGGCGGTGCTGGCGGGCCTTGCATAGGCTGCGCTGGCGGCTGCATCGGAGGTTGTGACGGCGCCTGTGATACCGGCCAGTTAAGTGCCGTATAGCAATTGGGACATGACGCCATACTGGAATCTACGATAGCCCCACAGTAAGGGCAATTGTAATCTAATTTCTGTCCACATCCACCGCAGAATTTTTGACCGATATTATTATGTACACCGCAAAAGGGACAGGGAAACATCTGCTGCATTTCTTACACCTTATTTAATTATATTATATTAAGCTTATATTATATTTTTATAATAAGCAATAGCGCTAAATATATATACTGTCATGTTTTTTATTATTCTTTTAAGCATGACCAGTAATCCTTTAGAGTTTTTTTGACTTCCCTAATAACTGTTTTGGTACCCACCATAGCCGGGTCTGATTTAAGCATTTCAGGAG
>CAZEAR010000227.1:0-2934 GCA_964510365.1 uncultured Dehalococcoidales bacterium | reverse complement strand
TGATCGGCAGCCATATATGCGCCTTCTGCGCTGCACGCGTATATACCGGATCGATAACTATCAGTTTAGTTCCCCGCTTCAGGGAGTCTGTTATCCGTCTCCCTGCCAGCGATATTCTATCTTCATTTGAGTCAAACGATGTCGTCCCCCATAACACAATGCATTTAGCTTCATCAAAATCCCTGAGACAGGCAAGATTAGCCAATCCGGGAATAAATCCCGCAGTTATGGTTACTACCGGGCACCTGGTTTTGGTAATACACAAATGCCCGATACCTATCATATTGGGCGTACCGATAACTCCGCTAAAAAACTCTTTAAACGGTACGCAATCATTTACCCTGCCGGTACCCGTAGCATAGGTTATGCATTCTCCTCCATAGGTATCTCTATAGAATTTAAGCTTTTCGGTAACTATATCCAGGGCTTCATCCCAGGATATCCTCTGCCATTTCCCTTCTCCTCTTTCTCCCACTCTTTTCAGGGGATATTTAATACGGTAGGGGCTATGAACGATCTGAGGTGCTGAAGCTCCCTTAGGACAAATACTACCTCTATTATATGGCCCTTCCGGAGCACCTTCAGTCTTGACCAGTTTACCATCTTTCACATGGGCTTGAAGAATACATCCCCCATGACATAAGTGACAATTAGTCCTTAATATCTTTTCATCGCTTGCTTCCGCAGCTTTGGTTGACATTGTGTTACCTCCTAACATATTTCCTGTTACTTCTCCCAAAAGGACGACTATTAATTCTTATCCGGCATTGCAGTAAAGACATTACGAAAAATCAATCGATAATTGTTTAACACCCTGAGCTACGTTGCTTCCTTAATAATTCAATAATGATAAATCGAGGGTAATTTAAATTCGAGCATCCTGTATTTAACTCAGGAAAAGCTAATGTACTCATGATAACGGAGCAATCCACTCCGAACTGCGTTTTACCTATATTACTTAGCTTTAGCAGCCGGTACCTTCTTACTTCCCAGTTTCTTCATTAATTCAGCTACTTGCGCAGTACTAAGATTATCCGGCCTTATATACCAGACATTTGGCTGTGCTCCCGACTCCGGCTTTAAAATAAAAGCTTTATCCCCGGCGGCTCTTAAAACCCTGGAAGCTTCGCTATTGGGATCTCCCAGATCTCCCCAGATTAGGCATCTACCCTCACAAGCTTTAACACAGGCAGGCTCAAGTCCGGCGTCAACTCTGTGAGCACACAACGTACATTTCATAGCAACTTTTTCCGCATCATCCAGATAAATAACATCGTAGGGACAAGCTGAAATACATTGCGGTCCGCCCGTTACATTCCTGCAACCATCGCAAAGCCGCTCATCAATTAACACTATATTGTCTTCATTCCTATATACAGCCTCATAAGGACATGCTTCTAAACATGGCGCAGCCTTACAATTAAAACACATCACGGGAAGATAATTCATGGACAGGTCGGGATAAGTGCCTTTCAGGAGCCGAAATACCTTGATCCACGTTGGCCATTCCCTGCTGCCAGGTATGTCCTGCTCGGTTGGAGGCAATTTATTCTCCTGTTTACAATCGATAATGCATACATCGCAGCCAATACAATTTTGAATATCAACTACCATTCCGTACTGCCTGTTCTTGATCATATAATCCTCCTTAATTATAATTTTCATCTACTACTAGCATCGGTGGCCCGTCTGCTTTGTAAACTTTGCAAAGTAGTCCCCTCACCTCACTGGTTCCAACGGCCGGATCGGCTCCCAGGGACGGATCAATTATACCATTAGCGGTTAATATATTTGCATTCGATTCGAATACACCATGCAATGGTGCCGGCAGCTCAGGATACCACCACCCATGAGGGACGGAGACCAGCTTAGGATTTATTCTCTCTGTTACCTCAGCTTTGAATCTGGCCTTCCCGCGTTTGGTTTCCACCCACACCCAATTGCCATTTTTAATACCCAGGTCACCGGCGGTCCTGGGGTTTAATAAAACAGTCGGGAACCGTCTCAATTCACGCAACTGCGGAATATGTTTATACTCTGAATGGAAATATGGATAATTCAGCTCACGTGATCCTGTCATGAGTATTAATGGATATTCTTTGGCCAACTCGGGGGTGGTTTCATAGCTCTCCGGAGGCATCCGAAAGACGGGTAAGGGATCGAGATTGTATTTCTCGAACAGTGATAAATATAACTCTACTTTGCCTGAAATATTATCGAATCCCTGTTTGCCATCCTTACGGAGTATTCCCTTCTCATATTTTTTCCAAACATCCAGAGCAGGCTTAAAACATCCTATTTCACATAACTCTTTATAAGTGATACCAGTTTTTTCCAGTTGCCAGTCACAGAAATCCTTCTCATCCTTCCAGGGCCAGATATCATCGCGGCCGAAGCGGTGACACAGCTCTGCATAAAGATTAAAATCGGACTTACTCTCGTATAACGGTTCTATTACTTTTTGCGCGGCAAAAACACCCACCTCATAAGTATCACTAACCCAGTCACGCTCAAACGCCGTGCACAGAGGCAGCACAATATCGGCAAACTCATTGGACGGCGTCATAACAACATCGCTCGCTATTATAAACTCTGCTTTTTTTAATGCCTGGAAAGGATGCTTATCTGCTCCTTCGTGAGTTGTAAGAAAATTACTGTTAGAAATGAATATACATTTAATCGGGTAAGGCTTTCCGGTAATAACAGCATTCCAGACCGCAGGTTGATGAGCAGACGGATTCATTGATATCTCCGGCATGCTGCTGAATACAAAACCACCGGTGAGACGTTTGGCTTCCTGTTCAGGGACTAAAGGCAGCAAGGAATAGCGGAATCCCGGTACCTGCCAGAACGGATTACCTCCAAGTACATCGATATTTCCGGTTATCGCCTTTAGCTGCAGAATAGCCTGATTGGTAGCGGTGCACCTGGTAT
>CAZEAR010000226.1:1384-2973 GCA_964510365.1 uncultured Dehalococcoidales bacterium | reverse complement strand
GCCCAGCATATACTTTAGTTCTTCAGCCCTGGCTCTAAAATTGAGCGGTACGAATATAACGCCCAGTTTAGCGGCAGCAAAATAGGATTCGACTATCTCGGGACAATTTACCTGCAGCACAGCTATACGGTCGCCTTTTTTCACTCCCAGTTTAATCAGACCGTTACATAATCTATTGATCCTTTCATTTACCGTAGAGTAGGTAAACCTCTTTCCCTCAAAAACGATTGCATCCCGGTCAGGGCAAATAGCCGTAGCAATACTTAAAAAATCCGTCGTGTTCATTTCAAGCTCCTTTGTCTACAACATAGGTTTTTGATAAGCATTGATTCAGGTTACAGGACAGTCAAAAAAAGGCGGCTTCACCGGCCAAGCAGTATAATAGCGATAACGATTGGCTAAGTCAAATCCACACGTGAATATATAATAACTTTTTCATGTATTAAAACGCGGTTAAAAGACTGTGAAAATCCTGATAGGTCAGGTCGCGTGGGCCGTCTTAGCCTTTATTTGTCTCGTCTCTGACAAAAAAAGTTAGAAATGCAGCTATCAGCGTACCGGTAGACCCTAGAATAAAAGCGGAAACATAGCTATTGCTGATGTCAAATGCAAATCCACCCACTGCAGGACCGACGGCCGCTCCTATTGCAAAACACATTTCCAATGCTCCTATTATCACCCCGATATTTACTGTTCCAAAACTATAGATTGCCAGAGCTATGCAAAGAACTCCATAACCACCCCAGGAGAAACCAAAAACCACCGAAAAAACATAGAACATCCAGGTATCTCGTGACAATACTAACCCTAATAATGAAGCAGCCATTAATATTGCAACGCCAATCAACGGCGTTTTACTACCTATATAGTCTGAAATCATGCCGTTAAACATTCTGGAGACGACGCTAATACCACCAGTCAAGCTAAGAATTAACGCCGCTTTCATGCTTGATAATCCGCTATCAATGGCATGAGGTACCAGATGGGTCACTATTAATTGCAAACACAAGGCGAACATAAACCAGCCGAAGGCAAGTGCCCAGAAACTTCTTGTCCTGAATGCCTGCTTAAGCGATAAACTCGTCCGCCTTAAATTCTGATCCTTTTCGGTTTCTTGAGGTGTCGGTGAGTCTTTGCCTGCTCCGTCGGGAAGAGCTCCGATTTCAGCCGGATCATTTCTAACCAGAAGAGATAATATGATGACTATACACCCGGCAATTATCCCTATTATCATATAGGCGCCACGCCAACCCAGATTAGAAATAAGATAAGTGGCAAATGGAGCGATAATAATCGTTCCCAATGCTCCGCCGGAGGCAGCAATCCCCAATGCCAGACCTCTCCTGCGATCAAACCAATGTGATACCAATGACATGACTACAGGTATTGAGCCCCCTGCACCCGCAGCCAGCAGTAGACTGTATACAATATACAGTTGCCATAGAGCAGTTGCCTGACCGGTCAGCAATAAGCTCAAACCGGTAAACAATCCCATGATGGAAAGAATCCGCCGGGGTCCGTATTTATCCGCAGCCCACCCGCTGGTAACGGCAACTATAGCACCGAATATCAGTAAAAGCGATACGATG
>CAZEAR010000226.1:0-1374 GCA_964510365.1 uncultured Dehalococcoidales bacterium | reverse complement strand
AAATCTGGTTAATTGGAACTCGCTCTCCAGTGATTTAAAGAATACACCGAAAGTCAGGCGCAGCCCTATCAAAGTGGCATTAATAATAAGGCCGCTGACAGCGATCGCCCAGCCATAATAAATTTTATTATTAAATCCCGTAATAAATGACTGCAACTTTAATTAACTCTAAGAAAGGAATTACCTGAGCAATATGATATATACATCCCCGGAAAAACCGAATTGTCCCTAGAAATGGTGCTAAGTATTATCATGCGATGAGCATAAAACTGATATTGCCAGTTTCCTTTCCATTTCCAGACCTTCGGATAGGGGGAGGTCTTGCCCTCGCAATAATGCACGCTTGGCATTTCTTACTGCTACCGGCTTTAATGCTACGATTTTTAATGCCATATCTTCAGCAGTCTGAAGAAGTCTTTCTCTGGGGACTAATCTGTTAACAAGTCCTGCATTATATGCTTCTACAGCATTTACTCGATGGCCGGTTAGAAGCATCTCTAAAGCCAGAGACTTTCCAATCGCTCTGGGTAAAGTTTGGGTAGCTCCGGCTGCTGGTATTATACCAAGCCCAACCTCAGGTAGACCGAATTGGGCATCATCTGAAGCGATGCGCAGATCACAACATAAAGCAATCTCGATTCCCGAACCCATTACATAACCGTGAAGCGCAGCAATTACAGGCTGGGGAACGCTCAGGAAAAGTCCCCATATGTCGCGTTCCCAGCGTACCTGCCGTGCCAGGCACGGGTCCGGAGCGGTTAAAAATTCGGTCAAATCGGCACCGGCGCAGAATGCCCTATCCCCGGCCCCAGCCAAAATGGCGACCTTCACTTCATCATCGTCTTTTACGGCACTCAGTACCTGGTATAATTCATCCCTCATTACAGTATTATATAGATTAAGAAAGTCGGGACGATTGAGTGTAATAAAGGCAATGCCGTTTTCTTTCCGGTATATAACAGTATTGAAATTATTCATTATTTGCCCTTAAAACGAGGCGGTCTTTTGCCCAGAAAAGCCTTTATACCCTCGCTACGATCCTCTGTTGTCTGCAGCAGGAAATAAAGGTCAGCCTCCAGGTTTAAGCCCTGCTCTAAAGTCATATCCAGTCCTTTATTTATCGCCTCTTTAACAAAGTTTAAAGCGAAGGTAGATTTGGAAGCCATAGTCTGGCTTAATTCATCGACTACCAATGCCAGTTTTTCGGAGGGAACCAGCCTGTTTACCAGGCGGATACGGAGAGCTTCTTGAGCATCAATTTTCTTACCGGTAAGCACCATCTCCATGGCTGTGGCCATGCCTAATAGACGAGGCAATCTTTGAGTAGCACCATCCCAGGGGATAAGATCTGTATTAATATGCGGTATCGAGAAG
>CAZEAR010000225.1:0-3019 GCA_964510365.1 uncultured Dehalococcoidales bacterium | reverse complement strand
AAGTTATAGTGATCATAGACTGGCTATGAGTTTGGCTGTTGCTGCTTTAGCTGCCCGGGGAGATACGGTTATTAGAGATGCCCAGGCAGCCGAAATATCCTATCCCGGATTCTGGGAACAAATTAAGGTTATTTCGATCTGATAGCAATTAACATGCGAAATAGTTCGTTCTACAATAGACAGCATTGGGGTATAAAATGAATATTTCTTCGACCGAAAAAGAGAATAAACATCCGCTATTCATTGTAATCTCCGGCCCTTCAGGTGTGGGTAAGGACGCAACGGTTGGTAAAATAAGAGAGTCGGGACTGGACTTCCAATCTATTATAACGGTTACTACCCGCTCCAAAAGGCCATTGGAGAGAGAGGGTATTGACTATCATTTCCTGTCCGATAAAGATTTTAATCAAATGGTTGAGCAGGGGGAATTATTGGAGTGGGCCAAAGTATACGGATATTATTACGGAATTCCCAAACAGCAGGTCCGTGACGCGCTGGCTAAAGGTCAAGATGCAGTTGTAAAGGTGGATGTACAGGGTGCAGACACGATAAAAAGTATTCTCCCCGATGCAGTATTAATATTCCTAATGCCTCCGTCGATAGAAGACCTGGCAGACCGTTTAAAACAGCGAGGGACACAAAATGAATCCGATCTGGCTAACCGTTTGAGTAAGGCCCGTGAAGAGATCGGGAAGCTGTCTATTTTCGACTATGTAGTAATCAGTTATAAAGATAACCTCGATCTAACGGTGTCAAAGATAAACGCTATCGTTACAGCGGAAAAATGCCGGGTTAATCCTCGTATCGTAAATCTGTAATTATTTTATATAAACACTACATAGAACCTATTCTGTTCCTGACTTCATCTGCTTTGGCCTGCATAATTAAATTTTCTTCGGTCAATTCGTGGTCGTACCCCAGAAGATGAAGAATCCCGTGAATAATCAATATCGTCAATTCATCGCTTATTTGATGCCCCTGCTCGGTTGCCTGTTTAGCTGCCTGAGGATATGAGATGATAACTTCCCCTAAATGCTTCACATTGTCCGGGGGCGCAATAAAAGGGGCATCTTTTTGTTCAACTGGCAGATCAGGCATATAAAAAGCCAGTATATCCGTATATTCATCTAAATCTCTATAATCCCTGTTTAACTGACGTACGGTCTCGTTATCGGTTATTACCACTCCTAACTCGACTTTCTCCGGTAAATCAAGCGCTTTGAGTGTCTCTATAACCACGTTTGTAAACCAGTCTTTTTTAATTTCAAGGGATAATCCGGGCTTTATACTTATATTAATTTCATGGTTATTCATAGCTTGGTCACAGCCATGAATCATAACATCAACAATGCATATCTTCAATATGGGAGGTTCGGTATGTTAATCGATCTACCCTAATATAATCGATTCTTGCCATAGCCCTTTTTAGTAACTTATAATATTGCAGAAAAAAAGCCTCCTTTTATTTCCGGAGGGATCGCATAGTGGACTAGTGCGGCCGCCTGCTAAGCGGTTACCCTGAGCAATTGGGGTCATGGGTTCGAATCCCATTCCCTCCGCCATTCCAACAATACTGTTGAGCGATTGTTACTACTTGACTATTTTTATAGATAGCTATTTGTTAATATTAATTAAATCGAATTAATAATCTATGTTATGCATCACAAGCTTCGTTTTTACGGTCTGTTTCAAAACCGGGTTGTAAGGGCATATATGGTATTGGCCAGGCTTACCAGGATACCCTTAATCGGTCATGTAGTCAGGTGGGCGGCTAACATATATGGAAAAAATGAGCATCACGGCTATTATCTTACATATGAGGATGCTGAACAGATACTGGACAAGGCCAGTTCTGTGGCACTGGGCCCATGTGCTTGCAGGCGGATTTATCGTAACTGCGATGCTCCCATTATGGCGGAACTGGCAATAAGTACCGGGGCCGATATTTTCCCCGAGGTAAGGTCCAATGATTTCCGGCATATTTCTATCGGGGAAGCCAGAGAGGTACTGAGACAATGCCGGCAGCATAAATTGATTCCCACTCTTTTAAAATGTAAAAACGATTTTTATGCTATCTGTAATTGCTGTTTATGCTGCTGTGTCCCCTTGAGGCTCAGCCGGGATTACGGCATTAAATCGGCAATGATAACTCATAAAGGTATTATCGAGCAGCTCTGGAAATAGCAACAATCACCAAAATACTCGAATGCTTCCGGGGCGCTGTTGTATTATTAGAGGTAATATAGCTGGTTATAGTTTATTTTAAGGTGTAAGTATTATGTCAAGCGGGCCGTTAAGTAATATAAGGGTTCTGGCTATCGAGAATTATATAGCCGGTCCCTATGGTTCCATGCTAATGGCGGATCTGGGAGCAGAGGTAATCAAAATCGAACCTCCTGATGGCGATTTGTCCCGGAGTTTTGCCGGACCGGGCTATAAAAGCCAGGGTTTTTACTATCTTGCTTTTAACAAGAATAAAAAGAGTGTAATGCTGGATTTAAGGCAGGAATCGAACAGAGATGCTTTCTCCGATCTGGTAAAAATATCCGACGTTGTATGGGACAATTTTCGGCCCGGAATAACCGATAAGCTGGGTGTCGATTATGAAATCCTGAGAAAAATCAATAAGCGAATTATCTGCTGCTCCATCACCGGATATGGTCAGACAGGAGAGAGGAAAAATGAGCTTTCCTATGATCTTATCGGCCAAGCGATAAGCGGTACTATGAGTATCACCGGGGAACCGGGAAGGCCTCCGGTAAGATGCGGGCCGCCGATAGGAGATCTGGCAGCAGGAATGATGGGAGTGATCGGTGTACTGGCAGCTATGGTGCGCAGAGATAAATCAGGCACCGGAGAAAAAGTAGAAACTTCGCTTTTGGATTCGTGTGTATCCATGCTGGCATACTATTTCTCATATTATTTTTGCTCAGGCGAATCTCCGGGACCACAGGGGTCAGGGCATCTCGGTGTAGCCCCTTACGGTATCTTCAGAACGCGTGATAATAAATGGTTGGAA
>CAZEAR010000224.1:1374-3034 GCA_964510365.1 uncultured Dehalococcoidales bacterium | reverse complement strand
GGGACGGCATAGACGCTAAAACGGCACAGGAGCTCGGGATCGTCAATGAAGTCGTCCCCCGCGATGAGCTTCTGCCCCGTGCCTGGGAGATAGCCAGGCAGATAATGAAGCAGCCCAGGCCGGTGCGCCGTCTGACGCATCAGCTAATGGTCCGCCCCTTGAAGCGCCTCATTGTGGATGACTATCAGGCGCATGTCACCAGCGAGATGTACAGCTACTCTTTGCTGAGGAGCAGACATAAATTCGATTCGATTTAACAGGCCGGTGATCCCCGGCGTTATCTGTTTCTGAAATATAATGTTGTCGAAAGGAGAAAAGATGGAAAAGTGGGTTTATGCCGTCAATACCGTTTGCGCGGACCATTCTAAAAAGGGAGAGTTTCATGACTGGTACGATAATGTACATGTACCCGATATATTGAAATGCCCCGGATTCGTGCGGGCCGAGCGCTTTGAGATAATGGAACCGAATGAAGCGGACGGCGAATACGTCGCCCTGTATCATATCGAGACCGATAATATAGACCGCACCATGGATGAGATGAAGCAGAGAGTCGCCGGATACAGGGAGCAGGGGCGGATGTCCGACCTCGCCCGGACGGTGAAGCGCGGCCTCTACAGGAAAATCGCCGAGGCGTAAACGGGTCGGAGACGGGTCATATTCGGTTATTGACAAACCAGAGTAGAAGAAAAACAACATTAGACTTCGTTCGTCTATCTATTGTAAACGAATAATTCTTGATATAAACTAGTAGACAAATCCTATGGATATATCACATGCAATTTATCATATGTAAATCGGTAATTATATTGGCATTAATATGTGTTAAATTCTTTGGATTTTATTAGGCAAATGAAAGAATTCTTTTCAGATATGGCTTTTTGGCAGCAGGTACTTGCCGGAATCTTAGTCTTAGGAATTGTAGGCTTGATATCATTTCTCATAAAGAAGCTTTTTAAACAAAAGGAAGAAGATAAATCCTCAATTAGTGATATTACAACTTCAGGATCAAAATCTCCAGCGCAGGTTGCTACTGGCCAAGATATAACACAAACAGTAAATATTGGTAGATCCGGTGATATATTTGGAGATAAGCCCTTAGTAATTAATGCTGGACCAGGATCCAATATTAATATTTATATGAGTAATTACCAGGATGGCTTACCAGAATCTAAAAATCCTGATGTCAAGCAATTATTTGAGGAGGGAACTGCATATTATAATGCGAAGAATTATCCGAAAGCGATTGATAGTTTTAAGAGCTGTATTGAAATTGAAAAAGATCATGTTAAGCTAAGCGCTTTAAATATACTGGTAGGCAATTGCTATTATATGAAAAAAGACTATATAAAAGCTTTAAACTCCTATAATGTAGGAAAAAGTGAGGCTCATAAATCAAAGGATAATGAAGCTATAGCGTCTTCTTTTCTTAGTATTGGTAATACTTATATTATGCAACCTGCGGAGACATCCGAGGAGCGGGCAGGGAATGTCAGGGCTGCAGTAGAGTGCTATAAAGAGGCACTGAAGATATATAAAAAGGACGAATATCCTGTTGAGTATGCTGGGACCCAGAACAACCTGGGGAATGCATATACGGATTTGCCTGCGGAGACATCCGAGGAGCGGGCAGGGAATGTCAGGGCTGCAGTAGAGTGCT
>CAZEAR010000224.1:0-1274 GCA_964510365.1 uncultured Dehalococcoidales bacterium | reverse complement strand
ATAAAGAGGCACTGAAGATATATAAAAAGGATGAGTATCCACAGCAATTCTGTTTTACTGCTGCTAATTTAGGCATGATTTTAGCGTCAATAAATGATAAAGACGCATGCTACTGGCTGAGAAGTGCTTATGAACTGAAAGAATACCTCCCTGACTTGGGTAAGAGGTTGGAGGATATTATAGAAGAAGTTTGTAAGTAGCTATTTTGCTATATCCGGTTATTGACAAACCGCCGGCCTGGATATATGCTAGTCCGAACAAAATCGGAAGACGGGGTCGGGTGGTAGGCGCGGCGTCGATTTTCGATATATAGAGCTTTTTTTACTATATACAGGTCTGCAGATATTTTATTATGACTTATTCCGAAGACGAACAGTCAATAGGTCCCAAACCGGGATTTTTTTATGGCTATATCATAGTAGCGGCTTGTTTTTTTGCCATGGTGGTCACACAGGGTGTGCATTACGCCTTCGGCATCTTCTTTAAGCCGATATCCACCGAGCTGGGCTGGACCAGGGCTTTGACCTCCGGAGCGTACTCACTGTCATGGATCATACAGGGCGTACTGGGTATTCCCATAGGCGGGATCAACGACCGGCTGGGTCCCAGAATGGTATTGACGGTCTGCGGACTGCTTTTCGGCATAGGCTATTTCCTGATGTCGCGGATCGATACCGCCTGGCAGCTTTATGTGGTCTACGGGGTGATAATCGGCGTGGCGCTGGGGGGAACCTACATACCGATGACCTCTACTACGGCCCGGTGGTTTACCCGGAAAAGGAGCGCCATGACCGGCATCGTCCTGGCCGGAATGGGAGCCGGTACCTTCATCATGCCGCCAATCGTCAACTATCTTATCGATGCCTATGACTGGCGCGTGACCTATTTTATAATGGCCATTGTAGTTATGGTTATTACGGTGGCGGCAGCCCAGTTTATGAAGCGAGATCCGTCCAAGATTGGGCGTCTGCCCTACGGCGAAGAAGAGGTTCGGGGCAGGGCCTCGAAAACCGCTCTACACGGCTTTTTGCTGGGAGACGCCGCCAGTACCGTGCAGTTCTGGCAGGTCGCCTCGATATATTTCTGCGCCGCCTGCTGTATCTTCGGCATCATGGTGCATATCTCGCCGCATGCAACCGATATCGGTATATCCTCCACCACGGCCACCAATTTCCTGTCCACCATTGGTGCAGCCAGTATCTTCGGTAAGGTGGCCTTCGGCCATGTCGGAGACAGGATCGGCAACCGGAAGATATATATAATCTGCTTCATCC
>CAZEAR010000223.1:0-3166 GCA_964510365.1 uncultured Dehalococcoidales bacterium | reverse complement strand
CATCACTACGATGGTAAATAGTAAAGCAGCCAGGGTAACCGGACTGATCTTAGGGATGAAAGAACTATCATACCATTCACGTCCTTTAGCCTTAATAAGAGAAAACCTCGTGATCATCCCCCCAAAAAACGGTATCCCCAGATAAATAAAAACGCTCTGGGCTATCTGGCCGATAGTTATATTTACAGCCACTCCCCTTAATCCCAGTAAATTAGGTAATATCGTAATGAAGATATAGGCATATATGGAGAAAAAAAGTATCTGGAAAATAGAGTTAAATGCTACCAAGCCGGCAGCATATTCGGTATCACCTTTGGCCAGCTCATTCCATACAATTACCATAGCTATACAGCGCGCCAGACCTATCATGATAAGTCCTGCCATATAATCGGGATAAGCGCGCAGAAATATAACAGCCAGCAGGAACATCAAAACAGGGCCGATCAGCCAATTCTGGACTAAAGAGAGACCGAGCACACGCCAGTTGCGGAAGACATTATGCAGTTCCTCATATCTAACCTTAGCCAGCGGAGGATACATCATCAGAATAAGGCCGATAGCTATAGGTATCGAGGTAGTATCAACCTGGAATAAAGTTATAAAATCAGCTACAGACGGAATAAAATAGCCCAGACCGACTCCCAGACCCATAGCCAGGAATATCCATAGTGTCAAGTAACGGTCTAAAACAGATAGTTCACTGACAACAGTTTTCGGTTCTGATTCCATAGTATTTTTCCTCTCACTCCAGTAATTTAGCCAAAGCCCGGCGGTTCTCAGCGAACTCAGGTTGATTTAATGAAGCACAGTCATCAAGTTGACACTTGCCTCTGGATAGATCAATTGCAAAAGCCAGGCATGTCTTTTTCCCACATTCTTTACAATCGGTCTTGGGCAATAGTTTATGCAATATTAATCCCATACTTAGACTTGATTTGCCGGATTCAAGAGTTTGCTGGGATTGAGATAACTTAGATACTATTTTATGGATAATAGGCGTCTCTGAATACGCGCCTATATCATATAATTCATAATCCATAAACATAGTAGCTTCTTCTTGATAGCAACTCCAAACTGCTTTCTCTACGACTGCTGGATTAAGTCCAGGTGTATTGATATCTCTTTCCCCCGGCTTACAGAGCAGATTTACAACTGTGACTATTTGAATTCTAAATCTATCAATCAAAGCCAAAGGAATGTTATGAAGATAGGGTGTTGGAGCTCTGGACCCGATAATATTCTGTTTACTATCGACACCGTTTTGTTTGAGTGCTAGAAGGGATTCTCCGGGTAAATGCCCGGTTGACTCCCGCCCGCAGAGCACAATGTAACGTATATTAGGATTTGCCACTATATTGCATATCATTTTTTCCATTCCGATATTTTCTGTCTGCAGCATACCCGAAATAGCGGCACCGGCATCTATGGCGGACATTACCAATTGGTTCAATTCAGTAGGTATAGCAGAATCGAATGTATCTAAAATAGCGCAAACTGCAACTGGAGAATAATCATTACCCCTGAAATAACGACCTTCTTCCGGCGGATAACCATCAGGAAGTTTAACTTTCAGCATTTCTTTAATACCACCTTCCTTAGATAAACTTCTTCGCCCCAAATAGATTATCCATATAATTTATAAAGTGATCTACAGTTACACATAGTAGACTCCCACTTCGATAGGTCGCTACAGGGCACGGACTGATAGCCGCTGATAGTCTCAATAGAAATGCCCCTGGAACCGAGATGTTGATACCGCTGTCTATGCTTTCCAGATCCATTATTATCCGCTCAAGCTTCGCTCGATAACATCCCGTATTACATTGTCAAAGCCCTCTTTATCACCTATGCAGTCAAGATCATTTATCTCTTTGATGTCGGTAATGTGGTCAGTTCCATCTTTAACAATATTTATGAATAGCTGTCCACCGAAAGCCACATATTTATTGATCACCTCCGAGTTCTCAGGATCTCCTATCTCCAGTACCTTGAAAGTCATTTTACCGCTGCCCAGATCATCCTGGAAATATGTGTTAACGACATAGGTTATTCGCTCCTCATAACATCTGCATGTCGCACATTTCGTCGGGCGCCGAAAATACAAAACATCAACTCTATCGGGTACTCCTTCCGGCTTATTTAAAGCAGGAACCACTATAGGTGCCTCAGTCGGATTTTTCGGTTCTTCGTTTATTGGAGCGGGAGAAGATGACGGACTTACACATGCCGATAATAAGCTCAAAAGCAGGATACAGAGCAACAGAGCATAAGTTACGGTTTTATTTACTGTTCTGTTCGGTTCATTCATTACCTGGAAGACCTCCTCAGTTCCATTTTATTAGTATACTATCGACATAAATTGACCTGGATTTATCCTATTCGTTAATAGTTAAGTTCTCCATTAAATCCTCGTTCGATATAGCTCTTTATTACTTCATCAAGCGCCTTTTCATCTTTCAGATATTCTGGAAACCAGACCTCTTTTATTGTTCTTATATGGTCGACTCCATCGACAATGGTATTTATGCATAATTGCGAGTTTATAGCCATATATTTTTTGGCAATGGCTGTATTCTCTTTATCGCCCAGATTCAATGCTTTATATACCAGCCTACCACTATCGACTTTATCCTGAAAATAGGTCTTCACAACAAAAGTTATGTGCTTTTCAATATAAAAGCAGTTAGGACAACGTTGCGGAATGTAAAAATATGTTAAATCGATTCTGTCCGGCGGCCTGAGCGGCTCTTCCGATGGGATTTCTTCATCGGGCAGACTCAGAGAATTATTATCTGATGATATCACCGCAGTTGATTCTGAGGAATTATCTGTTGGCACCGGAGCAATTGCCTGACTACTTCCACTGCATGATAAAAATATTCCCATCAGTAATATAAGCGGAGGGAGACAAATCATTACTATGATCCGTGTGTTCATCTTTTTACCGATTTCCCGAGTAATCGCAGATAGTACTGCCAATTAATATTCCTTAAATAAATCTTAAATCTATATACGCGTTTCGGGCAAACATAATAGTTATTTAACCATTCCGGATGTACAGCCGGGGCCTACCCTTTCAGTGTCTTTCAATCGCTGCCTGTCCGCGATAGCCGTTTCATTTCCTTCCAGAGCTTTGCTGACAGCCTCAACAAGGTATTCATAATGC
>CAZEAR010000222.1:0-3189 GCA_964510365.1 uncultured Dehalococcoidales bacterium | reverse complement strand
AGAGTATCATGACCTTCCGATGTGGCATTAGCCCACCAGAATCCATACATGAAAGAAGCACCGGATACCCAGCCGACCCAGCTCGATGTTCCGACTACATATTCAGTGAAACCGCCAAGTATACTGAGAAACCTGGTTATTATGGTATATTCGGTACCCATGCCGTGCAATGTCCCCCAGGTTGTATGAAAGGTATCCATATAAGTTATCGCTGCGCTTCCATACGTCTCCCTGATCCTGGTTACCTCGCTGCTGACGAGCTCCAATGCTTCATCCCAGCTAATGCGTACAAATTCAGCCAGTCCCCTGTTATCATATGTACCCTTCCCACCAGGCTCCCATCCTACCCTTTTAAGGGGATATCTAACCCTGCTTGCATCGTATACCCATCTTCGATAGCCGTGGGACCACATATCGGGAAGACATTTACGCGGCGGTTTAAATACTTTCCCCCTGGCTTTTATCTCATACTGACGGACATCTTCCGGGATAGTAAGAGGATCGGTTTTGATAACTCTGCCGTTTTTGATATGAACAAATATGCCACCGCCGAAAGTGGTTGTGGCAATAATCCTTTCCTTCTCGATCTCCTTTATCTCCTCAGGAGAGATGCCTCTCATCAGGCTTTCTCCCGGTTCAAAAGAATCGAAGGTATCACTTAATACATCGATAAACTTCAAGTAGTCGTCTTTAGTAACGCTCATCAGTTCCTAATTCCCTTTTTTTTATTTCCCTCCAAGAGCAGTCACGAGCTCTTTATAACGATCCTTCCCGCCACTAACAGTTATATTAAACTTCTTGGTATCAACCAACCATACCAGAATTTTAAGGACATCCTTTGCCTCTTCATAACAACTATCCCCTCCGGCAACCCAGAGTGAATCATGCACATAGACTATTTCATTTTTCAAAAGATCGACAGTAACTGCACGAGGATAGTCTTTGCTCAAAATATTGACTATAAATCTGTCCACCCGGATTATGCTTACCAGCTGTAGTTTCGGCAATCGGCGTTCAAAATCCAGGATAAGTTTATAAGCAAATCCACCCCTCGGGTGCTCATATGTTTGCCAGTTATAGGGATATGAGTCAAGATTGAACTCAAATACTACTTTTCCGTAGCCATCAATAAAATGATATTTCCACCCCTCAGCGGAAAGCTCGTCAAGAAATTTTTTTGCAGAAGATACATGTGCAAGCAACTCATCCAGAGCAATAGATTTTTCTGCCTCAAGAACCAGCTTTCCAGCTATATTACCGGTACGCGGTGGAATTATCGGAATAACACCAGCCATGTAATCACTCCTTTTATCCACTCAATTGCTTGAGTATATCTTTAGTAGCATTGACGTCAGCCTCCAAAAATTCCCGGGTAAGTGCAGCTGCAGCTTTGTAAAACGGAGTTCGAGCAGTTTTCAATATATCCTCGACCAATTTCGGTACCCATTTAATGAGATGTGTCTCGAGGAAATTTATCTGCTCTTCAATATATATGGCCGACTCATTAAATTGCCCATTCTCTATAGCATCACAAGCTTTTTGACATAGATACACCATAAAGCTAAGTTCTATAGCAATATGATCTTCAGGTTCGGTAAACTCTTTAACCTTATCTACGCCGTGTTGCCAATAGGTTCTAAGCACCTCGTCTCTATAGTACTGCATAGGAGTACCTTCACGATAAGTGGATTCCGAGGGATGAGGAGGGACTTTATTAATACTGAGAAAAAGCCTGGCATAATCAGCCGCAAGCATGGTTTCAACAGCTTTTATGTCCTGTGAAGGTAGAGTGTCGGTAAAACGAATAAGTTCTTCGATTGCTTGCTTTGATTCTAAATCCGAGGTAATATCGGTCAAAGCCAGCAACGGCTTCATCTTTTGCGGCATCCCGGCTATAAACGTCTCCGAGAGTTCCTTTTCATAAATTCTTTTTAGAAAGGAATAGACCGTAAGCCGCTTTTGGAGAAATAACCTGAGATCACCAGAACCCACAATCGTGAATTTTATCATTCGATAATTACTCTGTCAACGGTTTTTGGGCCTTATTTGCCCGCCAATACTTTATCTTCAAAAAGATATTATTAGACAGCTGATCAGACTTTTTGTACCTGAATATATTACTGGTAATGATATTACTTCCTGTCAGTAAAATTAATTGAAAACAGGATTGACATGAATAATCCATAGTGATAAAATCGAAACCGTCTTACCTAGTGGAACAGAAACCACCTTAATAACTCCTAATAAATTTTTAAGGAATAGCAAATGGCTCAAAAACTTTATGATTTATCACAACCTTTTTATTCAGGAATTCCCCTATGGCCATGGCCGGTAATGTATGACACTGAAATCTCCAGGGTTACTTTCCCCGAGTTCGCCACCTTCCCTTGCGACCCCAAGAAAGGCCGTGTTAACAAAATGACCACTGTCATTAAGACAAAGTTCCATGCTTCCACTCATATGGACGCACCGCTGCATGTTCTCGAAGGCGGCCTCAGCGTCGATAAAATACCCCTGTCAAGTTGCTACGGCGAAGGTGTCGTAGTCGACATGCGATATCTAAAGAAATGGGATGTAATCGGTAAGAAAGACCTGGATAACGCCAATCCACCGATTAAAAAGGGCGATTTCGTAGTAATCAATACCGGGTGGCATAAATATTTTCCCACTTATGGTTACATTTATTTTAATCACTACCCCGGATGCTATACCGAAGCCGCAGAGTGGTTTATCGAGCATGAGGTAAAAGCCGTTGCCCAAGATGGCGGAGCAACTGACCATCCATTAGCCCACACCCCATTAAAGAAATGGAATCCAAACCTGTGGGAAGAATACATGCAGGAAACCGGCAAGGATGCTGATGAGGAATTCCCGATATACGAGCCCTGTCACTTAGCTCTGGCAAAAGCCGGTATTCCCGGTATCGAGATCGCCGGGGGTCAGATTGACGAAGTAACCGGAAAGCGCTGTACTCTGGCCTGCTTCCCCCTTCGTTATACCGGTGGAGAGGCATCGCTGGTCCGTTTAGTGGCAATTGTAGACGAATAAAATTGAATACAGGATGCCGGAGACTATTAGTGGTGGCACGGTGCTTTTATGCATTTAAGCATGTAAGTCAATATTTATTACTGAAAGGGAGAGAACGACATGTCTGATATGTTCAGATTGGATAATAAAGTGGCCGTAGTC
>CAZEAR010000221.1:0-3200 GCA_964510365.1 uncultured Dehalococcoidales bacterium | reverse complement strand
GGTTAGAAGCTGCCGAAGCACGTGGAGAAGTAAAGAATATATCAGGAGCCGATTGGAATCTCGAAATGACCAGTATTGTGGAACTGTTTTATAAAAGGGGAAAAGCCCTCAAACCTCTACTTGTATTCGATGACATACCCGGTTACCCGAAAGGTTATCGAACTCTATTCGGGCTTCTGGCATCGCCATGGAGAATCGCCAAGACGTTAGGATTGCCGGAAGACGAATTAAGTCCTTTCGAGTTACTGTCTAACTGGCGGAGAAAAAACAAAAGCCTATCATTTATTAAGCCCGAAGTTGTAAATACGGGACCGGTACTGGCTAATTCCGACGAAGGAGAAAAGGTGGATATCCTGAAGTTCCCCTCCCCCCTCTTTCATGAACTGGAAAACAACAGGTTTATCGGGACCTGCCACGGTGTTATCCAGGTAGACCCGGATACCGGTTATATAAATGTTGGCACTTATCGTAATATGATTGTCGACCGTAATCGCATTTGCGTGCATTGGGGGCCATCAAAGCACGGTAACTTAATAATGAAACAGAAATACTTCGCCAAAGGTCAGCCCATGCCTATAGCGATTGCCATCGGTATGGACCCTGCCCTATATCTATGCTCTTGCATTGAAACACCCTGGCAGGTATCCGAATATGACATCGCCGGAGGCATAAAATGCGAACCCATCAGAGTAATAAAAGGCCCGTATACCGGCCTGCCATTACCTGCAGAGGCAGAAATACTGATAGAAGGAGAATGCCATCCAGGAGACCTAGAAGAGGAAGGGCCGTTCGGAGAATGGCATGGATATTATGGGAATCGAGGACTGATGACAGTTCCCGAGCCGGTGATTCGAGTGAAAGCAATTCACTACAGGGACGATCCCATTCTTACCTGTACTTACCCCTCTATTCCTCCACATGAGTTCAGCCTTTTGCATGCTATCATGTTCTCAGAAATGATCTGGGACCGGCTGGAAAAATTCGGCATTCCGGGAGTACAAAATGTCTGGTGCCACGAGGTTGGAGTGGGGATGCTTTTTAATGTCATTTCTATTACCCAATTATATTCCGGTCACGCTTTACAGGCCGGTCTAATAGCCTCCCAATGCCCTTCTGACACAGGTAAATACACCGTAGTAGTCGAGGAAGATATAGACCCATCGAACTTGGAGCAAGTTGTATGGGCTATGATAACCAGAACATTGCCGGACAAGTCGATTCATATTATTAAAGATTGCCGGTCATCGAACGTCGACCCCGCTATTCCTCTTAAAACCAAGTTGGGAACACCCAAGGCTTTAACTTCGTCACGAGTCGTTATCGATGCCTGCCGGGACTTATCATGGAAAGATGACTGGTATCCCATAGCAAGAATGAGCCATGAAATACTGGATAAAACATATAAAAAATGGAGCTCCGTTATCGGCGAGCTTGATCTTTAAACCCGGATTAAAGGGGATACCTAAATATTAATAATATACTTACTGTTCAGTCGAAAAAATTCCATTTTGAAAGCATATGAACAATAATGTTAGCCTGGAGATCAGGTTAGTATAGTAATCCAAGAACCACAACTTATTGTTTGATAAAATGACTAAAATGGAAATTTGCCCTTATCCACTACTACATCCAGCAAGGCATTTCTGCCCTCTGCCATCTGTTGTAAAGCTCGATTTAAGGCAGGCTCAATATTCTCAGACTCTTCTACCTTCTCAGAAAATGCACCAAAGGCCCCTGCCACCTTGCTATAGTCAGGATCCGGAGCTATGTCCACACCTAAATACTCATTATGACTGGAAGCCCACCCTGAAGGATAGAGATCACGGTGAGCTAATTTCATCACCATGTAACCACCATTATTAAGTATAATAGTAAGAATCGGCAGATGATACTCTTGACTGAGTCCTAGCGCAGCTAGTACTGGATTGTATGTAAAAGTGCCGTCACCGACAATAAAGATAATCGGCCGATCTTGGTAAGCAAGTTTTAATCCCAATGCTTCTCCCATTCCTGTCCCCAAACAGCCGGTAACAGACTTGATATAAAGATCGGGTGCGGTTAAATATTTGCGCAGGACACGCGAATGAAGGATGGTCTCTTCCATTACAACTGAGTTGCTAGGCAATATCCTATCAATCGTATAGAAAAACCATTTTGAAGAAATCGGTTTATTATTTTTACCAGTCAGTGCCTCCGTTTTCCATTGTTTTACCATCTGTTCATGTTTTTTCCGCCAGTATTCTAACCTTTCCTTGTAAGGAGATGAAGATTGACCTTTTTGATGAATCTTAGCGCCAATTATATCGACTAACGTAGTCAATCCCCTCCCAATATCCGTGTTCAAGGTTATATCAAACTGATAACCCCAGTAAGGTAGTTCTTTATGTATAGTATTTTCATCAAGGAGTACAGAGCATACATTACTCTGTGAATATTTAGAAGGAGTGTACCACGGATTTATACATCCAACGGTCAAAATCATATCAGCTTTCTGCAGGTCTTCTGAAGCATTATAACCCATGTGGAGAGGGTGATTCTGAGGGAAATTGAATACAGCAGCAAACTCGGTTTCGAAAACTGGAATACTCAACAACTCGGCCAACTCGATTAGTTTGGCCACGTTTTCCGGGTTTTTCCCTACATGCTCAGTAATAATAATCGGTTGTTTACTTTCGATAAGTCGCTGTGCTACATCTTCAAAGACATGACTGGGTGGTTGAGCTAATGAGGATGTAAAAGATGGTGGTTTAATCTTAACTTCAACTATCGTCTTCATTAACAACTCTCTGGTAACAGAGATTAAAACCGGTCCCCGGGGGTATTCCTGGGCTATCTGGTATCCTCTACAAACGGAATCAATCAAGTTGTCACTTGTGTTAACGGTATTACTCCACTTAATAAAGGGTTTGACTAAATAAGCAGGACCCCCAATATCAGAGAGATGACTAATCCAGTTAACACCCGGTGCCTTAATCTCTTCATCAAAAACGTGGTTGTAGGTTTCACTGCTGAAAATAATCATAGGAACCTCGACTAAGTACGCAGCTCGTATAGCCATAGCTGCATGCAGAGTCCCAATTCCGGCATGTAATAGAACAGCTGAGACATGGTTTGTTGCTTTGGTATAACCCATTGCCATAGAAACGGCCAGCATTTCATGTCTACAGTTAAAATATTTAAGTGACCTATCACCTTTACTA
>CAZEAR010000220.1:1877-3203 GCA_964510365.1 uncultured Dehalococcoidales bacterium | reverse complement strand
AGTGTTTGCCTGCCGGAAGAAGTGATCGAAGCTGTTTTCGACATGAAGGGTGCCGGGACCGGATTTCTGGGAATTACCGATAAGCGTATTATCTATTACGATAAGGCATTCTTAAAGAGTAAGAAAGCCTTAGTCAGTATACCTTATGCCCGTATCGCATCTGTGGCCAGTGAGGACAATAAAGGTTTCCTGATTACAAAAGGATTCTTCGTCAGCGACACGCTGACCATAAATCCAATGGGAATGGAGCCTAAAACCTTTGAATTCAGGGGTGGGGATAAAGCCCATATGGCTCATAATATTATCATGAACCACCTGCTTGGGTAGCTTAAATCAACAAACCTTAAAACAAAGTCCCCGCTTTAGCATACTCTGCATTTGCAGCTTTATTATTAACTCTCCGGCGAGAATGCATTAACCGCCTTTCGGCACGTTCGTTCAGCCATTTTGCCTCGGCATCACAGTCGGACGGATCGGCGCCCCTCAAGCTTTGCGGTATCACCTGTAACTCGTTCAGCATTCTGACCGTAAAGAAACCGTCGTCCAGCTTTAGTTTTTGTTTTGATATCAGTTTTTGTTTTTTAATCCATGACAGGTTCTGGAATTTCTTAGCTCGACAAATAGGTTCATCAGCATACCATATTCCATGTCTTACGGTATTCTCCTGTATGGGACATAGAGGCGCATCGGGGGTCTGGCATTCTTCGAATAGATTACATAACCTTTCACTCATAAATCAGACCCATAGCATTGTTACGGCGTGAATCAAAAATGCAGGCACAGTCGACAAAATACTACCCATTTTCTTACTTTTTGTACGACCTAAGTTTAACATAAAAACCAATCGGATTGCATAACTTTGACCAGTATCAAGCCGGCATTTTATGAAATAATAAGTAAAATTGACGGATGATATTAAACAGGCTAAGCTAAATCAATTATTATGACTGGCGTTAGTGAAAAAAAATTTCGCGAATGGACACATGGTGAAAGTCCCCTGAAATCCAGGATAGAAATATTTAATCGAATCAGAGACATACCCTTCACTATAGTACCCGATCTTAATGATCCCGAGCGCTATGTAAAGATATTGGAAATTAATAGAGGTTCCTGTGCGCCGAAACATTTTCTGATGGCCAATATGTACCAGAGGCTCGGTTTGCCGGTACTATTTGCCGTATACCCTTTCCGCTGGGACGATTTTGAGGACCTTTATCCCGATGGTCTGATGGCGCTGGCAAAAGAGATGCCTGTCGGCTTTCATCTGACTTGCAAAGTGGAGATCGAAGGCAGACTGGTTCTTGTCGATGCCACCCTGGACACGGG
>CAZEAR010000220.1:0-1867 GCA_964510365.1 uncultured Dehalococcoidales bacterium | reverse complement strand
GTATCAGCGATATGTTATTGCCGGTAAACCCAGCCGGGCCGGAGCAGATATACCATCCCTCTGAAGCATATTTGATGCAGACACGGCAATTAGATAAAAAAACACTTATGTTTTATGACAGATTTAATTTGTGGTTGGACAATCTAAGAGTTGAGAAAAGAGCCGATCGAGTCGATACATAATTTATGTTTCGCCATTTATCGATAGGATTCAGAAACAATGAGACCACGGCAATTAAAGACAGGCATCTTCCTGCCATATTACCAAGGTGAACGATTGAAGGATTTTCCATATGCCCTTGCCGGTATCCTGGATAAAAATAATATTACTTTTTATGACGGCAGGTATCGGTCCACTGACATTGCTAATCATATTACTGCTGCAACCGAAGACCAGTTATCCAGAGTGCACTCCGGACGTATGATAGAAAAGGTTAAAATGACCCGGTTTTTCGAAGCGGCAGTGTATTCTGCGGGAGGAACTATTCATGCTGCTGAGGAGATGCTTAAAGGAAATATCGATAATGCTTTTGTCTTCACCGGTGTGGGTGACCATCATGCAGGCAGAGACTTCTTCGGTGGTTACTGCT
Source organism: uncultured Dehalococcoidales bacterium (assembly GCA_964510365.1). Lineage (GTDB taxonomy): Bacteria > Chloroflexota > Dehalococcoidia > GIF9 > UBA5629 > CAZEAR01. The sequence goes on along the minus strand of CAZEAR010000220.1, from coordinate 1,278 downwards.
ACTTCAATGGTGCCGCTGTCGCAGTAGCATTATTAAGAGATAAGGGTATCAGCAGGTTTGCCATAGTAGATACAGACAGCCACCATGCCGATGGCACCAGGGACATTTTTCACTATGACAGAGATGTCCTTCATATATGCTTTTGCCATCAAGATTACCAGGATAGCTATAACAACATAGATATATTTATCCCCTATAATATCAGCGATGAAGTATACCTTCATAAATTCAGACAGAAATTTGTTCCGACGATAAAAGCTTTTCGTCCAGAAATAATATTCTGGGAATTCGGTTATGATGCCACGCAGGGGGAATACGGAGACAAAGGACTGACCGGAGATTGTCATCTGGAAATTTTAAAGACAATAAAAGCATCTGCTGATGAGACCTGTCAGGGAAGGCTGGTGGTCATACTCTGCGGCGGGTCTGGACGCCGGCTGGCAACATATATTATTCCCAGGATTATTGGTTATCTAGCTGAACAGAATATATTCTCCAATAAAGAATAATTATGGTCGAAGCAGATTTAATATTACATAATGCCAATGTCTTAACGCTCGATCCTATCACTCCGCGAGCCAGGTCGATTGTTATACAAAACGGTAGAATTGCGTATATTTTGGAGGATGACGATTTCCAATCCTTCAAAAGCTCCAGAACTACTGTCATAGACTGCAACAAGAGGGCTGTTTTACCGGGATTCCATGATGCCCACTGCCACCCCCTTGGATTCGCAGAAAGCCTGGTCAATATAAATTTGAGAAAGTCCGATATCCGCTCGATTTCAGATATTCAAAATAAGGTCAAGGAGACAGCCGTTAACTATCCACAGGGAAGCTGGATCAGGGCGAGGGGATATAATGAATATTATCTGTCTGAAAAACGCCATCCTGATCGCCGGGACCTGGACCAGGCTACAATAGACCACCCGGTTAAGTTAACTCACCAATCAGGGCACGCCCATGTCTTGAACAGCAAAGCTCTAGCACTGTGCGGTATATCTATCGATACTCCGGAACCACCCGGAGGTATGATCGAGCGAGACCTGAATTCGGGGGAACCTAACGGTGTACTTTACGGTATGAATTCATATCTGGCACAGTTCATCCCGCCTCTGGAAGAAAAGGAGCTGGAGCGCGGCATTAACCTGGCAAGTAGCGAAATGATATCAATGGGGATTACATCCGTGCAGGATGCTTCGGCGAGAAACGATGTTGGACAGTGGCAAACATATTGTCACTTAAAAACAAAAGGGATTTTTATACCGCGAGTTAATAT
>CAZEAR010000219.1:0-3224 GCA_964510365.1 uncultured Dehalococcoidales bacterium | reverse complement strand
CTGCTGGGCCGGATCCTACAATAGCTACTCTATCAGGCTTGGTAACAGGCAGCTTCTTTACATCCTCGGCACTCTTGGCTGCATTGTCAGCAGCGAACCTTTTGAGCGCTTTAATCGCAATAGGCTCGTCTACTTTTGCGCGATTACAATCTTTTTCACAGGGATGATGACATACTCTACCGAGTACGCCGGGCAAGGGATTCGTTTCCCTGATTACTTTGATCGCTTCCTTAAATTTTCCATCATAGATAAGATCAACATAATCAGGAACATTCTGCCCGATCGGACAGGCTGCTTTGCAGGGACGCTCCTTACCCTTTGGCTCCCGCATCTGGTATCTCGGATTATATTGCTCAAATCCGACTTCCGGATTCTCGGTACATCTTATGGGCACTCCCAGATGCAGCCGAACAAAACATCCGGAAAGACATCTAGAGCACTTCCTGATAGGTTCGCCTCTGGCAACTTTATTCGCCCATTCAGGCTCAACTATAAGGCCTCTGGCCAATCCGATCATATCGGTCTTGCCTTCCCTTATCGCCTTTTCTGCCATATCTGGATCATGAACAGAAGGAGTGATAATGGGTATTTTTACCAGTTTTTTTACCTCGCCGGCTCTATCCAGCATCGTTCCATTTTCATCGGGTACATAGTATTTATATCCCTCGTGGCATCCATCGGAGAATAAAATGTAGTCCGCACTGCATTTCTCAGCTTCCTGAGCATAATATTTTGTATGTTCAAGAGTACATCCACCGGGCATCCATTCATCAAGGCTTAAGCGAACCCCTATAACAAAATCATCACCTACAGCCTTTCTTGATTTTTCAATCATGTTCTTTATAAAACGAAACTGATTTTCCAGCGATCCGCCATACATGTCTTTACGAAGATTTAATCTGGGTGACAGGAAGGAAAAGGCAAAATAACCGTGAGCAGCATGGATCTCTACTCCATCATATCCCAATGCTTTCAATATAGGAACAGATGCGGCTACCGTATCCTCTGTCTCCTGAATCTCCTCTATAGTAGCTTCCCGGGGCATTAAACCCTCATCGCCACCTTCACGCATCCAGGAGAGTCCTCGCCTCGCATACCACCTGTTAGGTTTGGGCGGGTAATTTTCTAACGGTATTTTATACGGCACCGGGGAAGCCGATATAACATCCAGGTCCGGATTTGCCCAGGTCTTTTTGCTGAACACCTGGCGTCCTTGACCGGTACCTATCTGCATAAATACCTTCGACCCGAAATAATGAATGGTCTCAGCCAGTTCACTCAGGCCGGGATATGCCTGCGTATTAAGCATTTTCAATCCGATAGTACGGCGATCCGTGTGTATTTTAGTTACGGTTACAGTACCGGTATCTAGCAGACCCGTTCCGCCTATTGCTCGTGCTGCGTAAAAGGCTTTGAATTGAGGAGTCACAAATCCGTCCTTATCCTCGAAAGCCACACACATCGGAGTACAGGATATCCTGTTTTTAATGGTGACATTGCCTATTCTTATCGGTTCAAACAGAGCTTCATACTTTTCCATTTCCGTACCTCTTTTGCGATTAATATTATTAATTGGCAGTAAATACCTGAAATATTCAGCATCCTACTAAAAATATCAAATTTATTTTATCTTAATGGACCAAACCCTGTATACGAAGCGCTATTTTTAACAACAAAATCTCCTAAGTAATTAGCCGCTTATTATGGCCAACCCTACAAAGCGGCTAAATTACAACTACCTTATTTTTCAACCTTCTCTTTAGCAAAAGCTTCATCTACTACATGGGGCGGCGGCCCGTCAGCTCTGGAGACCTTGCATAAAAGCCCACGGAGTTCTGTTGTCCCTGTGGCAGGATCTGTCCCGAGAAACGGATCAACCAGCAAATTAATATTGGAGTCAAGCGCACCATGCAACGGTGCCGGCAATTCCGGATACCAAAAATCATGTGATGCGGAGACTATATTGGGGTGGATTCTCTCCGTAACCTGCGCTTTCTGCCTTACTTTTCCTTTCTTAGTCTCAATCCAGGCCCAATCTCCGTCCTTTATTCCCAGTTTGCCTGCGGTCTTGGGATTAATCAACAGAACAGGATATCGCTGTATCTCCCTTAATTGAGGCACATGGCGATGCATACTATGGAAGAACGGATAATTTAATTCTCTCGAACCGGTAATTAATATCAACGGATACTCTTTAGCTATCTCAGGAGTCGTTTCATAGCTCTGAATCGGCATCTTGAAAATTGGGAGCGGGTCAATACTGAACTTCTCCAGCAATGAAGAATACAACTCAACTTTTCCGGATGGCGTAGGGAAACCGGCTTTTTTATCTTTTCGGAGCAATCCTTTCTCATATTTTTTCCATATCTCAGGAGCAGGATAGAAAGCGGTTTTACTGATCTCATCGAAGGTAATACCGACCTGTTCCATCTGATAATTACACCATTCTTTTTCTGTCTCCCAAGGCCAAAGATCTCCCCGGCCGAATCTCCGGTACAGGTCCCTGAAAATATAAAAATCTGATTTACTTTCCCATTGGGGCTCAACTACAGCCTGACCGGCAAAAAGGCCATACTCCTGTCTATCGGTAACATAGTTTCTTTCCAATGGCGTGCAAATTGGAAGAATTATATCGGCGAATTCATTCGATGGAGTCATAACAACATCCAGCCATACTATGAATTCCAGCTTTTTCAGTGCTTCGACAATATAAGCTCCGGGATTCTCATGTCCCATAATCGGATTACTGTCACAACCAAATAGGGCTCTGATCTGATACGGTTTACCGGTATGGATAGCCCTCCAGACATCAGGTTGGTGAGCTGAAGGAGCCAGCGTAAGTTCGGATTCCGAACTGAATGGATATCCGCCACTTATGCGTTTGGCTTCTTGCTCTTTGCTAATCTTTACGGCATCATCCGTTAAACGTGCTCCCAGTCCGGCACTTCTGAACCCGGGTACACACCAGAACGGTTGTCCGCCACGTACATCAAGCATTCCCGAAATTGCTTTTAACTGCATTATGGACTGATTAGTAGCTGTCGAGCGTGTACACTGGGACATAGAGACTCCCCATTCTATAGTAGCAGGCCGATTTTTGGCATACATCAACGCCGATTCCCTTATCTTCTCCGCAGGCAGCCACGTCACCTCCGATGCCTTCTCTACAGTCCATTCCTTTACATTGTCTGTTATTAACTGCCATACCGGCTTGCATTCCACTT
>CAZEAR010000218.1:0-3227 GCA_964510365.1 uncultured Dehalococcoidales bacterium | reverse complement strand
ATATCTCCGGGCTTTTAGGATTTATGGGATAGAGTTTGCCCTTATAGCCATAACTCAGTTGAAAATTCAAAAAGTTATGTCCGTGGCTCTCCTCATTGGTAGAAGCTCCAACCACGGCTATGGATTTGGGATTGAAAAGAAAATCTAAGGAATTATTTGACATAATATCAATATCTCCTCTCTAATAGAATAGTAACCTTAATCCTTATCGATGAGGTCGTGAATGCGGTTCCGGGCGTAAACGTTTTTGCCTTTTACATCGGATACGGGCATGGATACAAGCTGTCTTTAAGGTGCTATTTGGCCATCATAGAAATATGATAACGGCCATATATTGTATCATACCGCCGGTATATGAGCCAGATATTAGTCCCCGGTATTATCAAACAATATTATTTAATTTTGGAGGAATTCGTCTCAAAAATGGCTACGGATTGCCGGATATACCGAATGTATTTCTATGTAACCAGCTGAATTCCGGACGCCGCGATTTGTCCGGATATTTAACCTCGGGATAGCCTTCCTGCACTCCTATGAGCATGACGGCTGCTATCTTGTAGCCCTCGGGGACGCCAAGAATTATTTTAACTGCTTCTTCATGCTCGTCCCAGAAACATGAGGGTACAATTCCCAGGCCTTCAGCGGTTGCTGCCAGAGCCATGTTCTCAATACACATCCAAGCACTTGATTCATGCCCTTGTCCTGCCCTGTAGCAGACAGCAATGACACTGCAATTCTGATAGGCTTTTTTCTGTATCAGGGCTTTTTCATCGATATCTGCCTGGGTAACACCGGATCCGAATTTCTGCGGAGACATCTTGCGGTTCTGCTGGTATTTATGTTCAGCAATCCGGTCGATGATTTTGGGGTCATCGATGATAATAAATTCCCACGGCTGGCGGTTTCCGGCTGAAGGTGCCCTGGTACCCGATAAGATTATCTTCCGTAATAGTTCTTCTGGAACACCTTGTGTAAAGTTGCGAATCGTTCTTCTTTTTTCGATTGCCTGGTAAATATCTATGTTTAACTCCTTAATATAAGGTCCGTAGCGACGATTGATTTAATATCCGTCTGTTCGAATCCTGTTATGGGATAAACATTATAACAGTACTGTTTTAACGGTTGTCAATGCCATTTAATTGGTCTCATTTGTTATTGCAGGCTTTAGCAGCAAGGTAGTTATGATCCCCAGGAGAGCCGTAATGGTGACAATTATAAAGGCCAGTTGATAACTATGGGTAGCATCAAAAATATAACCTGTCATGAGTGGACCTACAGCGACTCCAACGCTGTAAATGAAATTCATTGTTCCTAAAATTGAGCCGTGGGATCTTAACCCGAACAATTCAGCAATTAAGGGTGCAGCTACTGCCCCCGAGGCGAAAGAGAAACCGAAGAGGATTGCAAAAATGTAGAGCATCCATAATTCCCTGGCCAGCATGAGACAAATCATAGCTGTAAATGTCAAAGCCAGGCTGATAAGAATAGCCCATTTAGCGCCGAACCTGTCGCCGGCATGACCGATAACGATCCTGCCCAAAATGCCTACACCGCCGATTACAGATACGATGCCTGCTGCATTGGCGGCGGAGAATCCCTGATCGATTGCATGGGGTGCAATGTGTACTATAATGGAAAACATACAAACTCCGATAACGAAAAAGATAACCGCGAGCATCAAGAACTGTTTGGTATAAACTGCTTTTCGCAAAGAGAGTTCATTATCAGGCAAAATGTATTTTGACTGAATATAAGGGGTATTATTTTGATTCTCTCCATACGGTACCTGTCCTGTTTTTGTGGGATCCTTCTTTAACAGTTGCGCGGATCCGATTAGGAATAGCATGACTATGATTCCCAGTGCGATGAACGATATGCGCCAATCATAAGTATATATCAGCCAGTTGACCAGAAGCGGCGTAATCAATGTGCCTATCGAGCCTCCGCATAAAACAATACCCGTCATCAAATTTCTCCTCATGGTAAACCATCTGGCTATTGTGGATGACATAGGAACATAAACATTACCACCCAGGCCGATTATAATCCCGTAGAATAAGTAAATTTGCCAGACAGCGTTAACCTGAGACATGAGTAAATAACCGATGCCAAGGAAAATACCGCTGATTGTCATTGTGGTGCGGGGCCCGAGAACATCGGTAAATCTACCTATTAGAATTGAAGCTGATCCGGCTACCAGCAGCGAAACTGAAAAGGCACCTGAGATCATTCCTCTGGTTAAGTTGAGTTCAGTTAACATCGGCAGTAAGAAGATACCGAACACGACACGTGCGCCCGTATGTACGGCAAGAATAAGGAAGGAAAGGATAACGATAATATATCCGTAGAACAATCTTGGATTAGCGGGTTGTGTGTATGTTTCATTATTAAGCATGCTTTGTCACCAGACTAGTAAAATGGTATTTCAATATAAAATATATTTTGATCTGTCCTTGCATTCCTCTTGGAGTTGACAGGCAAATCATCCCGTCCTTATTGTCATGGAATGAATGACTGCTCTCTATATCAGCTATGTATTATAGGAGACCTATATTCCCCTATTTCGAATTATAAATTATACAATGTACCGTATTCTATATACAGACGCACTGGATATTTCACAAATAAAAACGCCCAAATAAGTAATTCTAAGTATTTCGGAGATCAAGCGAGTCGTAAATTAACGTTGAATTAAGGGGTACATAAAAGCTCCTCTATCCAGATCGGTTATGGAAGCCCTCAGTACCTCTCTTAATAACTACTTCTTTCTTAATATTAACTTGCCCGTTTTAAAAGCATCTCATACAGCCGGATTATGGACATTCTTTGCTGCTTTGCACCGGGGTGTCGGGCGAAAAGCTGTTCTTCGAATGATATCGTGTTGGATGCTTCTTCCTTGCTTATTCCCCGGTCGATGGCTCTTTGAACCGTATCCACTACTCCTTGAACAAATGCGGCAAATTTTCTAAGTGCCGCCTTGTCGCCTACTTGACCGTGACCCGGGACAATGAAATCTACGTCCATGGCCTCGATTTTCTTTAGAGATTCAATCCATTCCAGAGGACAACTGTGGGTAAAACTGGGCTGCTGCATATTGGTAAAATTATCACCCGTAAAAATAACCCTTTCTTGAGGTATGTAGACACCGACTTCATAGGGGGTATGGCCGGGCAGATGAATTAACTCAATGATATGGTCGCCCAGGTGAAGAGTGAGCCGGTCTGAGA
>CAZEAR010000217.1:0-3269 GCA_964510365.1 uncultured Dehalococcoidales bacterium | reverse complement strand
ATCTACGCCTGACTTCCGATGAACTTATGTCGACTGGTTGCATATCGAGGACAATGGTTCTCCCGGCAATTCCCGGTATCGCCTTTTCCAATGCCGCTAAATCCGGACAGGGCACATTAGCTCTGGTTAATGCCACCAGGTAACACATTTTTACCAGTTCCGCAGGCTCCTTCCACCGGGGCATATCTATCAGTATGTCCCATCCCAGTATGAAGAATAATTCGGTTTGGGTCCCCGTTTGCTTCCTTAAAGCAGTCAGCGTGTCCACGGTATACGAAGGCCCCTTATGCTGAATTTCGATAGTCGAGATTCTGGAAGAAGGTTCATGAGCGATAGCCAGTTCCAGCATTTTAATTCGATGCTCAGCCGGGGTAATATTTCTGTCTATCTTAATCCATGGCTGGCCGGCAGGTATATATATAACTTCATCAAGGCCTATCCTTTGCTTCGCCTCATCAGCAATCCGTAAATGGCCGTAATGAACCGGGTCAAAAGTACCGCCTAATATACCTGCTTTCATTTCATTTTCTCACTCCTAATTTCACCTTTTGGGCTTCGGTCTAAATATTTTCACCGGCGCCTCAGCCATCAATACCGGCCCGGTTATTGTCGCCAGCTCCGCCGCTACTGCTGATAACAGATCAGCCACGCCTTGACCGCTGGCGCCCGATATAAAAAAAGGCTTCTGCCCAAGAGAGCCAAACAATTCCTGAAGCTCGGGTAGTCTGGCCTGTACCTCCGGCAAGTCTATTTTATTCACGGCCAGGATACGACGCTTCTGTGCCAGTTCCAGCTGATACATGGCCAGCTCATGCTCAATATCTCCAAGGTCATCGATTATAGTCGGCGAACTTCCGTCCAGTAAATGAATCAGAAGTTTGGTCCGCTCAGCATGGCGGAGAAAGCTATGACCCAGCCCCTTTCCCTGATGTGCCCCCTTTATCAGTCCCGGTATCTCGGCAACAACAAAGATCGATTTGCCGACATGTACTTCACCCAACTCCGGCTCCATGGTAGTAAACGGGTAACCGGCGACCTTTGGACTTGCCGCGGATATGGAAGATAATAAAGTTGATTTGCCTGCATTGGGAAGACCAATAATTCCTGCATCTGCAATTAGCTTGAGATCTAATATCAGCTGTGCTTCCTCTCCCTTCTCACCGTTTGTGAATTTTTTAGGAGCCTGGTTTGTTGATGTAGCAAAGTGAACATTACCTAGTCCACCTCTACCACCCTTTGCAACCATAACCTGTTGATTATGACGATCTAAATCTTCTACGACAGAATTGCCTCCATCCTCGACCTTGTATACCAACGTACCCGGAGGAACGGTTATAAAAAGATCATCCCCGTTTTTACCATGTTTCTTCTGGCTACCTCCTTTACCGCCATTGCCCGCTTTGAGCAATTTTCGATGCCGCAGCGATATCAAATTATTAAGACTTTTGTCCGCACGGACATAAACACTACCACCATTGCCTCCATCTCCGCCATCAGGTCCACCTAAAGGCACGTACTTTTCATGACGAAAGCTTGCTATTCCATCTCCACCTATACCGGCTATAACCTTAATATCTACTTTATCCACAATATTCAGGATAGCATACGAGAAAGATTATTAAAATAAAAGCAGTAATTATTAATAATAAAAGGTTATTAGATTAATAATAATAGTAATAAGTATATGAGGATATGTTAATAAAAATAGATGAAAAAAAGATAATAAAAAAAGAATAAAGAAGAGGTTATCAACAAAAAAGTGGAAAATTATAAACAGAAAACGGTTTATTATTAACAGATAATAAACAAGAGTCAGGATTTCTTAGTGAAACCAAGTTCAATACGAAGCTCCAGAAGTTCTTTGCGAAGATGAGGATTAACTTTTTCCTCATGAGCAATCTTTTCGCATCCGTGAAGAACTGTGGAATGATCCCTGCCACCGAGAAACCTTCCTATCTCGGTAAGATTAGAATGATTATTTTCTCGAAGAAAAAACATAGCCACCTGGCGAGCATGAGAAGTTTTTCTATCTCTTCTTTTGCCGGAAAGGGAATCAGAAGGGATAACATAATAACCGGCAACAATATCAATAACCTGCTTGGGTGTGATACCGATATTTTGCTGAGACTCTTTAGCCATCAGAAATGTCAAGGCTTTGATGGCAGTGTTAATATCAAGCAGAGATCCACTTAACTTTGAATGAGTTACGACTCTGTTAAGTCCTCCCTCCAACTCACGGGCATTGTTACGAAATAGTGTAGCGATATATTGCAAAACGTCATCAGGAACATCTACAGACATTTGCCTTGCCTTTACTTTGAGGATGGTCATGCGAGTTTCCATATCAGGAGGTCTGATATCTGCGACCAGACCCCATTCCAGACGAGATTTCAGTCTTTTACCCAGGCTATTAATAGACTTCGGTGCGCAGTCACTGGTCATAACAATCTGGCAACTGTTTTCATGGAGGTCATTGAAAATATGAAAGAAACATTCCTGGGTTTGAGATTTTCCACTTAAAAACTGCACATCATCGACCAGGAGGACGTCGACATTCCTGTATTTAGAGTGGAACTCGTCCGTTCTATTATTTTTAAGGGCGTTAACGAATTCATTAGTAAGTTTCTCTGCACTGGTATATATGACCAGGTTTCCGCAAGAGGTGGCTGAATACTGTATAGCATGTAATAAATGGGTTTTACCCAGACCCGTATCACCATAAATGTAGAGCGGATTGAAAATAAGACCCGGATTTTCAGCAACTTCCAGAGAAGCTGCATATGCCAGGCGGTTAGATTCACCGGTAACAAAATTATCGAAGGAATATTTGGAAGAAAATAATCTGGATCGTTCAGGATTTCTTAACTTAGTACTGGTGCCGCCGTCGGGTTGAAAAGAGCAGTTAAAATCGGGATTAAAAGGATAGCCACAAGACGGGACTTTTTTCTCCGGTTTAATAGACGCTTGAACCAGGAAACGAATTGAGACCGATTTACCTGTAATATTGGTCAAAGTTTTTTTTATCAAAGAACTAAGACGGCTTTCCAGCCATTCTTCGATGAATGCATTGGGTACGCCGATAGTGAAGATGTCATTTTTGTATCCAATACCAATAGTGTCTTTAAGCCATGTGTTATAATTCGGCTTGGTAACTTGTAATTGCAGTTCTCCCAGAGCTGCGTTCCAGAGGTCTTGAGGTGATTTCAACAATGTTCCTTTTCTAGATTTACAGTAATATCAATGATATAGTAAATAAGTGATATGTATCG
>CAZEAR010000216.1:0-3296 GCA_964510365.1 uncultured Dehalococcoidales bacterium | reverse complement strand
GAAATACTGCCTGCCGCCAGCAATACAGCCGCCCGTCAGTGCTCCGTCGCTCCAGAAGTCAGCGACCAGTATCGGCTTCGTTCGTCGGTAATTCCGCATTATGGCTCTCAGATTGTTTCGCTGCTCGGGTGTCGGCATTAAACTTACATCCGGCTCATCACCCACAGGCATGTAGAGGAAAAGCCAGCCGTACAGTGCTCCATTTTCGATGAGAAGGTCTATCCACTGCTCGGAGCAAATGGCATCGATATTGTGGCGTGTTACCAGCGAGGAGAAGCCGAAAACGCAGCCCGCTTCCCGAAGGTTTTCCATGGCCTGCATCGCTTTATCGAAGGAGCCTTTTCCACGCGAGGCATCGGTGTACTCTGCTGGTCCGTTAATACTCAATTGCGGCGCTATGTTGCCCAATTTAACCAGTCTTTTGGCCATATCTTTATCGATAAATGAGCCGTTGGTATATATCTGAAAGAAGGATTTGTTGTGCTTCTTGATGATGGGCAGTAGTTCGGGGTAAACGAACGGCTCTCCGCCCAGTATAACGAAAAAGTTTATGCTTATATCTTCGGCTTCGCTCAGAACTCTGTCGAACACCTCCGGCTTCATATCATCCTTACGCTCATAGCTGGCCGCGTAGCAACCTTTGCAGCGGTAATTACACCTCATCGACGGTGATATAAGCATGGTAGCGGCAGGTCTGATACCATATTTGTGTTTGCAGCGCTCGATCATCTCCGGATATCTGAAGAACATACTCACGACCATACGCGCTATGTAGCGCCGACGTACATTGGGATGAATGTTCTTCAGCAGTTTCCCCAGGAATTCACGCCCCGGTCTTCCTTCCTCAAGCCAACTGTGGATCCAATCCCGGGTTATGTCTTGTTTTTCATCGCTTGCGATGTGATCGATCGCCTTGATAATATACTTAGCATTCTTATCGGGATTGTTGCCCAGGAGTCCCAAAGCTCGACCAAGCGCCCTCTCCGCTAGTTCCCGTTTGGTTTGATAAATAATTTTTTTACCCGTATCCGTTGCCATCAACGACCTCCAACCAAAAGTTTTGTAACAATATTTAGCTCACACGATTAACGTTTCTGTGGGACTTCGGACTATTCCCAACCCCTCCCGAAGAAATGTTTGGCAGTCTCAGGCCGGGCTTATTCTTCCATCTTCAGAGACTTTTTTACGAAGTGGATACCTCGTATACCGATGTATTATAGGCACTAATATAAAATATTGTCAAATTCAGAATAACAGGTTTTGACTTGTAACATGTGGAGTATAGATAAGGCGGATTTGAGGTAAAAGGGATGTTTGATTACTTACATCTGTGGAAGGCTTCCTATTGTTATCCGCATGGGGGAAAATGCTGTTGGGTAATGTACTCCACTTCCTTCAGCCATGCGGTTCTTTGTTCAAGATTGCTGGTAATGATAACTCCGAAGTTTTTGCGGTAATAATTATTAACGCCGCAAGATATAAACATATTGTTCTTCCACAAAGTTTCAAGTGGATCGCCGTATACTGTCATTTCTCTTGCAACCGGTGTATTTGACGTGTTGAATCCCAGTACTATATTTGCCTTTAGCAGCCCGATTAATTCTCCATCCCCCATATCCCCTTCGGCGAATGTGTAGGCTACTCCGGGACGTAAAATCCTGTCGATCCAGCCTTTTAAGATAGCGGGTGGTTGCCCCCACCAATTCGGATGAATTATGACGATTCCATTTGCGTCCGAGACTTCCGAACAATATCTGCTTATTGTCGGCGATAAAGGAGCTTCTCTGGGAACCTCATGAGCGGGTAAGACCGGAGGAAATTTCTCTTTATAAAGGTCATGAAAAATTACTTCGTGAGCGTTCTTATTCAGGGTTTCTATGACTGTTTTAGCAATAGCATGATTAAAGCTTCTTCTATCGGGATGCGCCAGGATAACCGTTATCTTCATAGATTTCTTACAACCTTTCCAAACCATAAGTCCAGTATATTTAATATTACTAAAAAGTGCCGCATATTAATATCCTGTCTCCACCGGTTAAGCCTCAAAAACATTGCTTGACAGAGTTCGATTCAATTTGCTATGGTATTCAGTTAAACCGACTATTCTTTTTTTGGGATTTTCTACGTGTGCGATTCTATCATATGTATAATATCTGGAATAGGAATCGAACAATCTATTTAATTATTATTTTGTAATTTATAATGGAGGACGGAGTATGGCTCAAAAAAGAACAGTAAAAATAGCCGTGGATGCTATGGGAGGCGACCATGCACCGGCTGAAGTGATTAAAGGTGTGGTAGCTGCCCTGCAAAAGGGTGATGTTGAAATTATTCTGGTAGGTCCGCTGCCGGAAATGCAGAAAGAGCTGGCAAACTATGATACTTCCAAACTGGCTATCGCCCTTGTTAATGCCGACGAAGTGATCAAGGAAGGAGAACCGCCGGCTCTGGTTTTAAGACAAAAACGTAATGCATCCATGATTGTAGCTACCAAGCTGGTTAAAGGCGGCGAAGCCGATGCTGTGATCAGCGCCGGTCCGACCGGTGCCATGGGGGCCAGTGCTCTGATGATTTTAGGTACGGTGGAGGGTGTAGACCGTCCCGTTATCGGTGGGCCTGTGGTTGGTTTAAGTCCCAATACGGTTTTGTTGGATTGCGGCGGTACAGTCGATTGTAAGCCCATTCATCTGTTGAATTTTGCTATAGTGGGCAACGTTTATGCTAAAAAGATACTGAATATATCAAATCCTACCGTGGCTTTGTTGAGTGTCGGTAGTGAAGAGGGCAAGGGAAATGAACTAGTCAAGGAAAGCAACGAGCTTTTTAAAAAGAGCGACCTGAATTATATCGGCAATATGGAAGGGAATGACATAGTAACCGGAGGTGCCAATGTAATTATTTGCGATGGCTTTGTGGGTAATGTTCTGATAAAATTCTGTGAAGCTTTGGGTTACAGTATTACCCATTGGCTTGACAATAGATTGAAGGGACATTTACCGGACAGTGAAATTGCCAAGGTGACAAAGGAATTGCGCTCAAAAACCAACGTAGTCGATGTAGCCGGTGGCGGCCCATTACTGGGGGTGAATGGGGTGGCAATGGTAATGCATGGGAGAAGTAAAGCCCCTCAATTCGAAGGAGCTATCGCTCAAGCTAAAACGATGGTAGAATCCGATATGATCGGTAGTTTAAATATAGAGTTAGAAAGAATTAGGAGGCAAGTCGATAATGGGAACTGATAAGTCCGTTGAACAGACAATCAAAGATATCGTAGTAGGTATTTTGCACTGTAAAGA
>CAZEAR010000215.1:0-3353 GCA_964510365.1 uncultured Dehalococcoidales bacterium | reverse complement strand
GAATCTCACGGCATCAACTGGCAGACTATAATCTTCATCGGCGGTATGATGACCATGGTAGAGGGGCTGGGAAGAGTAGGCTTTTTCCGCTGGCTGTGTCTATTAATAGCCAAGACGGTGAAATATAAAATCGTTCCTATCCTGATTTCATTTATGCTGCTGTCAGGTTTCCTCTCCATGTTTATAGACAGCATTACCGTTTTGTTATTCCTGGCCATAGTAACCGTCGAACTGTCCCGCCTGTTAAAATTCGATCCCGTCCCCATGATAATAGCTACGATTTTTGCAGCCAATGTCGGAGGCAGCGCAACCATGTGCGGTGATCCCCCCAATATCATCATAGGAACTGCACATGGCTATACTTTTACCGACTTCGCCATCAATACCGGACCCATCGCCCTGGGGGGAATGGTTATAAGTATAATATACTTCTATTTTTGTTTTCGTAAAGATCTAAAATCGTCTGAAAATAATGCAGATATTGACTATGAAAAATTCCCGGAACCGCGGGAGGCTATTACCAACCGGCACCTGTTTAGAATTAATTCCCTGATTTTTGTAATGGTCGCAATCTTGCTGATCACGCACGCTCAAACCGGACTATCCGTAGCTATCATAGGTTGTATTGCCGCTTTTCTAACCTTAGTAGCATGCGGTAATAAAGCCTGGCGTGTTTTAAAGGAAGTTGACTGGCGCACTTTGCTTTTCTTTGTCGGGCTGTTTATTTGTGTAGGAGGCCTGGAAGAAACAGGCGTCTTAAAAATGCTGGCCCAATATATAGGCGCTATTTCAGGAGGAAACATCGTTATCGTGATACCTTTTATCCTGTGGGTTTCTGCTTTTGCCTCGGCTATAGTAGATAATATCCCCTTTGCCGCCACCATGGTTCCTGTGATAGCCAATCTTGCCCAAACTGCCTCCCTGGACCTTCATACATTAAGCTGGACCCTGGCCCTGGGCACGGATATCGGCGGTAATGCTACCCCTATCGGGGCCTCGGCCAATGTAGTGGGAACGGCCATCGCAGAAAGGGAGGGTTATCACATCAGCTGGGGACGGTTCTGCAAATACGCACTCCCCGGTATGCTCCTGGTGGTTTCCTTCTGCTGGCTCATGCTTATTGTAAGATATGCCTGATAAATTACTATATTAAAATGGTTGTTAATTAATAATAAAGCGATTCCGAAACAGGAGGGCGATTATGTTAATAAAACACATCATGACTGAAAATGTAATTACAGTGCCCACTAAAATGCATATTACCGAAGCACTGAAGATTATGAAAGAGAAGAATTTCCGCCGTCTCCCGGTGACGGAGAGAGGCAAGCTGGTAGGTATGATCTCTCAGAACAGGATTGAACGTGTATCCCCTCAGACGACTGCGCCAGCCGTATGGCAGCTTGCCTGGTTGATACACCATACTACGGTTGGCGATGTGATGAGAAAAGAAGTGGTTACGGTAAGTCCGGAAACGCCCATCGAAAAGGCGATATCCATTGCTCAGTATCACAAAGTTGGGGCCCTAGTTGTTTGTAAAAGCAGAAAAATCGTGGGTATTGTCACCACCAATGACTACGTCTACCGCGTATTAAATCCAACGCTGGGCGTAAACATGCCCGGTACCAGAATTGCGATCCGGAAGCTCGAAGATTACAGCTTATTACAGGAAATATTAGCCTGTATTAACAAGACCGGTACCGGTATAAAGGTAGTATGGGCATTGCCCTTCCCGGTTACCAAAGAAAAAGGCGTTGTGATTCATCTCGATACCGATGACGCTACTGCAGTAATTAATAGTTTGAAGAATGCAGGTTATAAGGCAACCCATAGAGAACACCTTCACGTAACAACGAAGGATGGATGTTCCTGCCAGATATAGACCCTATACATCGAATGTGGTAATAATTACCTTCTGACACTGAGTAATTCGAGCATATAGCAGGTTCTATCCACAGGACTAATCGGTACCCGGAGAAAATTCAGGCAAGAGACCACTTCAAAGATAAGTTTTGCCTGCCCTGTTTATTTTCAGACATCGCTCTTTCAGCTTCCACCATTAACTCGCCAATCGAGTTGGGGCGCTCCGGATTAAAGGGGACAATACCCATGCTCAGAGTTATCCTATACGGTAAGACTCCTTTATTGTTAAAATCGTCGAGATTAACCAGCAGCCTGGACGCAATAACGTCAGCGACCTGACCGTACACATCCAGTATCATCATGGCAAACTGATCCCTATCTACCCGGGTAATAATATCCGATCTGCGAAAGGTTGACTTCAAGACATTGGCAGTTTCAACCAGCATCCTATCACATTCAGACTCACCATAATTATTTTCGATACGTATCAAGTCATTTACGGTGGCTAGAAAAAGAAACAATCCGCTTCTACCCCTGCTGGCAATCTGCAACTGCTGCTGGGCTAGCGTAAAAAAGCCGGGCCTATTGAATAAGCCCGTAAGCTTATCAACAAAGGTCACAGCTTGTAATTCCTCTCGCAACCTGGTCGGTTCCGTAACATCGCGCAGATAGGCTACATACAGGGTTTCATCCCGTAACTGCGCCCTGATCCAGCGAAGTTCAGCAGTACGCGGGTCATCTTCGGAACGTACAACCTCCACTTCATGAGGCTGCTCGTCCATGTTTTTAAACCTGAAAGGTTGACCTATTAACTGGGAAGCCGGGACACTAAACAAATGTTCGGCACTCGGATTTAAAAACAAAACCGTTCCGGCCTGATCAACAACAATTACTGCGTCGGCAGCGTGTTGAAAAATAATCTTATAGAGATCATCCCTATTCCCGGCCCCTTCCACCAGTCTGCCATAATCTATATTATCCTGCCCTTTAATATCTTCCATACCTGAGCACACTTCCTCCCCGAGACATAATATTAACAAAGATTAAATAATAGGAAAAATCTACCGAAAACTGACGCCAATAATTTATCCCCGATTCCCATAATTGTCAATACCCCCTAAGGCCAATAAATTTGGAAAATTAATAATTATTTAAAAATAATACCCTTCCGGATCACTTTTTTTGACAACCTCAGGACTCAGTTGTAGAATCATGTTCAATAAAAATCCTTAGATCGGATAATATCCATATATAGAATGAGTGCTTCTGCTGATCAATCTAAAAGCCCCGGAGACAGCCGGATTGAAGGAGAGAAAGACCGGATATTCATAGCTCCGGAACGCTTTCACATAGCAGAATCGCCTTCACAAAAAAGTTATCTTATCGGTTCCAAATGCGATATTTGCGGCATTATCGCTTTTCCGGGAAGGGAAATCTGCCCTTCCTGCGCCCGCGGTGTAACCATGAGACCGGTGCCGCTCAGCGGAAAAGGG
>CAZEAR010000214.1:0-3358 GCA_964510365.1 uncultured Dehalococcoidales bacterium | reverse complement strand
GATCGAAGCAATGTGTGATGTTAAAATAGAGGCTATACGAGGTGAAGGGCAAGTACAGGCTATAGATATCCTTAATTCAAAAACAGGACAAAAAAACTCGTTAGATGTAGAAGGCGTGTTTATACGTGTTGGTATCGACCCGAACACTGACTTTGCCAGGAACGTTTTACCGTTGAATAATAGAGGACAGATTATTGTCGACGATAATTTAGAGACAGAAATTAATGGTATTTTTGCCGCCGGCGATGTCAGAAGCAATTCACCCATGCAGATTTCTACAGCTGTAGGAGATGGTGCCACTGCTGCATTATCGCTGGAACGTCGTTCTATTAGAGAGTGATACGGACTGAATAAACTTTTTACAGCTTGATATAATAAGGTCGATATCTAAATATAAAGACGCTAACTATGTCGAATAAAAGGAAAAATATTTAAATATTTAGGGTGTTATAAGATGGATACGAAGACTGTTATAGTGCTGGACCCCACAGCCAAATCCAGTGTTAAAAAGGTGAGCACTGCTCCTCTTGATCGCAAACTGGATAAAAATCTATCCATCGGCTTCTTATGGAATGGTAAACCCAACGGTGATATTTTACTAAAGAACATCGAAGACCGTATTTCAAAAAAATATCAATTAGCTGGAACCTGCTGGTATAAAAAAGCCAGCGTAGCTGTTGCTGCCGATGCCGCTATGATAGACGAGTTGGCAGCTAATTCTAATCTCGTCATTACCGCTATTGCCGACTGAGGGTCATGTACATCGTGGAGTATCCACGATTCGGTAGCGCTGGAAAAGAAAGGTATTCCGGCAATTGCTATATGTACCGATCGCTTTGAATACCTGGCCAGGACTACATTAGAGACGCTTGGTATGCCTGATCTCCCTATTATCGTCACATCACACCCGGTTGGAGGACTGCAACCTGAGGATATTGAGAAAAAGGCTGATGTCATAACCGAAGAGATTGTAAAACTTATTTCTTGAAAGATTTTACCAAAATATGGTTTATACGAATAATAATTACTGGTCACTTGTGCTTAGAAAGGAAGTTTAACAATGAGCCCTATTGACAGGATTTTACACGGGTCAATAGATATGCATGTTCATAACGGACCGGACCCCAGGGTGGATAGAAAAGTCGATGCGTTACAAGCTGCACATCAAGCCCAGGAAGCCGGCATGAGAGGACTAGTGTTAAAAAGCCACGAGTATCCAACTGCTCCCATTGCTTATATTGTTAATAAGATAGTTTCCGGTACCACGGTTTTCGGCAGTATAACACTGAATAATGAAGTTGGAGGATTAAACACTCACGCTGTAATTGCCTCCGCCAAATTAGGTGCTAAAGTCGTATGGATGCCGACATTCAGTTCAGCCCATGATCTAAAGAGAAAAAAGATATTTGAAGGCGGAATTTCTTTAATTGATGACAATAAAGTTTTATTGCCAGTAGTAAAAGAGATCTTGGATATTATCAAAGAATATAATCTGGTTGTGGCAACGGGTCATATATCAGCTCCGGAAGTATTCAGCTTGGTCGAAGAAGCCAGTAATAAAGGCATCAGTAAGATAGTTATTACGCACCCTTTGTCACCCGAAGTCGGTCCCTGCCTGAATCTTGAGGAGCAAAAACAGTTATCGGATAGAGGGGCTTTTATTGAGCACCCTTATAATCTTACAGCGCCTTTGATGGATAACCTAGATCCTATGAAACTGGTAGACGCCGTAAAAGCGGTAGGCGCCGAGCACTGTATCATGAGCACCGATTTTGGACAGGTTTTCAATCCTGCGCCTGCAGAAGGTATGAGAGCAATGATAGCTACTATGCTCGATTGCGGAATTACCGAGAAAGAAATGGACATTATGGTCAAGTCAAATCCGGCAAAGCTTCTTGATCTCAAGGAGGATACTCAATAGCATACCGGTAACAAATACAATCGGGTAATTAACAAGATGAAAATGAAATTAACATCAAATCAAATTGAACTAGCCGACTCTGTCGAAGCGATAAACAATTATTACCTGGAAAAAGGCTGGAGCGATGGATTACCTATTATCCCTCCTACAATAGAAGCCGTTGAAAAAATGATAAGCGGTACTAACATGAATCCTGAGGATATTATAGCGACCGTTGCTCCACTTGGCGGTGAGGCAACAGTGGAAAAAATAGCAATCAACGCTGTTATGGCCGGATGTATTCCTGAGTATCTGCCCCTTATTATTGTAGCCGTTGGTGCAATGTGTGATGACTGCATTAATCTTTACGGCGTACAGACCACTACCCATCCTGTCTCTCTTCTGTTGATTGTTAATGGGCCTATCATTAAGAAACTTGATCTCAATTGTAAATGTGGCGCTTTCGGGCCGGGATGGCGAAGCAACTCAACTATAGGAAGGGCTATTAGATTAATTCTGATGAATATAGGTGGTGCTTTCCCTGGAAAGCTGGACATGTCCACTCAGGGTCAACCCAGTAAATATACATTTTGTATCGCAGAGAATGAAGAGGAAACGCCCTGGAGTCCGCTTCATGTTGAACGGGGATTTGATATCTCAACATCCACTGTTACCGTAGCTGCTACAGAAAATCCACACAATATAAATGAACACGCTGCCATTAATGGAGAAGAGATATTGATAACGATTGCCGGTACTATGGCAACGATGGGGAACAATAATATAATTTCGCAAAACGGTGAGCCATTATTAGCAATAAGCCCTGAACATGCAGCTACATTAGCCAGAGACGGCTTCTCAAAGGAAGCTATCAGGGCCTTTATTTATGAGAAGGCCCGGGTTCCTCGAAAAAACTTCAATCAGAGGGCGATCAAACAGTATTATGCCGATTTCGATGACGATGCTTTAATACCGATCACAACTCATTGCGATGACATTATGATCATTGTAATAGGAGGGCCGGGTAAGCATTCCTCATTTTTACCCACTTTTGGAGACACCCGCTCGGTAACAAAGGCAATTCTATAAAAGAATAGTGTTTAATTAATCCGAGAGTGGATATACCGTTGACATGCTCATGTTATTGATATATTATAATTTCTTATAATAACAAATATAAGGTTTTATAGGCTTTATTTATCAATAATTCAAATCAGTAGAAATTCCAAAGGATGATATCCCCAGGAGACAAATTCTAGAATGGATTTTATTAATCCCGAAGGCGTAAAACTATCGGAAAAAGTAGCACTTAATCCTCATCCAACTACTTTAAAAGGTAAGACTATAGTACTTACCTGGAACAACAAACCAAATGGTGATATTTTCCTGAACAGATTAGCCGAGTTGCTTGTGAACAGAGCAGAAGTCGGTAAAATCATCAAACTCTGGGAATTAAAG
>CAZEAR010000213.1:0-3429 GCA_964510365.1 uncultured Dehalococcoidales bacterium | reverse complement strand
GATATGGCCCGATTGAGCATTTTTTCACTGAAATCTATTGCGGTGATGTTGATCTCTGAAGGGTAGTGGGGGAAATTCTTGCCTGTACCAACCCCCACTTCAAGAATATTAAGCCCTTCTATCTTACTCCATAACAATTTTCGCCATTGGCTGTAATTCGACCGCTCAACAAAACTTTCCATAAAGTCGTAAAAAGGAGCGATTCGGTCGTAACGTTTCTTAATGGCTTCCGTATGTTTGATGTCCATTGCCGGTTCTACATCAGGTCTTTCTTGATACGCTCGAATTCTTCTTTCGAAATTTCGCCACTGGCATACCGCTGTTTGGCTATGTCAAGCGGACTATGTTTCTCGCTATCGCTTAAACCCGGGCTTCCTCGTCTTAGCAAAGCGATTACACCCCAGACGATCAGGCCGATGATTACAATCCAAATAATAATCATCCAACCTCCTCCAAACATCCATGGTCCCATCATAATTATATGCCTCCTGATTTATAATATAAAATACGTTATTTTACGTTATCATTTTTGCTTTTAACTTTGAGCATGTTTCCTTTAACGGTTGAAACTGTCACCGTTTCACCAATTTTTATAGTATCATTGGAGCTGGCAGTCCATAACTCACCTTCCATTCTTACCAAATAGGTCGGCCGTGCGCCGGCGTTCGACTTTGAAATTACTTCGGCATCGCGGTTAATAAGAGACTCGGCGCCTGTAGCGACCGGTATTCTGTGAGTTATTCGCATTAACCAGAACATCGCACCTGACAGCAGCAGGCAAAACAGGTATACAATTATGGCCCCTTCAAGGGATAGTAACCAGAATACCGGGATAGCGATCAGGGGCAATGCCATTATCAACATCATTATTATCATTACATTAACTATCCGTCATTTTCATTGTAAATAAAAATATATTATCCTGAATATTTAACTATTGCCATAAGAGATAAACTTTCATATAGTCGTCTTTAAAGTAGTACTTCTCCGTTCCTTAAATGACAAGTAGACGAATCCAGCTAAAGAAGCCAGCATGATTCCTGCTGCCACGACCTGAGCTTCCTGCAAACCCCAGAACCAGATATTCTCCTGTCTCACAAAAGTCAAAACAAAACGTCCCAGGGAGTAAAGCGCCAGATAGCCCAGGAATAGAAGTCCTTCTTTGTTGAAATGATTACGATACTTGAGTATCAAGAACAGAACCATCCCGTTCCAGAGCATCTCATATATCGGGTAGGGATGTGTGGGCACTCCATAGAGATTAGCGGGGATCATTGCACCGGGGTTGACATAAATAAAGCCCCAGGGCAGGTCGGTGACACCACCGTAGGCATCGCCATTAACGATACAGGCTAATCTGCCAATTATCTGTGCTACCAGCAATCCGGGAACGAGAATATCGGCAAGCTGGCCCAGACGGAGGTGTTTTATCCTGGCATAAACCAGAAAAGCAATGCCTCCCCCTATCAGGGCGCCCCATATAGCCAGGCCTCCTTGCCATAGCATAAATATCTGTAGCGGGTTACCCGCGTAATCTTGCCACCGGTCTATGACATGGAATAGTCTGGCTCCTATGAAACCACCGAATAGCACCCATGGAATCATGGAATAGATTATCTCGCTTGAAATTCCTTTTCGTTTTCCTTCTCTCACTATCAGTACAACCGCAGCAATAATGGCAAGTATCACGAAGATACTGTACCAGCGGATCGCAAAATATCCGATCTGAAACGCTACCGGATCTATATTAATGACAATTCCATTCATCAGGTCTCACCTTATCTTTAATCAAAAATTACGCAACTATTCCTTGTAGATAAGTACATATTGCTCTATTCATTGTTGAGAGGCACTGAGTGTTCTGCAATCTCAAGGTTGCAACTATGGTGTTCTTCACACCATTTCTGGCATTTCTCTGCCCACTCTTTCTCCTCATAGGCAAAACCACAGGCATCACAAATGTAGTAAGTTTTACCTTCTTTTTGTAAAACCGTTACCATATCATACTTTTTGTATTACTTCTAGGCACATTAGTTTACTTGTGTTAAGGGGATAATTGCTAAAAATTATATCGACACTTTTTCTTTCTTTTAATATCACAGTATAAGTCTCAAAGAATGTGGGGGGAGCATGGGAGTACTCCCCCATCTCCTGACAGTAGTTTCGATTACACCTTATTTAACGCTGTGCTCTCCTTCCACGTACTTCTCGGGATCAGCATCGAATGTCTTCTTACAGCCCAGAGCACAGAAGTAATAGGTCTTGCCCTTATATTCAGATTTAGCTGCTGCCGTCTTTTCATCGCATTCCATTCCGCAAATAGGGTCCTTTGCCATCTGTTGATTCTCCTTTCTATCCTGTTAATACGAGTCGGTCAGACAATTTAGATTATTTTCTTGATCACTTTGTCTTTAAGTATTTCCCATTCACTCCTGGTCAAAACGCAAATGTTGCCGCTTTCTCCGATTTCGACCCGGTCTTCTGAAATTTTGACCATAGGACAGCAGGAACCTTCACGACACAGCTTTACAATCTTCATCATTCTCACCTCCCTCCTTTACATTTGTCATATTAAATGATAGTAATAAATATTAGCTAACCTTTATATGTAAGCTTCGGCCTGCGGAAACCCCTGAGCCGCAGGGAATTAGATACCACAGTCACCGAGCTTGTTGCCATCGCCAGAGCAGCCAGTATGGGATTAAGAAAACCATAATCGCCAAAGAAGAAGCGCAGTCCGGATGGTGTTCCACCCTGTCCGAAGATAAAGTACAGTACACCGGCAGCTATCGGTATCAGTGCAACGTTATAGGCAAAGGCCCAGAACAGGTTCTGCTTGATAGTTCTCAACGTACGCTTGCTCAGAGCAATAGCGGTAACTACTCCGCTCAGGTCGCCGCTCATTAGTGTTACATCCGCGGCTTCGATAGCAACGTCTGTACCGGTTCCGATAGCGATTCCGACGTCGGCCTGTGCCAGGGCAGGGGCATCATTGATGCCGTCGCCGACCATGGCCACTACCTTGCCTTCTTCCTGGAGCCTCTTCACCTCGTAAGCTTTATTTTCGGGTAGAACTTCAGCCAGTACACGATCAATGCCGACCTCTCTGGAAATGGCTTCGGCAGTCCGTTTATTATCGCCGGTTAACATAACCACCTCCAGCCCCAGGTTGTGCAACTCCTTGACCGCCTCTTTGGAGTTCGGTTTAAGAGTATCGGCAACCGCGATGATCCCGGCTGCGCGGCCGTCAATACCGAGAAACATCGGCGTCTTTCCCTCCTGTGAAAGCTGGCTGGACTTTTCCTCCAGTCCGTTAAGCGATAATTTGCGGTCCTGCATCAATTTCAGATTACCAAGCAGGACTTCTCGTCCGTCTACCCTGGCTTCGATACCGAGTCCGGGAAGAGCACTGAACTTAATAGCTTCTTT
>CAZEAR010000212.1:0-3429 GCA_964510365.1 uncultured Dehalococcoidales bacterium | reverse complement strand
CAGGTGCAGTATTGCATCCCTGTCCCAGGTCTACGGCACCATGGCGAACCTCAATTCCGCCGTCAGGAAACATCTTCACGGTTACTGAAGAAGGAAAGTGCCCGGTGGTAAATTTATTGGAGAGCGCTATGCCAAGTCCTCTTCTCCACGGACCATTTTGCTGTGACGGTTTTTTATCCCATTTTATCCATTTAACGACTTTATTGATAGAATCGTCTACCTGTATATTACAAACCGTTTCTCCTATGCCATTAGTATCACCCTCCTTTAGCACATTTTTTCTTCTTATATCCGCCGGATCAATACCTAATTTCTCTGCTATCTGGTCCATGTGGCATTCTAGTGCCCATATCGGCGGATTAGCACCATAACCCCTGAACGGCCCGCTTACCGGCTCGTTGGTAGCTACGACATAAGAATCGAACTTGAAATTCGGCACCCGGTAAGTACCTCCGGCTGCCCAGCCTGAGTTATAGGCACCTATAAGTGTGATGCCGCTGTATGCTCCGGCGTTAAGAATTACCTTCATCTCTCTGGCTACCAAAGTGCCGTCCTTTTTTACCCCATCTTTTATATGAATAACCATTGGCATCTCGGTTACCCCGTCAATAAATACCTCGCTTCTGTCATAGACCAGTTTAACCGGTCGCTTGGTCTTTAGAGCTAAAGCAATTGTTACATGCATATATATTCCCGCTTCCATGACTCTCGATCCGAATCCACCTCCCAGATTCTGTGAAATCACTCTCACTTTAAACAGAGGTAATTTAAATATTCTGGCAATGGTCTCTCTCTCAGGGTGAGGTGTTTGAGTCGTTGCCCATATAGTAATAGCCCCATCAGGTTCAGGACGTGCGACAGTGGCATTTGGTTCTATGGCACAATGCTGGATCCTGGGTCTGATGTATCGGTCTTCAACAATCAGGTCAGATTGCTTAAATCCTTTTTCTACATCTCCCTGTTTTACATTATAAACAGCAAGTATATTGGGACATTTTGCTGCAAGCGGTATGATAGGGATTTTAGTAGGATCAGGCCCCTGGTATAGAGGTGAAAAGTACCTGTTGGTAACACTTGATACAACTACATCGGGATTCGGCTTCATGGCCTCTTCAGGATCGAAAACCGCCGGCATTTCTTCATAATCAACTTCTATTAACTTCAGTGCTTCCTCCGCATTTTCAACTGAATCAGCGGCAACTGCGGCAATCGGTTCACCTATAAAGCGCACAACATCACGAGCCAGGATATAACGATCCTTTAAGAAGTACAGCCTCTCATCAGGTACATCTTTGCTGGTTATTACCGCTTTGACTCCCTTGAAATTTTCGGCTTTTTTAGTATTAATTTTAATAATCTTTGCGTGTGCATGAGGACTTCTTAGAATTTTGGCATAAAGCATACGAGGCAATTTCACATCCGTCGTAAATATTGCTTCACCCGTTACTTTGGAACGAGCATCTACCTTCTTAACACTTTGTCCGATTATATTAAACTCATCCATAATTTCTCCTCATCATTAGTGATTCATTTTATCCCTGGCGGCTATAATAGCTTCCATAATTTTTACGTATCCTGTGCAACGACATAAATTTCCGATAAGTCCTGCTTTAATCTCTTCATAGCTCGCCTTGGGTTTCTCATCAAGTATCGCTTTGGCAGACAGTATCATACCGGGTGTGCAATATCCACACTGAACTGCAAAATGGTCTATAAAGGT
Source organism: uncultured Dehalococcoidales bacterium (assembly GCA_964510365.1). Lineage (GTDB taxonomy): Bacteria > Chloroflexota > Dehalococcoidia > GIF9 > UBA5629 > CAZEAR01. The sequence goes on along the minus strand of CAZEAR010000212.1, from coordinate 1,709 downwards.
TTGCTGCAAAGGATGTAACTCTTCTCCAGCAAGCCCTTCTATAGTAACCAGTTCATGTCCATCGGCTTGAAATGCCATAACGATACAGCTCTTAACCGCCATTTCGTCAAGTAATACAGTACAACAGCCACGCCGCCCGGAAGAACAACCGGATTTAGTTCCAGTTAATTCTAACTCATCATGCAGTAACTGTTGCAGTGTTTTCCACGGCTCCACATATACATCAATATCTTCTCCATTTAATCGTATCTTTAAGTGTTCCTTCATATTACTGTTCCCCCTGTTATTATCCCTTCTGAGCTCTTTCCACAGCTTTTATTAGCATGTCCCTGGTCAGAAGTCGTATCAGTTCATGTTTATACTCAGCAGAGCCGAGTACATCAGTAGTGGGATCAGCTTCTCCCATAGCTATTGCTCCTGTTTGCTCTGCTGATATGCTATTTACCTTCTTACCAATAAGCGACTGCCCTGCTTTTTGCGCAATAATAGGAGTCGGGCCAACGGCTCCTAACACTATCTTTGCGTCTTTAATTGTTTCCCCCTGTGTATCGAGGGTTACAAATACTGCAACCGAGCAAATAGGATAATCACCTTCTTCGATAGCTTCTTTTTGATAAGCTGCAGCCGAATGCCGTGGCATAGACGGTATAAATATTTCACTTAATATCTCATCTTCCTCCAGAACGGTCGAAAATATACCTTCATAAAATCCGGCCATTTCTATTTGACGCTCCCCTCTAATGCTGTTTGCTTTAACCCGCGCTCCCAGAGCAATAAGACTCGGACCCAGATCACCTCCAGGATCTCCATGACTAAGTGCGCCGCCAATAGTACCCCAGTTACGAATCTGACGATGTGCTAAACGGTTCTCAGCTTCTACTAGAACAGGTAGTTTTTTCTTTATTATCGGCGTTGTCTCCAGTATTCGATGCGTTGTTAGAGCACCTATCTTAATTCCCCCATCCTCTTCCTTGATATAGGACAACCCCTTTGAGGACTTTAAATCTATTATGTACTCGGGTTCAATATATCCACCCTTTAACAGAGGTACGAGGCTTTGTCCTCCAGATATTATCTTTGCCCGTCCCTTATGTTCTGCCAATAGCCGGCACGCTTCTTGTAAGTTCCGGGGTTTTAACAATTTGAACTCATTCAAGATACTACCCTCCTTTGATCACAGATAAATATAATAAATATATAATACTATTGAATATATTTACGGGTATGTTATATGATATACAGCGATATGAAATAATACCATACACTTTTTATCAATGTAACCCCTAAAATTTATAACCCATAAATAAAATCGTTATTAGTTTTCATGTATGGTATTTCCCCCCTAACCTGAATATTACGGCTTACAGCACCAAACAATATATTGGAGGTTATATTAAAAATTTTAAGCATAATTATTTTAAATAACTATGGCATACGAAGAAAATATGCGATAGAATTTATCCTCACCTAAATATTGCGTTGATTATGCACTAAGGGGGTGCCACTATGTAAGAATGTTTAAATAAATATGAGGTCAGGAAATTAATAAAAGGGGAGGCATTAATGAAGATATTTCTATCAATTCTATTGTTGGTTATTATGGTTAGCGCTTTAATCTTCGGGGCTTGCGCGCCCGCTATGCCCAGCACCATCGTTATCGGCGCTAATGAGCCGGCCAGTTTGTTCTATGCCTTGAGTATCCCTGTGGC
>CAZEAR010000211.1:0-3432 GCA_964510365.1 uncultured Dehalococcoidales bacterium | reverse complement strand
GCGCGGACCTCACGGAGGCTATCCGCTGGTTCGTATCCAATAAAAAGACCTGGGAAGTCCACTTCCGCAACGTCAATTCCACGCTGCCCCATTTCCTGGAGACCTTCCCGGATAACGGCTATTACGATATGTACAAAGCTATGAAAGCCCTCGTCGATGCCGGCTATGGTGGCGCGGTACATCTGGACCATTCGCTTGAAATGGTTGGTGCTCCGTACACTTACCAGGCATTCGCAACCGGGTACATGAAGGCGTGTCTGCAACGGGCGCTGGCTGAGGCGAAAAAAGCGTAAGCAGTAAAATCTGAGTTAATCAAGCTTGCGTAAGTTTGGGGAGAATATAGATACCAGCAGACTTGCTATGACGAGAAGCAGAGCCAGTCCGCCGACCGCCCATTGTGCTCCCAGTGTTGCTGCCAGAATACCGGCAATAAATGCTCCGAAGCTCGAAACGTCAAGTTCTGTTAGAATTGTATCTTCACTTAGATTAGCGTCTAAAGTTAAAGATTATAATGTCAATATACTAATTTCTAGCGATTAATATACTATGCATTCAACTAAAGAAGCAGCAGAAAAACTTGGGTTATCACAGGCACATGTGAAACTACTAGCTAGAAAAAGGAGACCAAAAGAGTGAGAGAAAAATGATAGGACCATAATAAAAAAAGCAATGGGCTTAAAAAAGATTACAAAGGAAGTAATTAGTATTGATAACTTTATAAAAATTGTGGACTAAAAGCCAGCTAAATTCACTATACTATCTGCCGTCATTGGTGCAAGCCATGATACATATGGCAGGGGATCTTTTTATGTCAGTACCATAAACTCAGCGATGATGTTCGGAGTATTCTACGCGACTGTGATAACTCCGACACCCGCACTAAATTGGATTTCGCTACCATTATTTATCGTCATTGTACTCTCTACAGTACTAGTTGCGGTATCCTTATTTGGAAAATATTAATCCCGCAAATGATAGCGTATGGAAATTACCAAGGATATAGACACGATAATCCAATCAGGAGGGACTTAGAGGAAATAAAACAACTGCTTAAAGACAAGAATGATAAGAAATGAAACAAAAATCGTTAAGACGGTTAGCTAAAGACATTAGATCATAACATTGAAAGGAGAAGACACGATAAAGAAAATAAAGCAAATTGTTAAGCAATCAGCGAAAAATGCTAATACTAGCTACAAAAATTGGTATCCCTAAGCGAATTCGAATCGCCATTCTAACATCAATCCCCTAAAATTGCTTGTCAAATGTAAAATTATATCATAATGGATATAAAGCAAATAATACGGAAGAATCGTAAGCGGAATAGTATGGTCTTTACCTTCTTTGCTGTGGAAACGCTCAGAATTCATTCTTTATATGAGGATAACTTCTGCCTAATATTCTTCAATTTTCCAGAAACCCACGCCTGGGATTTACCCACTTTATTACCAATCTCTCGTTCTTTATATCCCTCGAGGATCAATTCGACGATCGCCCTTTCTTCTTCACTTAGCAGGTCGCATAATTGGCCATGTTCATATTTTTCAATGAGTGACTGAAGAGGTTCTTTAAAATCAATAGCTGCTTTTGGATAAAGTCTTCCGGACTCAACAAGGCTCTGTTCACTAAACTCCTCTCTTTTATCAAATCCCCTTTTCTTGGCCTTTTGTTTTCTTATTTCATCTTTGACATCATTTTCTATTGATACTACTATCGAATTACTCAATTTGCCTTCCCAAGCATCGGAGACCAGTTTTACAGGAGTTTCGCCAGCCCTCCTTTTGAGCTCATTAAAAACCGTTATCATTGCTAGAGTTTCCTCTTCATCCCACTTCTTCTCTCCAAGTTCGTAAAAAATGTCTTCCTCCGGTAATGTCAGTGACTTCCCCTTTATCCGTCCCATTACCCTTGATTTTAATGATTCCCAGCTTTCCTTGAATTTACTATCAGCTGAAAATCCCCCCCATTCCTGATCTTTTTCGACCAACTCTACTGCAGTATTAAACATTAAAGATGAACCCAAACTCTTCCGCACCCTTATAACCGCATCGTCTATCTCCTCGAGCAGTTCATTACCACCTCCGCCAATCAAAGCCATCCTGATAATGGTAACAGCTTTTTCAGGATCACCTTTAAACAAATCGGATGTGATATCATTCGTCCATTCAGCTAATGCTTGCTTTTCACCGAATACGACCAGATTGAGTAAATCAATAATTTGTTCTCTTAAGAACGAAGAAAATAAGGCGAGGCTCTCTTCTCTGCCCATTAAATCAAGATAGAACTTGATCTTCTGATTCTCTGTAAGTCCTTCTAGAGGATCTGGCTGACCCTCTTCTTCGAATACTCTCGAAACCATCTGGAGATTGACATTGATAAAGCGGCGGACCTGATGTCTCCATTCGGTTGCCGGCATCGAACTGACTCGATCCAGGAGCATTGCTGCCCAGTCTTGGATTTCGGGGACATCAAATATCGAACCTAGTACATTATCCAAAGTCTCGGCAGACTGCGAATCCTTGCCACCGGTAGCCATAAATTCGATTGATCGGTAGAGCATGGAAACGAGCAGGGAACCGTAGATCGGGCTCGTTTCTGAAGACCTTTTTCTGCTCATATTATTATAATCTGCGCTGTTGAGACTACCGGATGTGGTATTAAAACCCAGAATATAATTTTACATGACATCCCCCTATATTCACAACCATACCATCTTGTTTTCGCTGTTAATACCCTATAAAAGTGTTTAGAGGACATGAAGCTATTTGGCTTCATTTTCCATCCTGTCTGCCGGGCTGGCCTTACGATGGACCTTTATGGCATCTTCAATCTTCATTGCCTGGGTATAGCGCCTCGGCATCTCCAGATCTTTCCATCCCCCGAGCACCTGCAAGCTAAAGGTATCGGCTCCGCCTCTTAAGAAGTTTATCGCCCAGGTGTTGCGAAAAGTATGAGGGGTCCATCTGGCATCACCACCAAATTTCCTGAGCCTCCGAACCATACTCTGTATGCCTAACCTGGTAAAGGGTGTCCCATCTTCCTTCAGCCATAGAGCATTTTCTGTGAAATCCTCGCGCACCACCAAATATTCTTTAAGTGCCGCTAAAGCCGTCTCTCCGAGGTGGACGATTACCTGCCGGTCTCCTTTCTCTCTAATGATAACCAGCCCATTTATCAGATTGGTATCTCGCATCGTCATACCAGTACAAGCACTAAGTCTCATGCCTGTATCAAGAAAGACAAGGATTATCGCCCGGTTTCGTGCGGCGACAAAAGGGCTGCCCCCGCACTCTTCGCTGACCTTCTTAATTTTGTGCAACGGGATATCCCGGATAATTTTGTGAGTAACTTCGGGTCGGGGTATCTTCTTCATAGGATTATCCGCTGTATCTATGATTCCTTCCCGCACCAGCCAGGAGAAGAAGGCCTGTA
>CAZEAR010000210.1:1712-3449 GCA_964510365.1 uncultured Dehalococcoidales bacterium | reverse complement strand
CAAACCAAGTTACAAGCGGTGTAGGGGATTTATGAAAGATAGTTCCAGCAGTAGGATAAACCTGATGCCCGCAATAGTCGCAAGCATAGCAAGGGCGATTAGTAACTTTGTGATGCTTTGTTATTCTATTACACGTAGGACACTCAATGCCGTTAGGCCAACGATGTTCTTTAAGCCATTCGAGGCAAGCATCGTTATTAGGAAATTCCTGATTGAAGTTTTTGACTGTGTATTTAATCATTCTGCTTTTCATTTTATCCCCCTTGCACAAGTATTCTATCACAAATTATACTTGTTGTCAAGGGATAATTACCAAAAATAATATCAGTTTACCAGCATCTTCAATCCTTGACTCAGGTGAGAATAATAAGTATTATGCTATTCTAAATGCCGCCGAAATAAAACAGGAGGGGTCATGCCTACTCTCGAACAAATATTAAGCTTTTATCTGTCATATTTTTATTATCCAGGTATTTCAGGATCAATGCTAGCTCTGGGAATAATATTATCTATTGTCTTCGGGGCAGCGTGGTTCGCCTGTTATAAACCACCTTACTCCAATGTTATTCAAAAGCACTGGCTGTGGATAGTATTAATAATCAGCCCCTTTTTCTCACTGGCCGCTATCGCCTTTATCCAGCTCCCACTTCAAAGCCTTACCGGAATTATACTACGTGACATATCGAGTTCTGAGGCACTTATGAGCATGGTAGCATTATCAGTTATTCCTTTAGAGATAATAAGCGGACTGGTTATAGTAGGCGCTAAAATGGTGCCGGTAGTCATCTATTGGTGGAGTAATAAAAGAAAGATCAGTACCAAAACCGGCCTGCTTATAGGCGCCGTAGCCGGAGCATTATTCGGTATTCTCCATTCGCAATGGGTGCTTAATTCGGCTTTCGATGGAGGATGGAGCCTGGATCTTATTCAGTCTCTTGGGATTTTTAAAACCTCCAGTATCTTCTGGGAACAATTCTTCGTTATCGCATTGCATATTTCTATCAGCGCACTGGCCGGTTACGGCTTGGCGAAAGGCAAGGGATGGCAATTTTACCTCCTGACTTCAGCCCTCCACGCTATTTTAGAGTACCTTTCCATTCTAACCCTAATAAAGACTATCGATTTTATATTCGGAGAAGTAATGATTGCTTTATTGGCTGTTATAGTATCGGCAGCCGCTATATGGATCCGCTGGAATAAAGTTAGCTCCCAAATAGCATAATAATATACGGATCGATTTCATCAACCAGCGATATTCTATAAATAGTGTAGAACATAACGTGCGTTTCATGCGGTCATGGGATACCGGTTCATTTTACTCCGGGTTTTTCCTTTTTATACTTTAATAATAAAGCCGTAACTGAATCAGCTTTGGAACTTAAACAAATTATAAAAGAATATATACAAAATGTGCCCGAAGTACACGAGTATTGCCGGAGCTGTTTAAAAATCGAAAGATGGGAAGGCAATATAATATTGACAATTATCGACGCCGCTTTCACATCTACCGGACTAAATTATTTTAAGGTAGTAGTACCCGGGATAATATTATTTAAAAGAGAATTTATAGATAATGGTGAAATCGCCTCTTTTGAGGACTTAATCTATTTTAGCGATCTAAAGCTCAAACGTATCTGGACAAATGGGAGATCCTGGCATGTGGCCAAATCTATAGCCGCTCACCTGGCCAAGGTTAAGAAAGAACATAATTTCAACGAAAGAAACGCCCTTATTTAC
>CAZEAR010000210.1:0-1702 GCA_964510365.1 uncultured Dehalococcoidales bacterium | reverse complement strand
AATGCAAGCCTGGAAAACTGGCGGGAAGACCCTGTAGGGAAGGTTACGGGGATCGGAATCAATACATTCCAGTATCTACGGATGATGGGAGGAATAGATACCGTGATGCCGGATAAGATAGTCAGGAAAATAACCGGTGAAATACTTAAATCATGTGATATCCCTGTCCCCTCCGATGATATCGATTTCATTAAACTGGTTGAACAAATTGCCAGAGATAGCGGGTACAAAGCTATCGAAATATGCTGGATGACATGGTTGATAAATAATATTGAAGCCAAGAATATTAATATTTCTTAATTCATAATAATTATTTATAGATAAGATCCAGACCTCTATCTAACAATTTGTTTACGCTGCTCAGCCAAGTAATAAACTCACAGGTTATACTTTATTTAACGACATCACTTAGCGTTTGGAACGCCTCTTCCTCTATACGATAAACATCCAGAATCTTTTGTCTTAAATCGGCCAATAACGATGTGGCGTCCTTTTTCAACAGTTCTTCTGAAGCTTCATACATTAATTTCTCAGCTTCAATATTGATCTTTTCCATCGCTTCCGTAGCGTATGGTTCCTGGTCTTTAAAAAGCCTGTTTTTTTCGATAGACAGTTCCCTCGATTCTTTGAGTAGAGGCCAGGAATCAGGAAGTGCAGCGACCGCGGTCTCTGTCCATGCTTTACCGGACTTATCAAATAATTCAGCCACCTCAATTAGTCGCGGCTCATTTAATATTGGACTCGATTCCCTGAGAAACCGGGCATACATGGGACGGAAAGCCCCGCCACCGGTTCCGCCTACCTCGGTAATAAAGGTATACAGCAGACATCCGTATAGATTTATTCCCTGAAACTGCTGCGGCCATTTAGGGACTATATCTGCCCATTTTTTTATTCCGGCCAGTCCGATATTTTTAATGGGCGGTTTCAACATACCCGTATAACATTCCCTTATTGCCTCTCTTATGCCGCTTTCCAGATTACCTGTCTTCCGGGGATATTCAATTTTCAACAATTTGTTCTTGGGAGGAAAGGGAGGAAACTTAGAATTCCGCGCCTTTTCCAGGTCCTCGATAGAAACAGTTAAAGGTTTCTCTGCGCAATCTGAAATATAAACTAAACCATTTTGCTCGTCCAATCCGTACACTACAACAGTATGACTTCCGAAATGTGCTGCCCCGGGTAGGGCAAGATATGGTAGATAAGCCATGTCTACAAACACAAAGGCCGGTTCCTTATTGCGAAGTAATTCTTTCAGTTCCTGATAACCTCTGACAGGACTGGCCGTCTCAAATACAGTAGCATCGCCGCCAATCCGCTTAAATGTATTTGTTAACGATTCGTTTTTCCCCGACCGGGTACCTATAAACGGTGACTGCATCATCTTCATATACCAGTAAATAAATCCCAGTCCACCACCTAGACCGAATATCATTTCCTCCGATAAATATAATTTATGATAATGCAATACCCCTTTTAACGCGGTTGTCCAGCAATGTTTCCCCCCGAAATGTCCGAAGTCCTGTAGAATCAGAGTTTCTGTCCCTTTCATATCATTTATCTCCCTTAATTTTATTTATATAAATTAATTCATTCCATCGTTACAGAATTTTAAACTAATAGCATTTTATTAACCAAAACTACAATATTTTATTTATTACCTGCTCTATTTACCTATAAAAATCTTCCCAGTTTCTTAATC
>CAZEAR010000209.1:0-3471 GCA_964510365.1 uncultured Dehalococcoidales bacterium | reverse complement strand
AGCTAAAGGAGAGGTATCGCAGCAGCTGCCGCTTTTAAACAGCAGTATACAACTATCAGACGAAATTCTTAAGCTGGACCTGGATTCATTATCTCCTCTCGAAGCCATAACCAAGCTTTATGAACTAAAAAAGAAAGCAGGAGGAACGACAATTAGTTAGGGGCACCTGTGTTATAGAACGGAGTTACCATATTATGAATGTCAAAATCGATACAATTGAGTCGGGGAGTGTTACCTCTCCGCGTGATTTTTTAGCCGGTGCAGTATCGGCATGTATTAAAACCAGGAATAAGCTGGACCTGGCTATTCTTTATTCCAGACAACCGTGTGTTGCTGCCGGGGTTTTCACCACAAACTTGATAAAGGCGGCTCCGCTGATACTTACCCAGCGTCATATACAGAACAACGGAGCACAGGCGATAATTGCCAATTCAGGTTGTGCCAATGCCTGTACCGGCGAATCCGGCATGTCAGATGCCGTGACGATGGCTCGACTGGCAGCGGAGAAGCTGAATATTTCATTGGAAGATGTACTGGTTGCCAGCACCGGGGTAATCGGAGTGCCGATGCCGATGAAGAAAGTAAGAAGCGGTATAGAAAAAATATCCGTCTCTGAAAGCGGCGGCCATGATTTAGCCGGTGCCATAATGACCACGGATACCTTTGCCAAGGAAATCGCTTTGCATGTTAAAGATGGCGCTGACGAATATATTGTTGCCGGTATAGCCAAAGGAGCCGGCATGATTCACCCCAATATGGCAACCATGTTTGGCTTTATAACGACCGATGCACGTGTCGACGGCACTTTTCTACAATCGGCGCTAAAGCAGGCTACGGATATAACTTTTAACATGATAACTGTTGATGGTGATACCAGCCCCAGTGATATGGTTATAGTCCTGGCAAATGGCGCCGCAGGAAATAATATTATCAATGATTCCAATGGGGAGACTTTTAGGAAAGTTCTCAATGACGTCTGTCTTTATCTGGCGAAGAGCATTGCACGTGATGGCGAGGGTGCCACCAAATTAATTGAGGTAATTGTTGAAGGAGCGGAAAGTCAATCAGATGCCAGATTAATTGCGCGTACCGTAACCGCTTCGCCGCTCTGCAAGGCTGCCATACATGGAAATGATCCTAACTGGGGAAGAATTGTGGCTGCATTGGGACGCAGCGGCGCCAGAATGAGCGAAGAATTGATTGAGCTTTATATAAATGATTTACCGGTTTTTATAAAAGGGAAACCGGCGGTTTATGATCAAAAAAAGCTGGTAGCGAGCCTGGCGGACGAAAGCAGGGAAGTTTACATAAAGCTACATATGAATCTTGGCAACGGTGAAGCTACGGCCTGGGGATGCGACCTCTCAGAAGAATATGTTACCATTAATAGCGCTTACACAACATAAATATCGGTTAATTTAGATGAAACCTGTTATTGTTAAAATAGGCGGAAGTACCATTGGCGATCATGATACCAGTCTGGAAGATCTGGTACTATTGCAGAAAATGGGCGTTCCGGTAGTCGTTGTACATGGTGGCGGCAAAGCTGTGACCAGCTGGTCAGGTAAGCTGGGGATCTCAACCCGGATTATAGATGGACTGAGGGTAACCGACTTGGAAACTTTGAGGGTAGTTACAGCGGTACTATCTGGACTTGTGAATAAGGAACTGGTATCAAAGATATGGCGGCTTGGAGGGAAAGCAATAGGTATAAGTGGTGCCGACGGTAATTTAATTAAAGCCAGAAATATTACGCCGGAATTGGAATACACCGGTGAAGAATTATATATTGACACTACTATATTAAAGATATTATTGAAAGAGGCTTATATACCGGTAATAGCTCCTGTATGCCTGGGCCTTTATGATGATTCTAGCGAGGTTAATTTGATAAATGTAAATGCTGATACGGTAGCAGCTGAAATTGCCGCTGCGCTGGAGGCAGAAAAATTGGTATTTTTAACCGATGTGCCCGGCCTCTATGATAAAGATAAGAAAATAATTGATAAAATAAGTATCATTGATGCGGGGAAGCTTATTGATTCCGGCGGTGTCTCGGGGGGGATGGTAGCCAAGATCAAAGCATGTCTTGATGCTCTGGCTAAAGTGCCGGTAACCCGCATAATCGATGGCAGATTACCACACGCTCTACAAAATGAGATTGAGAACAACGGAGGAGGGACTACAATTGCCCGATGAAATGAATAATTGGCAGGAAATAGAACAAGAAGTAATTATGCAGACGGTAAAACGTGTACCGCTGGTTATTGTTCGCGGTGAAGGGGCCCGAGTATGGGATGAAAAGGGCAACGAGTACCTTGATTTTGTTGGTGGGTGGGCTGTAAACAGCCTGGGACATTGTCACCCGGTTGTTGTAAAAGCAATAGAACAGCAGGCCAAAACCCTGATACAGACGTCGAACCAATTTTATACCATCCCTCAGTTGCAACTGGCCCAATTGCTGGTCGACAATAGCTGCCTCGACCGCGTTTTTTTCTGTAATAGCGGAGCTGAAGCCAATGAAGCTGCGATTAAATTAGCGCGCAGGTACGGCAAAATTAATATCGATGGTGCATATGAAATAATTACGACTCAAAATTCATTTCACGGAAGGACCCTGGCAATGGTGGCGGCTACAGGGCAAAAGAAATTTCAGGACCCCTACATTCCTATCCCGAACGGATTTATTAACGTTGAATACGATGATATCGATGTTATCAAAAGGGCTACAACTGAAAAAACTTGTGCCGTGATGATAGAACCTATTCAGGGCGAGGGTGGTGTAAATGTACCGAAACATAATTATCTTAAAGAAGTCCGAACCTGGTGTGACCAGCAGGGAATTCTTCTAATACTCGATGAAGTCCAGACTGGAATCGGACGCATCGGAGAACTGTTCGGTTATCAAGTTTACGATGTTGAACCGGACATTATGACGCTGGCTAAAGGTCTCGGCAGCGGAGTGCCCATCGGAGCTTTAATGGCTAAGGAACATGCCTCTGTTTTTGGAATAGGAGAACATGGCTCTACATTCGGTGGTAATCCGCTGGTATGTGCTGCCAGCTTTACTGCGGTAAAATATATTATAGATAATAATATACCGAAAAGGGTTAAGGATCTGGGGGAGTATTTTATTTCTGAACTGAAAAAACTGAAGGATAAATATAATTTTATAACAGAGATACGAGGACAGGGACTTTTACTGGCAATCGTTTTTCAGACCGATATTGCGGGGGATGTTCTTTCATTATGCCTGCAGAGGGGATTGCTGGTTAATCAGGTAAAGCCGAATATGATAAGATTTATACCGCCGCTTATAATTAGTAAAGGTGATATAGATAAAGCAATAGTTGTAATAGACGATAGTTTGAGTTCAAGGATAGAAAAATGAAAGAAAAAGTAGTGCTGGCGTACAGTGGGGGACTGGATACTTCGGTTGCCGTAAAATGGATGGCTGAACACTATGATATG
>CAZEAR010000208.1:0-3628 GCA_964510365.1 uncultured Dehalococcoidales bacterium | reverse complement strand
GCGCTCGGCACCTTTCCACGCATATATTACAACCATTACATAGTTCAGTATCGATGGTTACTATCCTCCCCGGGGTAAAGGTGTTGGGAATTATGAATGCTTTATTGCTCATAGTTACTTGCCCCCTTTATGTTAGCGAGAAGGTGGTGGTATCCCTCCTGCTGCTCGTATTTATATCTAAAGACTGCAATGACGTTTATAGTTCTCTTCGTAGGTAGGAGCATAAGGCGGCAGGAGCCAATAGTTGATAGGCAACTCACCGACCTTTACATCTCCACCCTCTAACTTAATCGTTATAAATTTATGCCATTCGGGCGGGTCTATTTCAGGATAGTCTAACCTCATAAAGTTTAGAAACCGACTGCTTGCCTTTCGGGCTAAGGACTGCTGTATAGTCATTTCACCGCAGGTAATAAGGTCCAGACAGTCCAGAGCACGCATCAACTCATGCGGGTTCCTGGCGTAAAGGTTTGAGGCTTCGCTTTCTCTAATTTGATTAAGATATCTCAGCCCTGTTTTCAGGAGTGACTCGTGTCTGGTCACACCACAGTATGCCTGCATGGTCTTGGCGATTCCCATATTAAGCTCTTTCCATCCGGTTCCGTCAACTCTCTTTGTAGGTGCGTAGACACGCTCCTTTTCAACCTTAACTTGATTATTGTCTATAACCGGTTCAGCCGCAGTGCGCGTATATTCGGCTGCCTTCCTGCCGGCATATCTCCCGGTGGCGGCAGCACTGCTGTGGTCTGACCCGTTGAGCATTTGCAATCCAGCCGCATATAGACCCTCAAGAGTACTTCTCAGGTCCCAGTCAACCACTGCCCCACTACCGGTAACGAATCCTACCCCTATTCCCCCGATAGTCCGGCTTCGTCCACCTCCGGGACCCAGAGATGAAGAGACACTTGCCTGAAGCATATCTTTGTCGGGGTCGAAACCGGCTCGCGAATAGTTATGATATATTGCATAGCGGGTCCTGCCTTCGTTACCGACCATAAGCCCCCATATGGCTCTCCGCTCATGCTCGGGCATGCCGGGTAGGTCGGCATACAGTGGCGGAACAAACTCCCCGTTTTCTATCCTCTCGGCCAGGTCAGGAATAAGGCTTGGTCCTTTATATTCGTAAGGTGTATTCCCAAAAGCATATAGACCGGGAAGGAGAAACTTTTGGCCGGGGGCAGGCTGATATCGCTCTGACACCGTCTTTAATATTCTACCGTCTCTATCAACCCAGGGAATTTCCTTCCCGTTGCTATCCACCATCGTGCACGCAAACCAGGTATTACCGGAGTTGCCGTAGCCATACTGCGGATAACCGGCAAACTCAATGGCACTTGCTCTGGTGCCGCCGGCAGGGCCTGATTTCTCCATTAAAGCAAACTCGGCGCCTGCATTCCAGCCCATAGCATAGCCGGCACCAACACAGTTGGTATCATGCTGAGTATATACAACAGCCCCTTTCCATTCGCTTGAAAAATCCCAGAGCCGCTGGATATCGCCCGTAGTAAGCACCGTGGCTTTGGCTTTGAAAATATAGAACTCACCGGTTTGAACATTTACTGCTGTGGCACCCACAACCTTAGATCCCTGTTTACCTCCTTCGGTTAGTAAGCTGGTAGCTCTGACCCAGTTGAAGACGTCTACACCTTGCCGCCTGAGTTCTTTATATAAAGCAGGCTTTATCGCCGAACCGCAGACACGAATACACTGCTTATTTTCGTAATCATAAGCAAACATTAACTTGGTCTCATCATCCCTGAACTCGGCACCTTTGAACTCGTCGCTTATGTCTCTTATCTGAACTCCCATTTTTTCACAATCAAGAAGTGCATCGTAGCTTTCCTTACATTGAATATAGGACCTGAGCCCGCAATCGTATCCCCCGTAACCCTCAACCAGTGCTTCTGTCATCTCTTCGGGAGTAATCTTACAACACGGGTTTGTGGCAGCGTTGTGCCAGTGGTCGACTCCGGTGCCCCCATTTCCGCTTATAGTAACCGGTGCGGTATCACAAACAATGACCCTGGCACCTTTTTTAGCCGCATTAATGCCTGCGTGGCACCCGGCTATGCCACCGCCTATGACGAGTACATCGGTATCGATTATTCGCTCTTCTTCATAGCGAATCGGATATGGCCACTCATACAGGCGACCTTCTTTTTCCATGAATTCTTGCCAATTAGTCATCTTTTAACCTCCTAATTGGTATTTCCTATTTCAACTACGGTGAGGTATTAATACAATTATTTTTATCAGTAATACATAAGAGTTACTCGGCTGTCAATAAACGTCTGTATGTGGTTAGAGAAAGCTGGACAATTCGGTTTTTATAGTTCTTTCTTGCTTGTAATGTTCTGTCTTTCACCCTCTTTCTTCCACAGCTTTCGGTAACGTTTATTATGATGTAATACTAATTCTTGACAAGAGCTTTGACATGAGGTGTAGAATGAATTCACATAGACGAAATTATCCGGGTATAGTACGTATCGAAACCTAGTAAAACCCAATACAGCTATCGGCCGGGCACGATTAACAATAATAGAAACCATAAAAGAGAACTGAGTGGAACCGGCTAAAAGGACAAATATCTATAAGGAAAATACTAAGGAGAGGACTGATATGAATGCATCTATAGCTGCAAGAATACCCAGTACTACTATCGGCTTGGGTAAGGTTGATACCATAGGTAATGAGGTACTTAAATTTAACGCTAATAAGGTTCTGCTTATTACGGACAAAGGGATAGTAGAAGCCGGTCTCCTGGAAAACATCGAGAAATCGATAGCAAAAGAAAATATAAACCTCGAAATTTTTAAGGATTCTCATCCTGAACCATCCGTCCCCCTGATTGAGTCAATTATTGATAAAATCATATCTGGCAACTTTAATTTGTTAATTGGTGTTGGTGGTGGCAGTAATATGGATGCTACTAAAGTAGCCAGCATTTTTGCGTACGGTGAGCCAAAATTAGCTGAATTTATGAAATCGCCCCGGGGTACAACTGTAAAAGGAAGATTAATACCCAAGATTTTAATTCCTACGACAGCCGGGACAGGGGCCGAGTGGAGTTCAGCATCCGTTATATATGATATAGATGAATACCCGCATCCTTTCGGGCTCGAGCAATTCTGGGGAGACAAGGTTATTATCGACCCGCAATTAACGATAAATCTGCCTAAGAAAATCACGGCTGAGACAGGTTTTGATGCTTTAACCCACGCTATTGAGGCTTATGCCCCTATCAATATCAATGTTTATTCAAGCATGCTTGCCAGTACTGCTATTAAATTGATAGGGCAAAATCTCCGGTTGGCATATGAAAAAGGAAATACAACTATCGAGGCTCGCTATAACATGTCTGTGGCAGCCGCGCTGGCTATGAATGCTGCTATTTCATCTGCAGGACTTGGTGGCGGCATCTCCTGCCATTCAGTCAGCGATAACGTGCAGGGGAAAGCTCATATACCACACGGAGCGTCTCTGGCTATTATGCTGCCGGCAGTAATGGAATATAATTTAATCGGGAACCCGCAAAAATTTGCCGAGATTACCGAATTACTGGGAGAGGATACCAAGGGACTTTCGCTGCCA
Organism: uncultured Dehalococcoidales bacterium; assembly: GCA_964510365.1. Classification (GTDB taxonomy): domain Bacteria; phylum Chloroflexota; class Dehalococcoidia; order GIF9; family UBA5629; genus CAZEAR01. The sequence goes on along the minus strand of CAZEAR010000208.1, from coordinate 37 downwards.
GATGCCGGAGTAAAAGCAGTAACCTGGGTAAAAAGAA
>CAZEAR010000207.1:0-3679 GCA_964510365.1 uncultured Dehalococcoidales bacterium | reverse complement strand
TGTTTACTCATGTCTCAGGTTAGCTCTGCTTGGCAAATTTACCTGTTCTACGGGATCATTATTGGCCTTGGCGGAAATGCTTTTGTTCCTGTGACATCCACAATAGCCCATTGGTTCGTTTTGCGGAGAAACTTTATGACGGCTTTAGTTGTATGTGGTGGCGCGATTGGCACCTTGATCGCTCCGCTCCTGGCTAACTGGCTAATTTATACTTATCACTGGCAAGTATCATTCGCTGTTTTGGGCGGCATAATCTTAGTATTTATGACGGTATCCGCGCAATTTCTTAAAAAGGATCCGGCAGAGATAGGACAGGTACCATATGGTGAAAATTCAGCGAACATCAGTGATAAGCAATTAGAATATCATTCATCTAATGACGGAATTTCACTCCAAAAAGCGTTTCATACCGGACAATACTGGGTGATTGCAATCATTTTTTTTATTATTGGAGTTTCTGTATATTCCATAATGGTGCATATTGCACCCTATGCGATTGACCAGGGTATTTCTCCTGCCGATGCAGCAAAGATTCTGGCTATCATCGGCGGGGTGGGTATTTTAGGCAGGATCGGTACCGGTATTATAGGAGACAGGTATGGTGTGAAACATGCTATTCTTATCAGCTTTATTATACGATTTGTGGCTATGCTATGCTTGATATCAGCCGGGGAATTGTGGATGCTTTATTTGTTTGCTGTGCTTTTTGGATTTTCTTTTGGCACCGGCGCAGTTGCTTCACCATTGATTGCCATATTGTTCGGACTTAGGTCTCATGGTGCCATATTGGGGACACTGAATTTTTGTTATAGTATTGGAGTAGCCGTTGGTCCCCTCCTGGCAGGTTATATTTATGATATCAAGGGTAATTATGAGCTTGCCTTTGTGATTATTACGATTTTAGCTTTTCTAGGTATCATAGTGGCAATAATGATTCAACCCTCAAAAGCCCCAAGGACTATGTAGTCAGTTTGTGGGGAAAACAGTCTTTTAAATATCACGTAATTATAAAAACAGGTAATACAAACAAAAAAAAGTATCAACAATTATAATTTGCATGATACGTAAATTTGATTACAATTTATTAAATGATTTGCTAAATACTAATGAGTATACAATTGAATAAGTTAAGCAGTTAATATTTATTTGTAATTTGACTTTAAGGAACAAAAAGGAAGGTTATATATGAAAATATCATCTAAACTCCTTATATTTATTGTTTTAATTAGCGTGATGACTAATCTCCTCTTGCCTTTTCCTGTTGCAGCCGATGAGCTAACGAGGAAAGAGAGAAAATTTGTTGATGACACCAATGAAACTATTTCCTATATTTGGGGAATTCTAAATCAAGTTAGTTCCAGTGTTTATTATGTTCCCTCGGGGAATGATGGAAATGATCCCTGTCAAAAGTGGGTTCTCGAAGAGATTGACACTGCATACAAAAAATTCTCGGAAGCTGCACAGCTTTTGGATGATATACAAATACCTGATACATTCGTTGAGTTCGAAAGCAACTTGCAAGATATGCGGTCTAAAGCTGTACAGGTAAAATCCCGCGTTTATAAATTTGCCGGTTATATGTATGATGTTGTCTGCCCATCTAGAGATACGGATAATCCTATTGTGGGGTATCATAATGAGCGACAAGCTGCAGACACAGCTATCCGGGATCTTTTCGATTCAATGCGTATAGCCAAAAATAAACTCAGTTCAATTACAGCAGAGTTAACTGAAGACCGTGGTGGTGTGTCGGCAGATAATGTTGTAGAAAAATTCGTCTCCAGAATATTCGAAGGTATTTTCCCAGATGAATGTTTTATTGCAACGGCTGCCTATGGCACAAAGTCAGCTGAAGAAATAAACATACTTAGAGAATTTCGAGATATATATCTTTTAAAACGTCCTTTTGGCAGGTTACTGGTTGACCTATATTATAGTGTAAGTCCACCATTTGCCTACATAATCGAAAAGAATGAAATACTCAGATTTATTGTAAGAGAAGCCTTTATAGATCCTTTAGTAAACGTGATAGAAGTAGCGGAACCTGTGTGGGATTAATTAGTCCTATCCAATAACTTAACCGGACACTTGACTATAATAATTAAATAATCCAAATGACCTGTCAGAATAGATGCTATCTTATTGGTCGGAAAACCTTTGATCCAGATGAGGATTTAAAAACAAAAAGTAGCAGCAGAAGGATTTGAACCTGCGACCAAGGGCTTCTATTCGATATCCTTTGGAGCCTTGCTTCTCATATGCTCCAATAGTACGGTAAATATTAGGCCGATTATACAAGCAAATGACATAGTATAGAAACCAGGGGAGAAAGAGCCTGTAACGTCTTTAAGCCAGCCAAGTAGATAGACGATAGAAACACTTCCTAGATTAGCAAATAAATTAGAGATACCGGTAACAAGGCCTATAATATGTCTACCATACACATCTACGGCCATAGAATAGAGCGGTCCGCTATAAAAATGTGCAAAGAGAGCATTAACAGCGATAACAGCAATTAGTAGAGTGAGATTGTTGACATGGAGTAGCAGAGCGGTAGTGACTGCCATAATTACCAGGGATAGTCTCATAACAAAAATAGGGTTCTGTATTTTATCAGAGACAAAACCACCTATTATGTTTGAGGGTGCGGTAACGATAGCGCGTACTGCCATCAAATAACCTATTACCTTTAACGCAATGCTGCTATCATTGCCAAACAGGCTTGCCTTATCTATCAGCAGACTGGGCAACCATAACATAATCCCCTGAAACGTTCCATACCTGACAAATTGAATAGCACCAAAAACCCATATGAGCGGATGCCTGAAAAGTTTACCTATATCAGATAGCTTTGTTTTCTGAGTGGCCACTGCCGTGGGAGGTTCTTTACCAAAAAGAAAGAAAGCTGCTGAAATTAGTATACCTGCCATTCCGAATATGATGAAAGGGAAGCGCCAGTCAGCTCCATGGGCAAGTGAAGGTCCAATGCTAAACATGAATGCTTGCCCCAGGAATGCTCCTGCCGGCGTTAAACCCATTGCTGTGGCTCTGCGGTTGGGGCTAAACCAGCATGCTAAAAAAGCCATACTAGGAACAAATAAAAGAGAACGAAAGAAACCGGATACTGCCTGATTGGTAACACCCTGCCAGTAATTGCTAATAAATCCAAAAGTCAGACAGGTTAATGTTGTACCCAGTGCTCCGATAAATAATACTTTCCTGCTTCCAAAGCGGTCTGCAAGATAACCACCCGGTATTTGCATGGCTGCATAAATGAATAATGATGCTGCCGAAAGCATCCCGCCTTCAGTAAATGACAGCCCCAGGTCTTTATTAATTTCGGGTAAAAAGAGGCCAGTACCGCTTAGTGCCACGGTTTGGAAGCTGGTACATAGTATAACCAGCATTATCGTGGTAATACGCTGTTTATTGTTCATAAATAATCAAGTCACTGGAAAAACGGAGTTCATTATCGGCAAGTATAGCATAAGCTACTTATTGATGATTACAATGGATCTATCACGATTGATTATAAATGGTGAGACGGATTTGGGAGTTGTTGGTATACCATAAGAAACTTTTGAATTTATCGGAATACCATTCGATGGTACCGTATGATTTACCTTCGACTTTACAGGATCACAGGAAATCATTAATTGTTTGTTTAATGGTGATAGAC
>CAZEAR010000206.1:0-3759 GCA_964510365.1 uncultured Dehalococcoidales bacterium | reverse complement strand
AACTAACGCCACCTATACCGCCTGGTATCTTTTCGCCCTTGACATTATATCGTCCACCGCTATATAATAAGGTATGTTGAAAATTTATCATTGTAAACGCTGTGGGCATGAGTGGCCTAGCAGGCTTAATAGAAAACCTAAAGTCTGCCCGGCTTGTAACTCTCCTTATTGGAATAAGGAAAAGGTAAAGAATAGCGGACCTAAAAGGAAAGTGTATCTATTTAGTAACATTTTGGAGGGGTAAAATGAAAAAGTTAATCGGTTGGGTTTTATTCTGGCTGGGCATTGTGCTAGTCCAGTTAATGGTATCTGCAAATTTATATGGTTCCCCCTGGTTTTCTTTGTGGGGGATAGTTGAGTTAGTAATCACTATCGCTTGTTTTGTGGGCTGGTTTTTCCTTGCCTTCCTACCTGGGAGGCGTGAGAAAAAAGAACTTGACGCCAGCCATCAAACATACCTAGAGCAGACAGCTAAACATAAAGCACGTCAATCACAGTCTAAATAAATAAGCCGCCCAGGTGGTGAGACACCCAGGCGGCAAAGGAGCAAAACAATGAGCAAGCATTGTTCTACCCCCAATCGAATTATATCATTACTGAACGAAATCAGTCACGAGTTACACGAGGAATTGCCCCAGCTTGCCGGTCTATCACGCGGTGAAAAGCACCAGTTTATCAGGATGCACCGCGAGACAATCATCGACTTTTGTGACCTATTCGGTGATGATGCCACCTGCCGGTTATTCCACTTACAGGTAAAAACACTGGAGAGGATAAAAGGCAGGCCGGCGGACCGGGAATATAAAAAGGTCACTCATGCCGAGGCTGCCCTACTGAAAGCTGATACAGCTCTCCAGGTATTAAGCAAGTTAGAAAGCCGTGTTGCTCATTTAGAGGTCAAGGTGACGGAAATAGCCGAACTACGGCGCGAAGTGGCCGAGTTAAAGGCAACCTTCAATAGCTTTGTGGGTGATACCGCCGAGCGTGTTTCAACAGTCTTAATAATGCCGTTGTTGCAGGCTTTATCGAAGCACAAAAAGCTACCGGGGGGAATAGATATTTTGAATATTAAGGACTTGTTGCTAAAACAGGGCTAGAATTAACACCACTGTTTTTAAGTGCTTCGTATCTTTGTACCTTCTGTAAATCAATTAAATTCAAACAATAAAACACTCGGCCACTTTTTAATTTACTAAGAAAATCCATTCCTTTTTGGGTGATAGAATAGGCATAACATGGTTTTCCGTAATTGCCACATGCTTTCCTTTTCAAATACCCCCATTCTACCCACTTAGGTAATTTTGTGGTTATACTGGCTAGACTTACACCTGTTTCACTCGATATCATGCTTGCTGGCATCCCGTAGCCGTATTCATGCTGCCATTTGCTTAAAATCAAGAAGGTTAAAGTCTTTGATAGGTTGTATTTGCTATTTTGTCTCATTATTCTAGACCTCCCTGTTTCGTGGCGCCAAAAGTAGTAATGTTGATATATACAATATGGAGTGCGTAAGCCCCCCCCCGATAGTCTTTACAAGTATATTGATATACAACATTTACGTATGACCTTTAGCACCTTATTTTATACCTAATCGTTGCGTACAATGTCATTATTTTACCCTAATCGTTGCGTACAATGTCATTATTTTACCCTAACCGGCCCACTCTCCCCGATATCCTCGGCGTCCGCCGCGATAGTCTCGTGCGCTGGCGCGGTAAAGTGGTATGCTGTGTAATTCCACCTGGATGCTCCGATATGGCCGGCGGTCTCTTATTATCGCCTATCTCAACATTTTTATCACGCTCGAAAGTAATCCCCAGTTTTTTGCCATGTCCACCTATCTTGATACGGGTATCAATAGCGCCGGTGTCCTCGAATATATCACCCTTTTGTTTTAGCCCTCCCCTTAACCTCTGTATAGTTTTATAGGCAGAGCCGGGGCCGCTTGCTACGATTGCATCCTCCGGCGCTTCACCCAGCGTGATTTTCCAGCCTTTACCTTCCGTCCATGTATGCCACACGTCCTTATCGTGTAACTCACCGCGCCTATATGTAATAACGAGCGGCTTTTCGGCAAGACGTTTCTTTTTCTTTTCCTCGGTGTCGCCCTTTTTGCGCCTGGTGGTTGTTTGTTTGAATTTCCCACCTTCAGTCCTCGGTACTCTGCCAGGGCGTGGCACTGGCGGCGGTGGTACGCGTCCGCGCCCTGGGTCTGGCACTCTGCCAGGTCGGGGAATACGCGGTACGCGTGGTATAGTTCGGAGTGTTACTCGTGCCGGCTCCCGGTATCTTATCCTCGCGCCTCTTATAAGGCGTCCTTCCTGCGGTATTCTGCCCTCGGAAATGCGCACCTTGCGTAATTGTGTTTCCCTTAATTCCCTGATAGCCTCCCGGCGCGCCTCTATAATAAGCCTTGTTGCCTCCGGGCGTACGTCAAGGCCGCGCTCTGCTGCGCGTCTTAATTCAGGCGTGGCATATATTACCCTGTCGATATCCCTGCGCGTAGGCTCACTGCGGCGGTATGATAGCCGCCTGATTTCGACATTTTTCAACGCCTCCCTTATCCTGGGCAACTCAATGCCATCGTAGGCGGCTTTATTCCCCCTGATATCCATAGCTCTTTTTATAAAGCCGTCCGCCTGCTCCGTGTGGCCCCTGCCATCCTCTTTGTACGCCCTACCCAGCACATCATCAATTTGGTCTGCTGCTACCGGGCGCGCGGCCGCCAGCTCCCCGCCTATGGCGGCACCACCGGCCACCGCTCCGCGTGCTATAAGCCTGGGCGTGCTTCTGGCGCTTGTCTCAATGCGTGTAATGCGCGCCAGCTCGTCCGCAGCGCGGGTGTTGCCGGACTCCCGCAGTATTGTTTCAAAAATACCCATTTCCCGCCGTAGCTCTTTTGCTGTGCCGGCAATAATTTTGATTCCCTCAATATCTTTTGCAGTTTTATATGCTAAAGAGAATCCTGTTTTACTTTTATTCGCAGTAGCAATCAAATATTTCCCGGGTACTTCGCTTATCTTCATTTTCTTTATATAAGCTGGGCTCGCCTCCAACATATCAAAGTATTCATCAAATCCACTTGGATTATTTTCTATATATTTTATGGCCCTTTCTCTCGCTGTTCTCTCTGCATTTGTTAATTTTATATTCTTTGTTTTGTTACTCCACCTTTTGAAATACTCGTCAGGTATATCGTATATCGCTATATTACCTCTACTCCCAATAAATCTTTCTATTTCCTTATAACTTTTATTGTCTTTTATTATTATAAATGTACTTTCTAAACCATCAGAAAAATACATATTCGCAGGTTTTTCTAAACTATATATTCTTTTGCCTGTATGTATTATTCTTGTCATACCAGGATTACTTGGGGGTAAGTGATTTAATAATTCCCCTGCTGATTTTCCTGCCTTTATTCTAACTATTTTTGTTTCCGCAATTCCCTCACTTCCAGCTATCCCTCTTCCAGAACGAGAAATCCCCATGTCCTCCGCTGCTATTGCTCCTGCTCTTTGTTTAATCGAAAGCGGCTTTGTAAACGGCGCCCTGGCTATCTCGATAAGTTCCAGTGCCTTCAGCTTGGCTATCTTGGCGAGGGATAGCGGCTTTTTCAGGTTAAACTCGATGTAAAACTCTATTCTGTCCCTTAACGGACCTATCCTGGCGTGTAGGTGCTGTAACTTTGCCTTGGGTGTGACGACTTTCTCCCCCACCTTATACTTGCCTTCAAACTCGACACTGCCGGCATACGTC
>CAZEAR010000205.1:0-3792 GCA_964510365.1 uncultured Dehalococcoidales bacterium | reverse complement strand
GGAGAGAATTGATACTATTGAGAAAGCATTATTAAAACAAAATGAATTAAAACTTAGAACAGACCGATTTATTGCTGCTAATTTAGTATTGTTAGCCGGTCAACAATATTCAATTATTATTAATTTGAAAAGAGGCCTAGTAGATAAGGAAAGTATAGATAGACAGTTAATATCCTACACAAGTAAAGCCAAAACGGAGATACTAAAGTCAGAAGACCCTATTCAAATAGTTTCTCAACATGCAAAAGATTGCGAAAATTATTTGCTTAAGCAAGGTATTAGTGCAACTCAAATGTAATACTACTTAAATCCAATTTCCTCTAGATCGGTATCTGTAATTTTTGTCTCTTCTCGAAATTTAAGAAAAGAATTAAGAAATTCTTGACGCTCTTTCGCTATTTCTTCCCTAACTATCTCTCGAACTCGTTTTTCGGTTAGTGCTTGATCTTTCATAACATTATGTCCAAATAGACCCACTACCCAATTTGGGGTAGTGGGTCGATTTTGTTTGAGGTTTTACCTAACAAAAATCCGGAATAAAAATGTCTATAAGAGGTAACCTTTATTATTTAGGGAAATTGTGGTGAAGGCTAAAATAAAAGCTTGAGTATAGACGCCACAAGCCAGCCGAGGATGCCACAGACAGGGAAGGTGAGAATCCAGGTCAATACAATATCCCTGGCGATGCCCCAGCGCACTGCCGAGAGACGCGTCGTTGCACCCACACCCATAATGGAACTGCTAATACAGTGTGTGGTGCTTACCGGTACTCCGAATTGTGAGGCTATTTCGATAACACTGGCTGCCGCTGCCGTGGCAGCAAATCCTTGCACCGGACGAAGGGTGGTAATCTTTAATCCTAATGTCTTGATAACTCGCCAGCCTCCCATGGCCATGCCTGAACTAATAGAAGCAGCAGAGAGTAATATCACCCAGGGTAGAATTGTGAACTCACTCCAGCCATAATATATCATCAAAGCCATAGATATAATACCGATAGGCATTTGCCCGTCGTTTTTTCCATGGCTATAAGCAACAAATGCAGATGAAATAATTAGCAGCTTACTGAAGCTGTTGTTCATTTTTGAAGGTGCGGCGTCTTTAAATATCCACATTATTATTACCATAAGTATAAAGCCGCCCGTAAATCCTAAAATGGGTGCGATACCTACTGCAGATATCACCCGGATTAAAACATGCCAGACGATTGATCCTGTCCCGGAGTTGGCGATTCCTGCTCCTACTAATCCGGCTACCAGGCCATGCGTTAAACTGACCGGCATTCCGTAAATAGTAGCTGCAACGGTCCAGATAACAACTGCACAGGTGCCGGCAAATACTGTGGTTAAGGAAAGAAATTCAGTGCTGACGATTCCTTTGCCGATGGTAACGGCAACAGCGGTGCCGGTTGCTGCGCCTAAAAAATTGCAAATTGACGCCATAATTATGGCGTTACGTGGTGAAAGTGTACGGGTTCCGATTACGGTAGCTATGGCATTGGCGGCATCATTGAAACCATTCGTAATGCCGAAGCCGACTGCCATTATGATTACAATAATTAGTAATGCTAGTCCTTCAGGCATGCTTCAATACAACCGCTTCAAGTACATTTGCTACATCCTCGGCCCGGTCGGTGGCGCTTTCCATATGACTGTATATTTCCCGCCATTTGATCACGTTAACAACGTCTGCGCCGTTATCAAATAATTCCGCTAAAGCATTATGATGAATTTCATCGGCTTCATTTTCCAGCCTGTTTATTTCAATACATTGCTCCAGAACCAGATCGAATTGTTCTCGATGGTGTAATAACGGCATTACCTCGTTTAACTTATGTGTTACTTTAAGAATAACAGCAGCCAGCTCTCGAGCTCTTGCAGTGGGTTTAGTAATGTGATAAAGCATACAGGCTCTGCCTGCGGCTTCTATCAGGTCCAGAACATCATCCAAACTGTTGGCTAGTCGAGCGATGTCTTCACGATCGATAGGGGTAACGAAGGTACGATGCAGGCTTTGAATTATCTGGTGGGTGATAACATCGCCTTCATGTTCCAGTTTCTTCAGTTTGGCTACTTTCTCCGGGATATCATCGTAGTTTTCTATCAAATCTAGCAGCTTTCCTGCAGCGACTACCAGGTTGGCCGTAGCTCGTTCAAATAATTCATAAAATTTGGTCTGCCTTGGCAAAAACTGAAATTTAAACAAAATATCCCCCCATCTCTTAACAAAATATGAATTCAAATATAACGCAACTCCGATACAGCAGGCTAAAGAAATAACGGACCTGCGTACTCTTAGCTTTATTGTGATTTAAAGCGTGGTAAAGTCGTAACAATTAACTTCAATATATTCTAGCAAATTCAATTATTAAACCGCAATCGAAATGTAAATAATAAATAATTTGAGGCTGTTTATTTTGATATATTAATTCCGGTATTGTCGATTTGATGTATACTATAAGTCGTTCTATTATCGCGAGTTAGTTTAATGGACATTTCAACGATATAATATGTCGGACATAAGAACAGGGAAAAGAAAATGATTGTAATAATCGATTATGGAGCCGGGAATATAGGCAGTGTAAATAATGCGATAACTAAACTTGGTTATAAAGCATTAATCACTAATAAGCCGGCCGATGTATTTAGTGCCAGTACTGTTATCCTTCCTGGCGTTGGTTCTGCCGGGGATACTATGGACAGTTTGCTGGCTTTGGGGATGGTGGATGCTATTAAAGAAATAATATCTATGAAACGTCCCTTATTCGCAATTTGTGTTGGCCTGCAGGTTTTATTAACGTCTACCGAGGAAGGCGGTCATCATCAGTGCATGGATATATTCCCGGGAAAAGTCAGACATTTGCCCCCGGGACAGAAGATTCCTCATATGGGGTGGAATCAAGTAAAACAACAGATTTCTCATCCTATTTTTAATGATATACCTGATGAGACCAATTTCTATTTTGTGCACAGTTATTATGCCGATCCGATCGATTCCTCAGTTGTAGCTGGTACTACCTATTATGGTACGCAGATATGCAGTGTTATTATTAAAGATAATCTGATTGCTACCCAGTTCCACCCTGAAAAGAGCAGCACCTATGGACTGAAGATGTATTCCAATTTCTTCGAGATGGCTCAGGAGAAAAAGGGATAAGATTTTAATAAGGCAGAAACAGTAATGAGGAGAAATCGGTGCTTACCAAAAGGATCATTCCTTGTCTCGATGTAACCGAAGGCAGGGTAGTTAAGGGTACCAGTTTTACCGATCTGCAGGATGCAGGCGACCCTGTGGAACAGGCTGCTTACTATTATGAGCAGGGTGCGGATGAGATAGTATTCCTTGATATCGGGGCCACACCAGACGGGCGAAAGACTATGGTGAAAGTGGTCGAGCGTGTATCCAAACAGGTATTTATACCGCTGACGGTTGGCGGAGGACTGCGCAGTATCGACGATATGCATGGTATATTGGGAGCCGGCGCCGATAAAGTTAGTATAAATACGGCTGCCGTATTTAATCCAGAGTTAATAGAGGAAGGTGCCAAGAGGTTTGGCTCTCAATGTATAGTGTTGGCAATAGATGCCAGATTAAGCGGTAACGGCGATGAGCAAAAGTGGATAGTTTGTACTCATGGCGGCAGAAGGCCAACTGACATCGATGCTGTAAAATGGGCAAAAAATGCTGTTGAACTTGGATGCGGTGAAATATTACTGACTAGCTGGGATGCCGATGGACATCGAAGTGGATATGACCTGGAATTAAACCGTATTATAAGCGAATCGGTAACGG
>CAZEAR010000204.1:0-3803 GCA_964510365.1 uncultured Dehalococcoidales bacterium | reverse complement strand
CAGAGGCGAGAACACGCCTCCTCGAAGCTGGAGTCCCCTTCTTTACATCCGCCGGAGATGCGGCCCGGGCAATGAAGGAATTTATCGGCTATCACCAGAGAAAAAGTCAATCATAAATAATATTACAGCCAAGCCATAATATCTGATATAAGTCCTTTAGCCTCCTGAGCATAAACCGGGCGCTGCTTCGGCCCGGCATACACAGGCACGGTTATCACTCTGAAATTTGATAATAATTCTTTACCATTCATATTAAATGCTCCATAATTATATAAGGTGATTCTCCGAAATATAAAACGAGGGGGGATGGCAAGCTATTACCGAAAGATATGAAAATACGCATATTCGACAGCCGTCAGAACAAAATAATTGATGTTGATACGGTCTATAAAACCCATGCCGAGTGGAAGCAGATATTGACACAGGAGCAATATCGCGTTACCACTGAAAAAGGGACCGAAATACCATTCACTTGCTTATTCGATACTAATAAAGAACCGGGTATATTCCAGTGTGTACGTTGTGGAACGGACCTGTTTAAAACCAATACCAAATTCGACTCGGGAACGGGCTGGCCGAGCTACTACGAGCCTGTTTCAGAATTAAATATTAAATTTGAAGCCGATAATAGCCTGGGCATGCGGAGAACAGAAGTGCTCTGTGCCAGATGCGGCTCCCACCTGGGACATGTTTTCGATGACGGTCCGCAACCTACCGGGAAACGTTATTGCATCAACTCGGCGGCACTCAAATTCGTCAAGCTATAAAACTGCCCAAAAATATTTAAACCGAACTTTATTGTTATCCCGTCAATACCATATGAGCGCAAAGGAGGTCATAAATGGATTACGATAGTCTTCTGGAACTGGTAAAGAACAGGCGAAGCATACGCAAGTTTAAGCCGGACCCGATACCGGACGAATATGTGGACAAAATTATAGAGGTGGCACGCTGGGCACCCTCAGCCGGCAACTCGCAACCCTGGGAATTCATTGTGGTTAATAGGCAGGAACTAAAAGACAGAATTGTCGAGCTGGTCAAGGAAAGCGGAGACATAATGCTCAAGATCGAGGAAACCAGAGAACCGGCAGAACTGAAATTTAAACTGCCATCTCCCTTCTATGTCCAAGCCCCGGTATTTATAATTCTTTGCGGCGATCCCAGGACCAAAGATACTTACACATTAAGTGGCAAGTTCGCGCAGGGCAATTCACATTTCGCATCCAGCCTGGCCAATGCCTTCCTTTACATGAATCTGGCAGCCACCAGCCTGGGACTGGGAACCCGATGGGTATCCAGTATCGCCCAACCCTACGCACAGTCTCTTACCAAGGCACTCCTTAATGTACCCAGAGAGCTTGAATTCTATGACATGCTGGCAGTGGGATATCCTGATATGGAACCGAAGCCCCGCCCGCTCAGAGCCCGGCAGGAGATTACTCATTATAACGGTTATGACCGGAAAAAGTTCCGTACAGATCAACAGGTCAGAGAATTCATTGCCAGCCTGCGATAATAATAAATCCGGATAAATCCGGCTCTTCAAGGCAGGTAAAGGCAAATAAGTCGGGGGTATCTGGTACGGTTAAGACCGGGCAGGTACACTTACAGGAAGGCTGATGATATTTTCAGCAACCCGTCTAAAATGAAATCCGCATACAGCCAGTGTTACCGAAAGTGGGAAAAACCTGGGGTATCGGAATAATGTCCACAAAAGCAGTTTCCAATAATGTATTCTCTCTTTATGTTTTACACCGATTACCCATACCGACCTTATTAATGCATTAATTTGCCCGGTATTCAAATTTTCCTTTTTCTTAACCGCCGGCTGATATTCACGAAGAAAAGTATAAATACGGGCATAGTATTCTTTAGGAGAGTAAATTGTATTTATTATATGCTTGTAACCCGTAATCAGCGTCTCATATTCCATTTTAGGCATGAAATTCATAGATATATCGGTATTATTCCCCGAAAATCTATGGGTTAGACGGTTCTCCCGTTTCAAGCGGTTATGCAACCTGGTACCCGTAGGGGCATTTAAAAGTCCGACCATAGCTGTAACAATGCCGCTACGCTGGATAAAACCTATCATGTTTTCAAATATTGATACAATGTCGCTGTCAAATCCAACTATAAAACCGCCGTGAACCTGAAAACCGCGGTTCTGCAATTTCTTAACAGCAAGCAGCAAATCGCGGTTTTTGTTCTGCTTCTTTCCGCATTCAGCAAGACAATCCTCAGATGGAGATTCAATTCCAATAAATAATGTGTCAAACCCGGCCTCGATCATAAGATCCATAAGCTCATTATCGTCGGCAACATTTATGCTCGCTTCGGTCAAAAACGAAAAGGGGTACTTTTTCGCTTTCATCCATTCAATGAGTGCAGGTAAAATCTCTGCCTTCAATTTTTTCTTGTTGCCGATGAAGTTATCATCAACAATAAAAATGCCTTCATTCCAGCCAAGCCTGTATACGGCTTCCAGCTCGTTTATGAGTTGTTCCTTACTTTTCGTTCTGGGTTTATGTCCGTTAAGTACAACAATATCACAAAATTCGCAGTCGAACGGGCATCCCCTTGAATACTGTATATTAAGGCCAGCATAATTTTTGAAGTCTATAAGCTCCCAGGCAGGAATAGGCGTCATATTCAACTCCGGTCGCTCCTGAGAACGATAGATACGCGCTGCACAACCATTTTTAAGATCATCGATAAACTGTGTCAGGGTGGTCTCTACTTCATCAAGCACCAGATAATCTACATCTGCAAACGCCTCATATTCAGCGGTAAATAAAGGGCCACCGGCTACTATACCGACTCCGATACTTTTACAGCGCTCGATTACCGATTCTACTGATTCTCTCTGGACCGTCATTGCGCTTAGAAATACATAATCAGCCCATTTGAGGTCGTCATCCTCAAGTGCAGTGACATTCATATCCACCAATCGCTTTTCACAGTAATCCGGCAGCATAGCTGCTACGGTTAAGAGTCCCAGAGGAGGGAACGATGCTTTTTTGGATATAAACCTCAGTGCATGCTTAAAGCTCCAGAAGGTATCTGGAATCCGTGGATAAACAAGAAGTATTTTCATATTCTTTCCTTTTTAAACTGTTGATTTTTTTTAACATCAATATATTAAGGAATTATTACATAAGGTATCCATGGTTAATTTAATCCGGCGAATACCTGCATATAGGTATTCCCCCCCAATATGCGCAGGAACATACATGGGTCATATATTCCAGTACCCATGTATGTTCGAAGATTCAAACAGGTAAGCATATACCAAATCTTGACTCGCTGCGGTGAATACTAATAGCGACTATATGAACCTAATTGCTGTCGTTTCTTAGCTCGCCTACACTGAGGACAACGCTTGGGCTCATTGGTAAAGCCTTTAGACGCGAAGAATTCTTGTTCCCCGGCAGTGAAGGTAAAGGTAGTTCCGCAATCGGAACAGTGAAGCGATTTATCGTCGAAACTCATAGATGACCCCCTCCTTTTTAAATAGTTGGCTCGAGTAAGGTCATCCGACACTCAAATAGAGACGTGATATTAACTAAAGTACGTATATAATAACCTAAACAAAAACCAATGTTTCCAATATACTCTAAAACCAGAAAATAAGCAAAAGCCATGCCTAAGTTAAGAGCAGGGCATAGATATAAGTTGGGCGGTTCAAGATCATAAAGCTAATCGTCGAACTGTTTCTCTATGCCTTCAGAGGGAATGCCGTTCTGGTCCCATCCGCGCTTCTGATAATACAGGGTTAACAGCCTTTGCACCTGCTCCTGGTC
>CAZEAR010000203.1:0-3828 GCA_964510365.1 uncultured Dehalococcoidales bacterium | reverse complement strand
GGATAGCAGACCGGGTCAGGTCTCCGTTAATAAAAGACGGTGAGGTTGATTTCATTATAGCGTTCGAAAAGCTCGAGGCTGCGAGATGGAGCAGTCTGCTCAGAAATAATGGGCTGGTAGTGATCAATAACCAGTCTATGCCTCCGCTTTCGGTAGCCTTAGGGACAAACCGGTATCCTGATGATAAGGAAATAATGGATATCATAAAACAAAAGACGGACCGTATTTACTTTGTCGATGGTACAGAGCAGGTAAAGAAATTAGGAGATATCAGGACATTAAATATATTCATTCTGGGGTACGTATCAAATTTTCTACCCTTTGAGCTAAAGCTGTGGCAAGACTGTATAGCAGCGCGACTTCCGCAAAAAATACTAAGCATCAATGTCGAAGCTTTCGATATGGGTAGAAAGGAGACTTCGAATGTCAATCTCTAAATATATCCGTCAGCAGATGGTCGAGGGGTCTGCTATTCGAAAGATGTTCGAAGAGGGAGATCTGCTTAAAAAGAAATATGGAGCAGATAAAGTTTTCGACCTTACTATAGGTAATCCGATAATGGACCCACCTCCCGATTTCTACGATGTATTGAAGAAAATATGCGATAACCCAGTACCGGGGATGCATCGTTATATGGCAAATGCAGGCTATCCCGAAACCAGGAATATTATAGCCTCAGGATTATCTTCGGAGACCGGTGTGGACTTTTCTGTGAATGACATTGTAATGACCTGCGGCGCCGCCGGGGGCATGAACGTAGTGTTAAGGACGATATTGAATCCCCAGGAGGAAGTAATTATATTCTCCCCTTATTTTGTAGAGTTTCCTCATTATATTAATAATAATGGCGGTGTTATGAAGGTCGCTCCCACCGATGAAAATTTCTTGCCCAGGCTCGATCTACTGGAGGATGCGATTACGGCTAAAACCAAAGCCGTTATCATTAATTCTCCCAATAATCCCACCGGAGCTGTATACCCGGAAGAACTGATACACCAGCTTGGAGAACTACTATGTCGTAAAGAAAAGCAATACAATACTCAGATATTTCTGGTCAGCGATGAGGCTTACCGTAAAATTATATATGACGGATTAAAATATCCCCATATCTTCAAACACTATGTTCAAAGTATTATGGTATATTCACATTCCAAGGACCTGGCTCTGCCCGGCGAACGCATAGGTTATATAGCAGTAAATCCCGGATGTCCTGATCATGATGAATTGATGACCGGACTAATATTCAGTAACAGGACACTTGGATTTGTTAATGCACCGGCACTTATGCAGAATGTGATCCGCCAACTGCAAAATGTAACGGTCTCCGTCGACAGTTATCAGAGGAAGAGGGATTTCCTTTATAGTAACCTGACCGGCATGGGTTATAATTTATTCAAGCCGCAGGGTGCTTTCTATATGTTTCCTAAATGCCCTGTAGATGATGATGTAGCTTTTGTTAAAGAGTTGCAGGAGTTTAACGTTTTAACCGTGCCGGGCAGCAATTTCGGATCGCCCGGTTACATTAGGATTGTATATTGTATAGAGGACAAGACCATAGAAGGCTCCCTGGACGGATTTAAAAAAGTAGCTCAAAAATATGGCCTGTAATCAGCATTTCATATCCCTTTGGATAAATAAGTCAAATTACGGCTATCGATATAATCAGTCTTCACCCTTGGTCTCTTTTTCCAGCATATTTGCCAGAGTTTTGTAGCCTTCACCCCCGAAAGACTTGAATTGCATAACCAGTAGCTCTGAATACTTTAATCCCTTGGCATTTATCCAGTCTCTATGAATCTTGTCTCCCCTGCCTATCATATGCTTGGCCAAATCCATAGAGGTGCTTGAAACTTTATTGCATACCGGACAATGATAGCTCATCGGCAACCTCCTGATTTATGTCAGTGTACTGTCTGAATTATTTACTTCGGTTCTTTTTCTTTGTCTCTTTCTCTTGCAGTGCTTTAAATACTTTTTCAGGTGTTATCGGCAAACTGGTTATTCTCACTCCGACGGCTTTATACACAGCATTTCCTATAGCGCCGGCAGTAGGATTGGTTAGCCCCTCGCCAGCTTCTTTAGCGCCAAACGGTCCTTCAGGTTCATAAGTGTCAATGTGCAAAATATTGGTCTCCGGCATATCCAGCGACCTGATAACCTTGTAATCGGCAATCGACGGGTTTAGTATCATGCCTTCATCCATAGGCTGGTCTTCGCAAATACCGTAACCGCCAGCCATCATTATGGCTCCCTCCAGTTGCCCCTCAATACCCACTGGATTTATTACGGTACCGCTTTCATGAGCTGTTGTCACATTTAGCAGGCTCACTTTACCCGTCTCAGTATCGACTTTAACCTCCACAGCCTGGACACCAAAGCTGTAAGCAGGTGAAATCATTCCTTTGCGGTGCGGAGTATAATGTCCACGACCGATTATTACTTCACCGTCCCTGCCTCTGATAGCCTCTTTGACAACATCGAAGTAAGATAGACCTCTTTCTGGACGGTCGACCAGGTGGACCCATCGATCTTTAATATCCAGGTCATATACAATATTGGGTGACATTTTAGCGGCGGCGAACTCGAGTAATTGACGTTTGGCATCGGCTGCCGCCATTTTTACCGCGTTACCATTCATCAATGTCTCCCGGCTGCCCCAAGCACCGAGGTCTACAGGGCAGATACCGGTATCTGCAGCAAATATCCTGATATCCTCAAGATGTACTCCTAATTCCTCCGCACAGATCATGCTCAGTGTGGTATCAGAACCCTGGCCTATATCACAGGCCCCGGTAAACAGGTCTACCTTGCCATCTATATTTATCCTTACGATTGCGGATGAGAAAGCATACGGAGTGTCAAACCAGTTAAATATACCTCCGGACATGAAACCATAGGCGGCCAGTCCGATGCCATGATTGGGAGGCAGTTTCTCCCGCTTCTTTATATGTGCCTCGATTTTATCCAGACATTGATGCAGCCCGCAGCTGTGAATTTTGGCCTGCCCTGGAACTTCGTAGTTCGGCGTCATACCGTTCTTGCGTCTGATCTCAATTGGATCTATCCCGAGCTCATCGGCAAGCATATCCAGTTGAGATTCCCCGACAAACGTTGCCTGTGGTGCTCCGAAGCCACGCATAGCTGAGGTGGGTGCCGTATTGGTATAAACTCTATAGCCATCAAACCTGTAGTTGGGATATTTATAGGGAAAAGATGAAAAGAATCCGGTCAGGTACAACGCCGTAGCTCCCATAGCAGTATAGGCCCCTCCTTCGGTAATAGCCCTGACTTCCTTAGCCAATAGAGTACCGTCCTTTTTGGCACCCAACTTCGTGTAATAGTACATTGGTGTCCTGCGTTTGGTAGCGGTAAATTCTTCATCTCGTGAAAGCACCAGTTTTACCGGACGGCATAACTTCATTGACATTAAAGAGGCACAGAACTGTGCAGAGTCAAGCTCAAATTTACTACCGAATCCTCCTCCGGTATGTGGTTTAATGACTCTAACATCTCCCTCTCGCAAACCGAGCATATCAGCCAATAGCCCCTGGATAAAGTATGAAGATTGTGTTGAAGTCCATACTGTAAGCTTGCCATCATAGCCAAAACTGGCGACTGCGCCGTGCGTCTCCATACACATATGGGCCTGAGATGAGCATTTGAACTGATCTTCGCGTATATAATCGCAGTGCTTAAAAGCCTCATCAACATCGCCCCATTCGATATGGCGGGTAACGTTCATATTGAGTTCGGCATGATCGTGGATTTGTGGTGCATCTTCACTGATCGCTTCAAGAGGGTCAAAAACCGCCGGCAATGGCTCATATT
>CAZEAR010000202.1:0-3929 GCA_964510365.1 uncultured Dehalococcoidales bacterium | reverse complement strand
GCTTTGCTTTGGAGGGGTCCGGATATACCGTAGAAGATGTGATTGCGGCGGGTGGTTGGGTGAAGATTCCGACGCCCATGATGGAGTATAAGAAATGGCGAAAGGGAGGCCTTAGAAAAGACGGCAAGCCTGGATTTGAAACTCCTACGGGAAAATTTGAGATCTGGTCCACGATCCTGGAAGATTATGGCTATGAAGCGTTGCCCAGATATATTGAGCCTGTAGAAGGACCTGAAGGAAGCCCTGATTTGTTAAAAAATTTTCCGCTGGTATTTAACTCGGGAGCCAGGCCTCAAACTGATTTTCGATCTCAACATCATGGTATTGATAGCCTTGTAAAAGACAATCCGGAACCCGCTGTGGAATTAAATGAAGAAGATGCTAAAGCGCGAGGAATTGAAGATGGCGATCTGGTGGAAGTCAGCACTCCGAGAGGATCAGTTCCATTCAGGGCAGTAGTAACCGGGGATATTATTAAGGGGGCTATAGAATGCAACATGGGCGGTGGTACGCCGGTAGGTCCCAAGGCCTGGAGAGAGTGGAATGTTAATGAACTTACTGATATCAATAATTATGATAGAATATCGGGCTTCCCTGTTTATAAAGCTTTGCTTTGTGACGTTACTAAGATAGAAAAAGGTAAAGGTGAAAAACGTGGTAAGGCCCGTAATCGTGTAGAAGAAGGTAATACCAATTTGATACTATCCGGTGCTCAAAAAAGGCAATACCACAAGCGAATCTATCTTGATAATAATGCCACCACTCAAGTGAGCAATGAAGTCAGGAAGGCTATTGCCCCATATCTGGAAGCAGAATACGGAAATCCGTCCAGTATATATATGTTGGGCAGGGATGCCAGGGAAGCAGTCGATAACGCCCGCCGACAGGTAGCTAAATTGATTAATGTCCAGCCGAGAAGAGTTGTGTTTACCGGTGGCGGGTCCGAAGCGAATAATCTAGCTATTAAAGGTGTAGCATTTGCTTATCGCGATCTGGGCAATCACATTATAACCACAGAAATAGAGCATCCTGCCGTGTTAAACACCTGCCGGTTTCTGGGTAAAAACGGCTTCGAAATAACTTATCTTGCAGTAGATCAGAACGGCTGGCTTGATCCGGATAAATTGAGACAAGCAATTACAGACAATACCGTTCTTGTCTCGATAATGATGGCTAATAATGAAGTAGGTACTATCCTTCCCATTAAAGAACTTTGTGCGGTTGCTCATGAGAAAGGAGTTTTGTTCCACACCGATGCTATACAGGCCATCGGAAAGACCCGGGTCGATGTTGAAGATATAAATGTGGACATGCTCAGTATTGCCGGTCATAAATTTCATGCACCCAAAGGTGTTGGTGCATTGTACGTCAGGAAAGGTATAAGATTGGAGCCGGTTATTCATGGCGGGAGCCAGGAGAATGGATTCAGGGCTGGAACAGAGAATGTACCGGCTATTGTCGGCCTCGGTAAGGCATCGGAACTGGCAATACAAACTCCAAAATATTTCCAGAAAATGGAATCTTTGCGAACTAAACTTCAGACTGGAATACGGAAGTTAGTTCCGGGCGCTAGATTAAACGGTCATCCCGAAAAACACTTACCGAATACATTAAACATTTTCTTACCGCAGATTCGCGGCGAATCCCTGGTAATTGCACTTGATCAACGGGGTATTTCTATTTCTTCCGGTTCTGCATGCAAATCGGGCGCTGTAGAGCCGTCCCATGTTCTTCTAGCCATGGGTAGGACCGAGGAGGAAGCCCATTGTTCGGTGCGCTTTTCGTTGTCTCGCTACAGCACTGAAAAGGATATTGAAAAAACACTGGAAGCAGTGAAACAGGTACTGGAGGAGATTGAGACTACAGTCCGATTCATTCCATGTAAATGAGCCGGTTATTCAACTGCTCACGAAGTATTGTATACTGAACCACTGTTTTTCATCTTTCCATGTTTTTACTGCTTTAAATCCGGCAGAAGCAGCAATCTGCTGAAACTCATCGACAGTGTATTTATATGAGCTTTCGGTCCAGATACTTTCGAAATCGGAGAAAGTAAAGGTTACGCCGTTTAAATTAATGGCCTGGTCTCGAAGGCTGAGTAGATGCATTTCGATTCGGCCTTGGTACGTATTATAAAAGGCATAATGGGCAAAAGATTCAACCTGGAAATCACAGCCTAATTCGCGATTAATGCGCTTAAGGATATTAAGGTTAAAGGCCGCAGTTATGCCCTGGCTGTCGTTATAAGCTCGATAAAGTACATCCGGGTCCTTCTTGAGATCGACTCCGATTAATAGTCCTCCGTCAGGACCGCATACGTTAGCTATATGTTCCAGAAACTGTTTGGCCCTGGGAGGATCGAAATTACCTATCGATGATCCGGGAAAATAAACTATTTTACGCTTGTTCGTGTGCTCCAGTTCTGGAAGCTCAAGGCTGTTGGTATAATCAGCGCATATCGAATGGATGTTAAGATCAGGGTACAGGGTTTTAAGTTCCTCTTTCGACGACAGTAATTGTTCCTCGCATATATCGATCGGCATATAAGTATCTATGTTATGAAGATTGTCTAATAATATGCGTGTTTTATTGCTACTGCCGCTGCCGTATTCGATAAGATTTATATTTACACCCAATAATTCGGTTATCTCAGCGATATAGGCTTCCATGATTGCTGTTTCTATGCGGGGAATGTAATACTCATTCAGAGTGCATATGCGATCGAACAACATAGAGCCGTGTTCATCGTAAAAATATTTACACGGGAGTTCTTTTTGAGTTTTCCTCAGACCATTGAGGACTTCAGCCATGAATAATTCTTGCTCTGGCTTGAAATTATGCAGTTCGGAGTTAACTTTCAATATGGATTAAGTATAACAAAGGAAAATCATTCGTCAAAATAGATATACGCCGGTAATCTAAAACATAGTTCTGCGTCAGTTGTATATCAATCGAGTCTAATGGCGGTTAGTCAACTTGTTGTAAGCTGACGCAATCCGTCTGGTTGTTATGCCCGGTTTTCCCGTGCCTATCGGTTTTGAGTCGATATAAGTCAATGGCATTATCTCGATTATCGAGTTGGTTAAGAAAGCCTCATTGGCTTTGAGAAGTCTATCCGGTTTGATCTCTCTCTCAAATACCCTTATTCCTTCGGTTCGGGCAATTTCCAGAACGGTTTCACGGGTTATTCCGGGTAAAATACCGCTCTTTTGAGGTGGAGTGATTAACGTCTCTTGCTCTACGATAAATATATTACTGCTGCTGGTCTCTGCAATATAGCCTCTCTCATTTAGTATTATTGCTTCATCGGACCCGGTGGCTTTTGCTTTCTGCCTGGCCAGGATATTTTCCAGATAGCATGTAGACTTTATTGTCGCTAGCGGAGACCGACTATTACGTGTTATCGATGATGTTATTGACATAAAACCTCGATCGTATATCTCAGAAGGTAGATTATCCAGTCTTCGGGCAACGATGAAAACGGTTATTTCATTACAGGTATCCGGATTGGGAATGATATCTCCTTCGCCGGCGGTCACTGTAATCCTGAGGCGGGCATTTTTAAGTTTGTTGGATTTTAGAACTTGATAACAGGCCTTGTTCAGGTCGAAAGCAGTAAGTTTGGTACCAATGCCCAGGATTTCAGCCGATTTTAACAGGCGGGTCAGATGTTGTTCCAGGCGAAAGATAACACTGTTATAGGAGCGCATAGTTTCGAAAAGCCCGTAGCCATACAGGAAACCATGATCGAATGGAGACAATTTGGCCCAGGGATGAGGTATTAGCTCTCCATTTAAGTAAACGAACTCTTCCATCTTTTATTTCTGTTGGGGTAGCATCTCGAATATAAGAGAGTATCTTATTGTATGAAAGTATAGTCCTGTTAATTTACTATGTAAATCCCTTAACTCCGCTTTTTGGGATAATGT
>CAZEAR010000201.1:0-4111 GCA_964510365.1 uncultured Dehalococcoidales bacterium | reverse complement strand
CCTATAGGTTGTCTCAACCGGAAATACTGCCCCCTTACTGTTGAAATAGTTAAAATCGGTTAATGCATACCACGAAGGCAGTCCTCCACCCCACATAAGTCTGTATTTCTCCTCGGGGATAATACCTATCTTGTTTTTAATTTTTTCCTGTAATTCATCATACAGGTCTTTGAAGAAATCATATGCCTCCTGGGTGCCCATCATAAAGACCATCGGGACCATTGTATTCATGGCATCGCCGGTTCCCATTGGGCATGGTACAGCCTTGCGTAAATCGTAGGCTTCTCCTATGATGTTCCAGGTCCTATCACCCAGGTCGACAGTCTCACTAAGTTTATCCCAGTCCATTTTTTTCCCGATATGCTTCTCCAGGAACTTTACCAAATTAGTTAGTTCCTCTACTATGTATTTAACGTAATACTGCTCTACCTCGCGGTAATCATAATCATCCTCGTAAGGTGGATAAGGCAATCCACCGACATATAACGGAACGTCAGGCATATATTTCTGTAACGCTTGATACCACTTATACCTTGGATCGCAAATTATTTGTCCGCTTCCCAGCATCACCGTAGGCTTTGCCTGTCCTCCCCAAGGCGGTTCCGGTGGCATTTCACCCAGCTCTTCACGCCAACCATCAAATCCCAGGCCACAAAGGGCATAGGTACATAATGATCGAGAAAAGTTATCGGATTCAGCTCTTTCCAGGAATCTTTGAGCATCGCGTTTCACTCCGCAGATACCGGCATAATTTTCAGTCCAGGCCGGTATTATATCCATAGTCCGGAGGATTTCATCATATCCACAAAAGATGAAGCCATAAGCTATTGGTTTCCCGTCTGCTTTTGCCTGCAGACAATCGGCAATAGATGCCTTTACCATTGGAGCAACTTTGCCGGCTGCTTCGGTGGCATGCCTTCTCGGCTTTCTTTCTTCTTTCTTTATCTCCTGGCTCATGTAAATTCTCCCTCAATATAACCTTAATCTGCTAACAGTTCCAGAAATGCCTGTATCCTGGTACGCAGTCTGCCAATAGTAGACATGGAATATTCATCTTCAAGATAGAGCACACGCACACCCAGAGATTCAATATAACTTTTTATCTCAGGGACGTCGAATCCAAAAGGATCACAGTACTTGAAAATATATAGGATTACCCCGTCAACTTTATAGTCTTTAATATAGTCACCTATATGTCCAAATCTTTCCAGGATATATTCCTGATAACTTCCAGTTCTTTCTCTATATGTTCTGCTACAACATACTCTTTTTAGATATCTCTCGGCTATGGAATCAACCGGAGCCCCGGACGTATTCACGGAAGAGAAGAACTCCCTGGTACCGATACATAAGTCATCTGCTACTACCCAGGCACCACATTGCTCGACCAGATCGATGAAATCTATATTATCCATCTGAGCGCCGACAATCATCAATCGGGCTGATTTCTTCTCCCCGAGTCCTCCTCTTTGTTTCGCTTCTTTAATAACGCTTTCTAATAATGCTGTGGACTCTTCAACCGGGATACTCATTGCCGCTACCAGCGATTTGGTTACTTCAACTCCGGATATCAGAGGAGGGTCCGGCTTCCTAAGTTCATAAAGCTCTTTTATCCTGGCTCTGAATTGATTATATAGCTGAATACTTTGTTTAAGCCCCTGATCGGAAATCTTCACATCTGCAACTTTATTAAGGCTTTTTATCATTGTATTCAGTATTTCTTTATAGAAGTTAAGAGATGAATCACTTGTAGTATGCGGCATATTTATGAAGTGTGAGAAAGGCAAATTCAATGAATGTTTCCAGACATCATAGGTCCTGCTCATGCTGTCGCAGCCATGCGGCATTATGAAACCGTCGAGGAATTCGTACTTACCTTTAAGCGACATATCGAAACAACTACGAATTAGCGGGCAGACGATGGTTTCCATTTCGTTATCAGCTTTGGTAATCGATTCGTTAACATCCCCTTTTATTCTGAAGGGGGAGAAACCGGCAGCCGAGACAATCTCCAGGGGTACAAGGGCGCATAAATAACCCATTATCTTTTTTCCCTGTTCTTTAAGCTCTCTGGCTCGACATCCGTAATTTTTATAATAGTTATCTACAGCCGCTAAGCCTGACTCTGAGGACATTAAGTTAACTCCTTTCTCAACAGGTCTTTCCTTAGAGGATTACTCCGGCATCCTTGAGCTTGACGATATCGCTTGAGGTATAACCGTGTTCTAGTAAGATTTCTTCGGTATGCTGTCCCAGTTCTGGGGGCTCTTTTCTTATTGAAGCCGGGGTATCGCTGAAGTCCCAGGGAAAGCCGACCATTTTGGTCTTTCCCAGAACAGGATGGTCATATAATACAACATAATTATTGGCCAAAGCCTGTTCATCATTTACAACTTCCGTCGGTGTCTGGATAGGGGTATAAATAAGGCTTTCTTTCTGGAAAATATCAAACCATTCATCCCTCGTCTTTGTAGCGAATTTGCGGTCCATAATGGAAATCAACTCTTTTCTGTTTGTTCCTCTTGCTTCGATACTGCTGAATTTAGGATCATGCTCCAGTTCCGGCATTCCGAGGGCTCTGCATACATTGGGCCAATATCTATCCGGCTGAAGATGAGCCAGGATAAACCATTTTTCATCTTTAGCCTTATAGTGATTATAAATCGGATTACCTGCTTCAGCTCTTACTTCCCTGGGGAATTCCTGATTTAGAATTGCCGGTGCAGACAATACCAGGCTCTCGGCACACATAAGACTTCCCATTAGGGAGGTATCCACTAATTGCCCCTTTCCGGTTTTCTCACGAGCATAAAGAGCAATACTTATCGCCCAGGAACAAACCATTCCGCCGAGCTCATCGGCCATACCAGGTAATATCTGGGCAGGGGGGCTGCCTCTTTCACCGCAACACATCATTAATCCGGCTCTGCCTAATCCTGTATAGTCGAAAGAAAGCTCATTAGCATCGGGGCCTTTCCTTCCCCATCCGGATGCATGAGCATAGATGAGTTTGGGATTTCTAGCCATCAGTACGTCGGGGCCTATCCCCATCTTCTTCGGGGCCTCGATGCTCATATTGGTAACAAATACATCGGCTTTATCTATTAATTTAAAAAATATTTCAAGGCCCTCATCTGTTTTCATATCGACGGCGATGCTTCTTTTATTACGATTGTGATTTTCGAAATAATAGTTTCGGCCTTTTAGACCGACCATGGTACCGATAATCCTCATAAATCCTCTTGCGGGATCTCCGTTTTTTGGTTCAACCTTTATTACATCCGCTCCTAAATCACCCAGCTTTGTACCACAAACAGCTCCCTGTTGGAACATCGATATTTCTACAACTCTGACGCCTTCCAAAGGTCCAGCCATATTTATAACCTCCCTGGTTAAATATAAATCGGTTTAGTATATTATGGTAAAAGAGTGAGTGTCAATATAAGAAACGATGCTGAAATATTACCGGCTATTCAGAGGGCACTATGTCCGGTCAGTCAGCCTACTGCTTTTTTGCAAGTTCAACCATTTCTGCTTCTGGCCGATTCGGGCAGATTCATTGGTAGTTCTATAGTTGGAAAGATACTCCTTCTTAAAATCATTAAAGCTATTACTGTTAATAGATATCCTGATGTCATTCATTAGCTTAGATATAAATCGCAAATTATGGATGGTAGCCAATCTGTAGGCCAGCAATTCATTGCATCTAAAAAGATGATGCAAATAGGCTGCCGAAAAATGACTGCAAGTATAGCAATCACATCTTTCATCTATCGGTCCGTCTTTCAGCTTATAACCAGCTTTAGTTATATTCTCCCTGCCCTTGCCGGTGAAAAGTGCTCCGTTACGGGCTACTCTGGTAGGTAGTGCCGAGTCGAAGATGTCTATCCCCCTGCCGACTCCCTCGACAATGTCTTCAGGAGAACCCACTCCCATAAGGTATCTCGGTTTATCTCGGGGTAACAAGTCAATGGTAGTATCCACCATCGACCACATTAACTCTTTAGGTTCCCCGATACTTAATCCGCCGATGGCATATCCGGGAAATGAAAGTCCGGTAAGTACCTCCGCAGATTGACGGCGCAATTCGCTATACATGCCACCCTGGACT
>CAZEAR010000200.1:0-4112 GCA_964510365.1 uncultured Dehalococcoidales bacterium | reverse complement strand
GCTTCATCCAGTTGATGCTGGATATTAATATTCTTCATACCGGCTTGCCTTTCATTACGATAACAGGGGCATCATCTTCATCTCTGGCTAGAGCACCAAGCAGCCGCTGTGCGGCTAACGTAGCCAATTCCTCCCCCAGCCCGGGAAAATCTTCCCACCGCAAGTGACCCCTGACCCCATCGGTGGTGACAATCATTATGCTATTGGGATTCCAGTGATGCTCCGTTACCAGAGGTTTGGGCGCGTTATATCCGATGATGCCGCGGCGAATTAATAATTTTATGGCATCTTTACTGTTAAATACACGGGCCTTTATATTGCCTATAGCGACATAAGAAAGCTTTTCTTTCTTCCAGTCGAACCTGGCCAGAGCCATCACCACGCTCCTTGTCGACCGGCATCGCTTATGTACCTGATTTCAATACACTGGTCATTTTCTCTTTGCATATTTATCTCTTAAGCATTTTTCTGATTTTTACCGTAGTGCCCTTTCCCTACTCCTTCGTAATTATTTCCTTGTTGATGGCAACTTTAAGTTTTTCGGTGATTTTCTTTCCAGCTTTGATCGAAGCTTTGAACGGCTCCGACTATATCGATACTATTAAAAGGCTTCTTCATAACCATGAAAGGTCCGTATTCCATAGCCTTCTCCATTAAGTCACTATCGGGATGGCCCGTTATAACCACGACCGGCACGCTGCTTATTTGCCTTATGCGACGGAAAAGTTCAGCACCGTTCATCTCAGGCATCTTCAAATCCAGGAAAATCAAACTTAGTTGTTTATTAAGCACGATTTCCAAGGATTCGAGACTACTCAGGCTCGTTGTGACCTGATAGCCTTGCCTCTCCAGGGTATCCTTAAAGAGACGACCGATTATCGGATCATCGTCGATAATAAGAATGGACGGAGCTTTTCCTGTCGTATTCCTGTATAGCCAGTTATCGATCTGGGCTTTATCGAATCTATAACGTTTGCCGATCTTAATTGATGGGATTTCTCCTTTAGCCGCTTTCCGCCGCACTGTTACCTCATCTAAATCGAGATATTCCGCTACTTCTTTGCTGCTGAGCAGTTTATTCATTCTGAATATCCTCCTTAATACACATCAAATCAATTTATTATATATAGAACTTAACAATATGTAACAGTATTATAGAGTATTAATTAATATTAGTCAATACTTTAAAATATTATAAAATACAAAAAAATACTATAAAATATTATAATTTTCGATGTGCTTTTTTAGTGAGGCTATGAATTCTGAGAGTAGGTTAAAATCAGCAGCATTCAAACAATTGAATACGCCGGGCTTAGTATATTTATGATCGAAGTAACTGCGGTTATCTCAACGGGATATTTTCTTGATCAATACATGGGTAACAACCCATACTAAAGAGATTACAACAACCAGCGCAACAATAACATGCCATGCTGAAGGTGTAAAACCTAAATATTCAAAACCTTGCCTGGTGATAAAACCCAGAACTATAAGGGCACCATCAAAGATAATCGAAGATAAAGCAACCCCTAGTACAAAATAAGAATACCTTAGCCGGATAGTACCGGAAGCTATCGAAACCAGCGTTAGCAAACCCGTTAATCTGGGTATAGTTACAGCCATGATCGCATGACTGCTTAAATTCGTCTGTAATTTTTCAAGAGTACTTGGCACTTTAGGAAAACGTCTCCCAATCCAGTTTATCAAAGGATTTCCCAATGACCTAGTCAGCCAGTACAGGGCAGCGGAACCGCATTGTCTTCCCAGGAATACCATTAGAAACACAACCATCAGTTGAATCGATAACGGACCGGCACTATAACTGGTAAAAAATAGAACGCTATCGAGTATAAAAGGGAAGGGAATACCGATCTCCGTTAGGGCTACAATAAAAAATAGAGTTGCCATTGCAGCGGCATTACCCTGGTTAACCGCATCCATGGCAACGGCAAATAATTGGTCGAGCCAGTCAAACATTCGATATCATATTCAACTTATTAATACTGTAAAGCTATAACCATTTTAAAAATAGCCTTAACAAACATGGCATATTAAATAATCCGTGACTCTTTTAAAGATTATATCACGCAGTCTAAAATGTAAGACTGAGTGGCTTCTAGAGACTGGTAATCGTGATTTAAAATATTATTAAAATTTTTCACTGAATCGCTGTAATCTGCTTCGAAGCCGGATTGCTGTACCATTTACGCATAAATTCGAGTTTTAATAGTTAGACCAATTATAGCATCACTTTATAATTTAATAGAAGCGCGATGATGCAGCTACTATAATGCATATACAATAATATAATAAATGAATCTATAGTATTCGGCCTTTCAAAGGGACAGAAGATAATTAATAATTAATATACTTCAATGATTTCAGTTTATTTATTCTTTGATATTTTAGATACATATTGCAAAATTACAATTTATTCTTTCAAAAAAACTGGACTTTATTTTAAACTTTTGGTAAACTTACCGCCAAAATATCTATATGAAAATTACTTGTTTGTAATGTCTGTTTCTTCTTCAATTCTCGAAAATCTGGACTTTAGCCAATGAAGTTATGCGTTTTATCGGATACACATGCCCAAAATATTAGCCAGTTGTCGCCAGCTCTTATCAGCGTATTAGCACAAGTCGACCTTATTGTTCACCTTGGTGATTACGAAACAAGAGAGCTCGTAGATGATTTCAAAAGACTGAATGACTTCATCGGTATTACCGGAAACCACGACTTCGGTGAAATCATATCGATATTGCCAAAATCGGATATACTTGAAATCAACGGAAAAAGGTTGGGCCTTATTCACGGGCATGGTTGTACATTACCGTTTGGACTCAGAAGAGGTTTACGTTATCACTTTAAGAAAGAAAAAGTAGAAGCCATTCTTTTCGGACATACTCACATTGCTAAGAACAAAATCGACGACGGAATACTATACTTTAATCCTGGCAGTGCCGTAGCAAGATTTCCTGCTATTCAGGGCAGCTATGGAATCATGAACATCGGAGATGAAATAGAAGGAGAAATATTTAATATCCTGCCATCACGCCAGACCAGCAAGCTAAAGCAAGCTTGCAACATAATGAACCAGTATGGTCCTCGCAGGGTTATTTATCACGCAGCTGCTCTCCGCTGAGTCAATTTGAATATATTTTCTAATCGATCCCAAATACAGTGAATTTCCAGCCTCTTGACATATAGCTACCATTATGCTAACTTTGACATTCGTTTACCTCGCTATACTAGGTATCATTGATATAAATCATAAAATTATGATCAAATCCTTAGCGAAATAGTATGGCTGAAAAAAGAGAAATAAACTATAGCCAGATGGAAGCAGGATTTAAATTTCCTGCTGTCAGCAACAAACTGGATGCATCTACGGTAACCACTTATCTCGGGGCAGTCGAAGAAAGCAACGATATCTACCAAAAGGAAATGCTGGTCCCGCCCACTGCGGTAGCAGCACTGGCTTTTGCGGCACTTTCCCGGAGTATTTCTTTTCCGCCGGGAACTATTCACATTTCTCAAAGACTTGAGTTTAAGGATTTAGTAAACGTACAGGATACTATAGTTTGCAATGCCAGCGTTATCCGCAGACGGGATAGAGGCGTATTACACATGCTAACCATAGCCCTTTCAATATCAAATCAACATGGAAAAGAAGTAATAACCGGCAATGTAGAATTCATATTACCCGATAATAGCTAATATAAACGGGAATCGATTTGAAAATGAAAATCTCTGAATTAAACGAGGGGATGAACCTTCCCGAGATCAAGAAACTTGTTACCCAGGAAAATATTAATCTTTATGCTGAAGCCAGCCAGGACTTCAATCCTATCCATATCGATCCTGAGTTCGCTAAACAGACACCGCTTGGAGGCACCATTGCACACGGTATGCTTACCCTCGCCTATATATCACAAATGATGACCGATGCATTCGGCCGGAGCTGGTTGTTGAGCGGCATTCTGGACGTGAGATTTAAAACACCGGCCCGTCCCGGTGATACCGTAACTATCGGCGGGAAGATTCATAAAATAGAAAGAAGCGGAAATGAAACCACGGTTAGCTGCGAAGTTCTGTGCTCGAACCAGAAA
>CAZEAR010000199.1:0-4115 GCA_964510365.1 uncultured Dehalococcoidales bacterium | reverse complement strand
AGCCGACGTCTTCGATGCCCTGACTTCAAAACGGCCTTATAAGGAAGCATTTCCTCTGGAGAAATCCTTATCAATCATAAAAGAAAGCCGTAGCAGCCATTTCGATCCGGAAGTAGTTGATGCCTTTTTCGCTGTCCAGAGCGAGATTATTAACATAAAAGATAAGTTTAAGGACGAGGGCGATAGTTTACTGGTTCGAATGACCGGTTTAAAAAACGATGTTTAATCGAATAAATTTTCAAAATTAAGCATTATTCAGCCAGGGAAGACATTTCGCACCTCCTTAATCATATAAGGTATTGACAATACAGCATAATCGATTTAAGATTGCAAACTAAGCAAATTGACTTATCCACCTGATTTTGTTAAGTATTCATTAATCGCACTGGTTGACCTGGCATTATAATACCAATGGAGGTAGTTATGAGTCCTGAGACAAAAATGGTTCGAACAACGGTCTGGTCCCCCGGTCCCGGCTGCCACGGTGGTTGCGGAGCCAAACTTTATGTAAAGGATGGTAAATTAATCCGTGTCGAAGGAGACGAGACTCATCCTTATGCCCAAGGCAGGATGTGTGCCCCGGGCCTGGCCCTGACCCAGTATATGTATCATCCCGATCGCATCAGGCACCCTTTAAAAAGAGCCGGCAATAGAGGAGAAGGCAAATGGGAACAAATCACCTGGGATGAAGCATTTGATACCATAGAGAAAAAATTTAAGGATATCCGCGACAAATTCGGAGCCGAGTCTGTAATATTCGGGCAGGGAACAGGAAGAGACATCGGCGGCGCCATAAGTTTTCTAGCGTATGCTTACGGAAGTCCAAACTGGGCCTGCCTGGGTCTTTCCGGCCAATGTTGCTATACACCGAGACAAGCTTCTATGTTTGCTACTCAGGGAGATTACTGCGTCGTAGATTGCTCTCAATTCCTGGAAAAAAGATATGAAGACCCGCAGTGGACGCCGCCCAAAGTAATAATAGTCTGGGGAATGGACCCGGTTCATAATTGCAGCGATGCCTTCTTTGGACACTGGATAATTGACTGCATGAAAAGGGGATCCAAGATAATTTTAATCGATCCCAGGGCAATCTGGATATCAAGCAGAGCCGAGATATTCCTTCGTCCCCGCCCCGGAACCGACGGAGCACTGGCGCTGGCAATGCTGAATATAATTATTAACGAAAAGCTCTATGATAAAGACTTTGTTGAAAAATGGACCTACGGTTTTGAGGAACTGAAGCAAAGAGTTCAGGAATACACTCCGGAAAAAGCGGAAGAGATCACCAGAATTCCCAAAGAAGACATTATCAAGGCAACCAGGCTTTTCGCTACCAATAAACCTTCAGCCATACATTGGGGCCAGCCGATCGATTGTGTCGCCGAAGGCACAGTAGCCGGCCAGGCTATCAATCAGATCTGGGCTATTACCGGTAATATCGACATCCCGGGAGGAATGGTTATTGCCCGTCCATCACACGGCGTCAGCAGCTATCCCTACGGAGCTAAAGAAATGGCCGAGCTTTATGGCGAAGAACTATTTGAAAAGATATCCAAGAAAAGGATCGGCGCTCAGCAATATCCGGTCGTTAAAAACTTCCGGGCATGGGCTCAACCAGATGCACTCCTGGAACAGGTAGAAAACGGACATCCCTACCCCATAAAGGGAGCATGGATACAAACAAACAACGTTTTATCGTGTATGGGTGCTGATCCCAGAAGACATTTAAGTGCTTTAAAGAAACTGGATTTCATAGTGGTAGTCGACCTGTTTCTCACTCCAACAGCCCAGGCATTGGCCGATATTTTCCTGCCAGCGGCAACCTATGCCGAGAAAGAAAGCCTGAGAACATGGTGGACACCACTATCGATGATGGTCAAGGCAGTTGAAGTGGAGGAATGCAAATCGGATTGGGAAATAAACCTTGAGCTGGCAAAACGCTTAAGCATTAACAAACTTCCCTATAAAACCGTAAAAGATTTAATTAACAGCCGTCTTAAACCGGCAGGTAAGGACTTCGATGAACTCGTTGCCAAAGGCGGCTGGGAAATGTGCCCTGAAGGCCCTACAAAACCATACTACCGCTACGAAAGAGGCCTTCTACGAAAAGACGGGAAGCCGGGATTTAATACTCCAACAGGGAAAGTAGAGCTCTGGTCTAAATTCTGGGAAAACAGCGGCGTCGACCCCCTACCTTACTACGAAGAACCGCCGGAAAGTCCTATCTCAACCCCGGTGCTTTACGAGGAATACCCGCTAATTATGGGCACGGGCGCACGCTCACCCGCTCTCTTTCATTCGGAACACCGCCAAATCCCCTGGCTTCGAGAGATAGAGCCCAATCCCAAAGTGGAAATTCATCCGCAAACAGCGGAAAAACTGGGAATCACCGATGGCGAATGGGTTTACGTCGAAAATCAACGTGGGCGAGTGAAAGCCAAAGCCAAGGTCACTTTAAAAGTACTGCCGGACGCTGTAATGGTGGCACATGCCTGGTGGCTTCCGGAAACACAAGGCAGCGAACCCTATTTTTACGGTATCTGGGACTATAACGTTAATAATTTGATACCCATGGGTACGCAAGGCCGCAACGGTTTCGGCGGCGGCGCTTACAGAATAGGCCTGTGCCGGATTAATAAAATCAAAGACTGAATAGTCACCAATACCGATTAATATAAACTGTTACATGAACAAGAACAGGTGATTTATGTCTTTTGTCGATATTGCTCCCTTATCTCCTCTCGTAGCTTCATTATTATCCGGCATAATTAAGCATAGTTAATTAAGACTATGCTATAATTTTATCCGGTGTTCAGCATAATTGCTCTCAATTATATTGATACAATATTACATCATCGTTGAGATAATATTATGACGATCATATCTTTGTTAGCAATACCGATCGGCTATTTATTAGGTTCTTTCCCATCATCCTTTATTGTCGGCCGCCTGTCAGGGAAGACGGACATTCGGACCGAAGGTGACGGAAAAATCAGCGCAGCAGCCGTCTATAGAAGAGCAGGTATCATTCCCTTTCTAATTGCCGTGTTCCTCGATATCGGTAAAGGGGTACTATCAATTTATATAGCCAGAACGCTTACAGCCTCCCTAAGTCCGACAGATTCATTATATATAATATTAATTACCGGTTTTGCTACGGTTGTCGGCCACTCCTGGTCTGTCTTTATGAAATTCAGGGGTGGGCTGGGAGCAACGGTAATATGTGGAGTACTTATAGGCGTAGTATTTGTCCCGCTACTGATAGGACTAGTAACGGGAGGACTCGTCATCTTGATAAAGCGAAAAAAATCAGGTCTCACCACCGGCGTGATAATTGTCGTGACTTCCGCCGTATTATTAATACAAGACCTTTTTCAATTTCATGATAGACATTCGATACTAATAATATATCCCGTCATTCTCATCTCGGTAATGGTCCTTAAACGTTATCAAACAAGCAAACAGAAGAACCTCCTGGCCGAAGACCAGCCTGATGAAGATATAAATCTAACGTAATAACCATTCAACATCATCTATAAAGCATTTTCCCGGAGATAGATTCCATTATCAGCATAGCCAAGGCCGATACTAGTTATATAGTAGTGACATTTATGCCAGCCAGCAGATAAAACAATAAACTGTTTTCAAACGTTTTATTGCTTTACGTAGCTTAAATACATACAAATCGCTCCGCATATCGCTACGTTGAGTGATTCTACATTATCACGGACAATAGGTATCTTAATCTTATAATCCGATGCCTCAAGTACCGTTTTTGAAAGACCTGAGGCCTCATTACCCAGCGCCAGCAATAGCTTGTTCCGATTATAGAGGATCCCGGCGTCATCATCTCCATTTAAATCCGCCGACACGCAGGAATACCCATTCTTTTTAAGAATATCAATATATTCATGGTATTTGTTATTCCTCCTCATCCAAACCGATAAACCGGTACCTGCCGTCGATTGAATACATTTGGGA
This sequence comes from uncultured Dehalococcoidales bacterium, assembly GCA_964510365.1. Lineage (GTDB taxonomy): Bacteria > Chloroflexota > Dehalococcoidia > GIF9 > UBA5629 > CAZEAR01. The sequence continues at coordinate 134 of CAZEAR010000199.1, read as the reverse complement.
GAGAAAGGATCGGCACATTTTCCAGTCATGATTATGCCGGAATAATCAAAAGCTGCAGCAGTTCGTATAAGGGTCCCGACATTTCCCGGGTCTTGAATGTCCTCAAGCAATAATATCCTGTTACCCGGGTTTCG
>CAZEAR010000198.1:0-4121 GCA_964510365.1 uncultured Dehalococcoidales bacterium | reverse complement strand
GCCGATATTACCTATGGAACTAACAACGAGTTTGGCTTCGATTATCTCAGGGATAATATGGTCCTGGATTTTTCACAATGCGTTCAGCGGGCACTTAATTATGCCATAGTCGATGAGGTTGACAATATACTGATCGATGAAGCCAGGACCCCTTTGATTATCAGCGGTGCCGCCGAGGAAGCGGCTGAAAAATATTATACTTTTGCACGTGCAGCCACTCAGTTGAAACAGGATGAAGACTATGAAATAGATGAAAAAACGCGTGCTGCTACTTTGACTGAGGAAGGCATGAACCGGATGGAAAAGATACTGCGAAATGAGGGCGTCTTGAAAGCTCCCAGCCTTTATGATCCGGCTAACTATGGTCTAACCCAGTACCTGGAAAATGCCTTAAAAGCAAGAGCGATATTTAAGAGGGACCGTGACTATGTTGTAAAGGATGGCCAGGTAATTATAGTGGATGAGTTCACCGGACGTCTTATGTTTGGCCGAAGATACTCGGAGGGCTTGCACCAAGCCATCGAGGCCAAAGAGAGGGTAAAAATCCAGCGCGAAAGCGTTACCCTGGCAACCATTACCTTCCAGAACTATTTCCGGCTATATCAGAAGCTGGCCGGAATGACCGGTACGGCAGTTACCGAAGCTGAGGAGTTCTACAAGATTTATAAACTGGATGTGGTGGTAATACCAACTAATGAGCCTATGATTCGCGGCGACTTTCCAGACCAAATATATAAAGATGAAGAAATAAAATTTAAGGCCGTTGCCAACGAGATAGAGGACTTTCATAAGAACGGCAGGCCGGTGCTTATAGGCACGGTTTCCATAGAAAAATCGGAGCTTCTCGGTGACCTGCTCACTAAAAGAGGGGTTCCGCATCAAATATTGAATGCGAAGAACCATACCAAAGAAGCCGATATCATCGCTCAGGCAGGCAAACCCGGCGCAGTAACTGTGGCAACCAATATGGCAGGCCGAGGAGTTGACATAATACTGGGAGGTATGCCGCCCGATGACGGAGATAACAGCAAAGAATGGAAAGAGTGGGAGAAGGAACATGAAATGGTTATCGCCTCGGGAGGGCTTCATGTTATCGGGACGGAACGGCATGAATCAAGGCGTATCGATAACCAGCTTCGAGGGCGCTCCGGAAGGCAGGGTGATCCGGGGAGTACCCGCTTTTATGTGTCCCTTGAGGATGATGTGGTGCGCCGTTTCGGCGGCGACAGGGTAAAAGGTTTTATGGAATGGGCCGGTCTCGATGAGAATACGCCGATCGAGCATTCGATGGTAAGCAAGGCCATTGAAAATGCCCAGGTCAGAGTTGAGGGTTATCATTTTGATATCCGTAAACATCTGGTTGATTATGACGATATCGTTAATAGACATCGTGAGGTGATATACGCCGAACGCAGGAAAATACTAAGCGGAGCCGACCTGAAAGCAAATATATTATCGATGGTAAAAGATGAATTGCGAGGCATTGTGGATACACATTTTAATCAGGGTATGATTGAACCGGATATACCTGCCTTACTTGAAGATGTCGCCAAAATCTTTCCGCCTCCACCTCAGTTTAATGCCGATAGTCTGTCTCAGATGAAATCTGAAGAAGTAGAGGAGATGTTGACAGATTATGCCGATAAATTATATGAGCAGAAGGAGAAAGAAGAGAGTCCCGACAATATGCGTTTGCTGGAAAGATTGATAATGCTGCGCACCATCGATGATCTGTGGAAAGAACATCTTACGGCAATGGACCATCTGCGGCAGAGGGCGGGGCTTCAAGCGATAAGGCAGGTGGATCCTCTCGTAATCTACAAAAAAGAAGGCCATGCTCTATTCGACAGCCTGCTGGCAAATATTCAGTATGACCTGGTACATCTGATATTCAGGGCCAGTATAGTTAAAAAAGAGGCTCCCGTTCAAGCGCAACCTCGGAAAGTAGCTGTCCCGGCCGGTAAAAAAGTCGGCCGCAATGCTCCGTGCCCCTGTGGCTCCGGCAAAAAGTATAAGCACTGCTGCGGAAGGTAGGGTGCATACTGATGGGCCGAATATACAGGAGGGGCTACAGGCTATTTTACTTTCAGTTTTTCTAAATATTATTGTCTTATGCGGTAGCTATTGAGTGTCGTATTCATATAGTATTAAGAGATGCATACCGGATAACAGAGAATTAATCGAATGAAGAATACTGAGATTGCCGGAGTTTTCCAGGACATTGCTGACCTGCTGGAACTCAAGGGGGAGAACAGGTTCAAAATACGTGCCTATCAGCGTGCGGCAAAGACCATAGAGTTTCTGCCTAAAGAGATAGCGGTATTTTTGGCTGAAGGCGGTGATTTAAAAAATATTCCGGGTGTCGGAGAAGCGATAGCCAAGAAAACCGAAGAGCTGGTCAAGACGGGTAAAATGCAGTATTACCAGGACCTCAGAGCAGAATTTCCCGAAGGGGTGACCGAACTCATGGAAATACCAGGCGTAGGGCCTAAAACGACAAAGAAGCTCAGTGATCTGGGAATAAAATCGGTGGAGGAGTTGGAGAAAGCGATACAGGATGGACGGGTAGCAGATATATTCGGCCTCGGCGACAAAACTGCGGAGAATATTTTGAACCAAATTCAAGCGTTGCGCCGTAAAGATAGGAGGATCCCGATCGGTGAAGCTTTGCCGGTAGTCGAAGAAATTTTTTATGCTTTGCGAAATGTCCCGGGAATAAAGAATCTTACCGCTGCCGGAAGCCTGAGGCGGTTCAGAGAAACGGTGGGAGATATAGACCTTATGGGCACAGCCAATGACCCCGAAAGCGTTATAAAATATTTTGTTTCCTTGCCTCAAGTGGTAGAAATACTGGCACAGGGGCCAACTAAGGCGAGTGTTATTTTGCAGCGTGGACTCCAGGCCGATTTAAGAATGGTTGAGCATGATTCATTCGGCTCTTTACTTCAATATTTTACCGGAAGTAAACAGCATAATGTTGTTTTAAGACATAGAGGGCAGAAGCAGGGCCTGAAAATTAGTGAATACGGCATAACCGATCTGGCCACTGGAAAACTGGAGAAATTCCAGATCGAGGAAGATTTTTACCACCGGTTGGGTCTTCAATATATGCCTCCGGAGATCAGGGAGGGTGGAGAAGAGATAGCACTGGCGGAGCGCGGTAATATGCCGAAGTTGATCGAGGTGGCTGATATCAAGGGAGATTTCCATGTACATACTAACTGGAGTGATGGAGCCGATTCTATTGAAGATATGGCTTTGGCAGCAAGGTCTATGGGGTATCAGTATATCGCTATAACGGACCATTCCAGCGGGCTTGGCATTGCTCACGGCCTGAGTGAGGAAAGGCTGAGAAAGCAAATGGATGAGATTAAACAACTAAATCACCGGCTTAAAGGTATACATATCTTTTCCGGTATCGAGGTGGACATTAGAGCCGATGGCAGTTTAGATTTATCACATGAAGTTCTGCGCCAGCTCGATGTAGTTATCGCTGCCGTTCACTCCGGCATGAATCAAAAAGAGGAAAAGATGACCGGTCGGGTAATTGAAGCTATAAGAAATCCGGATGTGGATATTATCGCGCATCCGACTTGCCGCCTGTTGGGTGAACGGGAACCGGTAGCGATCGATATTGAGGCCGTTATTAAAGCTGCGGTCGATCATAATAAAGCTCTGGAGATAAATGCCATGCCCAGCAGACTTGATTTAAAGGACATCCATATTAACAGAGCACGTGAGCTGGGTGCCGATCTTGCCATGGGTACTGATGCTCATAGTATTATGCATCTTGATATTATGCGTTTTGGTATCGGCATTGCCCGTCGAGGTTGGTGCCAGCCGAAAAATATTTTAAATACCAGACCCTTAAAAGAGATAACAGCTTATTTTAAAAAGGTATAATAAAGAATGAAGTTAGAAGATGAAAAAGATATCAACAGCAATAATACAGGCGATATCAAGGCAATCAACCACCTTAAAGAAGCTATTGCCGGCGATAAACACTGGTATATATCATTACTGGAAGCCATTAAATTGTGGAAAAGTACCGAGGAAAATTATCGGGGGCGCCAATACCGTTATTTGATAGATGGTGAAGCTTTTGACTGGTTGCTATTAGC
>CAZEAR010000197.1:0-4158 GCA_964510365.1 uncultured Dehalococcoidales bacterium | reverse complement strand
GAGCGATTCCCCACAGCAAATGTGCGGAGTACATTGGATGCCTCATATATTTGAAAACACCACCGGTGACAAGTGCATGACCTTCCCTAATCTCCACCGTTGCAGACCAGTTGCGTCCTAAATCATAGTGGGATCTCCATAACAGCCATATCGAAATGGTAAATACTGCTATTCCGGCGAACCCGACCCATGCCGGCAAATTATAATCCGCAAAACTCAGCCAGTCGGTGAATATAAAAAACAGGGGCAAAAGAATAGCAAGCCCCCAGATGCCGGCCAGCAGTCCCACAGCCATCCCTTCGATACGAAATATGGCCGTCCTCTCCTGTTTATATTTTCTTGCGTACCATATCCTGATTGCTGATCCTGAGAAAAAGCCGACCACGTAGTAGATGTTAAAAATACCGTCAAGCATGGACTAATTTACATCCCATTTTATTACTGTGCTCGACCAGACATCCTTAATCACCGCTTCCAGAGTCATTTGTTTTGGTTCCCTTACATTCAATAAAGTCTTCAAAGTACGATCATCCAGTATCTTCAGGTAATCGCATTTACGGCAAAAGGAGTTTATGGTAATACGTTCCCCGCCGTAACATATATAATCCAATTGCTTCAGATATGGTTCCAGTCTCTCCTGTACACGTATGCATACACGCTGGAAGAATGATTCCATCTGCTTTTCCCGGTGACGCTCGAATCTGCGAGAGGAAGACCCGCCCTTTTTATGACGCTGATGAATATAACCCGTTCCCACCTTGCTCGATAACAACTTCTCGCCCTGAAACACGCCGACAGCATATGCTCCCAGCCGTACCAGGATCAAAGCTATGGTAAAGTCCTGCAGCAGAAGAGAACGCAATATCTCAACTTCATAACCGTAAAAAATCGGCCTCTCTTTATTCGGAAAGGGTGGAAAAACCAGATATTTCCGGCTGTCACCCCAGAATAGTACCGCGCCGGTTGCCGACTCATTCACCTTGCCCACAATCTGTGATAATAAGCCTTGATCGATATTCGGGACATTGCTCAATAATTTTTCGACATCTGCACTTAGTATATCATTCGGCAAATAAACCGACATAGCTGTACCCGGTATATTCTCCAGTTTGTCCAGCAGCCGCAACATTCTCGATTTATTCAGCTTTCGTTCCGTAACCACTAACATGAAATCGTCCTACAACCACAAACTCCTAGAGGAAGACTTATCTTATCATGACTTCATTATTGCTATAATTCATAGATATGCTATGGTTACTCCATCCCCACCTTCCTCTTTATCTCCCGGATTATATGATTTAACCAGTGGATGAGATTCCAGAATCTCGCGCACGATCTGCCTGACCGTGCCGGTAGCATAACCATGAATAATACGTACCCTGCTTAACTGCGATAAAAAGGCATCATTAAGATACCTGTCCAGCTCGGCAAGTACCTCATCTGCCCTCTTACCTCTTAAATCGAGCTCAAGAGACGCAGGCTTGGTTTTGCTCTTACTCAGTAAAGGTCTGTGTTCTCCCCTGTTGGCACCCGATTCTAATTTCTCGATGTTTTCCGCTTTTGCCTGAAGTTTAGTACTTCCAATCTGGACTTCGAGCTGCTTGCCTCCGTCTATCAGTGAAAGCACTATTCCTTCCATATCGTTCCCCAGCACCTTTACCCGGTCGCCGGGGGCGAAATCAACCGACTCCGAATCCGAAACGGTATCAGGATTGCTGATAGGCTGCAAATCCTGGCTTTCCAGCTTTTCGTAGACGGAGTTAAGCACTTTTTTGCCACGTTCTATACTCTCTTTTTTTCTTTCTTTCCTGAGTTCCGATTCCGCCTGTCGAATAGCCCTCTGCAGTTCAGCGGCGTCTTCCAGTAGTCCGTCCCTGGTCTCCTGAAGGAATTCCCTCTCCCGGTCTTTTAATCTCTGGCTGTCCTGCTCCAGGTGGTCTTTGATAACTTCAATCTCGCGATGCTCTTTTTCCATGTCATTATGCATAGCCTCATACTTCTGTTTTTCGTTAAGCAGATCAGCCATCAACTTCTCTATTTCATGGGACTCTCTGGACATCATGTCTTTGGCGGTATCGACTATTTCGGTCAGCAGTCCTAACCGTAAAGCGATGGATAAAGCATTACTGCCCCCGGGGATTCCCACCGTTAGATTATAGGTCGGTTCGAATGTAACAGGATCGAAATCAAGTGAAGCGTTCTTCATCCCCGGCGTAACATGTGCAAATGCCTTAAGATCGCTGTAATGGGTGGTTATTACAGACATCGTTCCTTTTCTCAGGAAATACAGCAGGATAGCTTTAGCCAGAGCGGTTCCTTCATTGGGGTCCGTACTTATCCCCAGTTCATCGAGAAGCACCAGACTTCTCTTGGTCGAACTGCGAATAATGTGTACTATATTGCTCACATGCCAGCCGAAAGTAGAAAGCGTCTGTTCGATACTCTGCTGGTCTCCGATATCGGCAAAGATTCCTTCAAATAGCGGTATACAGCTTTCTTCCGATGCCGGTATCGGCATTCCGGCCAGCGCCATCGCCGACAGCAGCCCTATCGTTTTCAATGCAACCGTTTTACCTCCCGCATTCGGCCCGGTGATAACCAGTATAGAGAAATCTTTACCTATCTCCACATTTAAGGGAACCGCTTTATCTTTTAGCAACGGGTGCCGTGCTTTTACCAGTCGCAGTGCAACGGTTTCTTCCTCTTTGGTATCATTGCTATAAATACAAACAGCTGGTTCGGTAGCATTCATACGTTCGGCAAATCTCGCTTTTGCCAGAGCCAGGTCTATCTCAGCCAGCAGGGTTATATTATCCGATAACTCAATCTCCATCACGCCGATCTGACCGCTCAAAGTCCCCAGGATTATCTCTATTTCCCGCTGCTCCTCAATAATATATTGTCTCAGATCATTGCCCAGTTCAACGGTAGCCCAGGGCTCTACAAACACGGTAGCCCCTGTATTGGAGATATCGTGAATAATACCCTTTATATCTTTTCGATACTCGGACTTTACCGGAATAACATATCTGCCTTCTCTCTCGGTAATAAAAGGCTCCTGAATTAATTTATCGCGGCTTTCAGATTTAATCATAGCCGCCAGGCGGTCAAGCAACCTCTGTCTGATATCTTTCAACTGTTGTCTGATATTAGCCAGTTTAGTCGAGGCATTATCCGATACTTCTCCGGTTTCCGTTATGCAACGGTTTATCTCATCCTCGGTATTCCGCTGCGTTATGATCCCCTGAGCTATATTCCATAATTCAGGCAGTTCGGAGGCCAGTCTGCTCAGGCCGTTACGGACAACACGCATCGCGCTCAACGTATCCTTGATATCGAGGAGTACACTGGGCTCAAGAATCTTCCCTTTACCTGCCATGTCCAGTGATTCCCGGATATCGCGAGCATCGCCTATTGAGAACTCGGGTCTTATCGATAATAGTCTCCGTGCTTCCGCTGATTGTCTCAATAATAGTAATACCCTCTCTGGAACTGATAAGGGCCGCAGATCGAGGGCAAGTTCCCGGCTCACCGAAAAAGATGTAAAATCGGCCAGCATTTCCACAATCTTGGGAAATTCCAGCATCTCCAAACTGTTATCATCTGTTAAAGGCGTCTCTTTGCCCATTAGCTTTGATCGTGATCGCTATATATTACATCGTTATTCGACGACGTAAGTGTAAGTCACCTGAATTATACATGCAAGTTGTATAGCTATGTTTGATATACTATTTGCCATTTATTTAAGGTTAACGGGTATTCCCTATTAATACTGATATCTTGCCCGGTTAAGAATTCCTTGATAAGCAACTACGCATATAATTAGAACCAAACCTGAACAGGAAAAGCTGCTGACAAGGGGTGAGTTATATTTAAATATCGATTGACTCCTCTTTCGAAGGTCTGGAGGCCGGTCTCCGTTAGACAGGTAAAGCATGGAAACTGAAAGCGGAAAAAAATTAACCCGATATTAAGACATAAAAGCAAGGCGCTTAACGGATATGGATTACGTTCTTGATACGATTATACTGGTAATTAGCAGGCCAAATATCAGACCTAAAACTGCCCCCGACCAGGGACTGGATGTAAGTCCTCAAGTACTTCCGGAGCATTTACCCAAATAACCTATTACACCGCCGATCATGGCACCGATAATAC
>CAZEAR010000196.1:0-4183 GCA_964510365.1 uncultured Dehalococcoidales bacterium | reverse complement strand
GTAATACTTAAGGTATCCGCTTGTGGATATGGAATGAAGCTTGGTTATACTTTAACCGCGTACCGTGAATAATGAAGTGGAGTTATAATAAAAGCTGCCCGATTTTATTTCTCGGTAGCTACTTGCTCTTCCCCTTCCGTTCTCTGCCCCGTAAATGCGCCGGAGAAACTGCGCTTTAATAACGTCCCCAGGCCCAGATTGTCGAACATTTCATGCATTCTTTGTACCAGTTGCAGCATCCTCTGATTAATGGTGTTCTGCCCTTGCTCCAGAGACTCCAGTCTGCTATTGATATTATTGACTGCAGGATACATCCACTGTATATCAACATGTATCTGACGTATCCTCTCCAATTCCTTTTTTAAACTATCCGCCGTTTGTTCCAGTTCGGTCAATCTGGTATCTTTTTGCTCGACGGATTTAGTCGGTTCAATATTCTGCGATTCCAGTACCTTCATCTGGTCCTGAGCTGATTCCGTCTCTTCAAGGCTTTCCTTTAAGCTGGTAACTGTTTGTTTGAGGTCTATAATTATCTGCTCTCTCTGTTGAATCGATTCAGTGAGCTTGCTATGTTGTGCTTCGAGGTCACTCAGCTGTGACTGCGTTTCAGATATCAGTTTTTCACGCTGTTTACCGTCCAGTTCAAATTCCAGGTGAACGCTTGCCAGGCATGAGGTACAGTAAACGGACGCGCCTTTCTCAAATTCTGTCCCGCAATGGGAACATACCTGGCGGGTGATCTGGGTCTTTCTTGTTGAGCGGCATTCGGGGCATCGGCTCGGGGAAGTAAGTTCTTTCAACTTGTAGAATTCCTGCTCACCGACCGTGAAAGCAAATTGCTTACCACACTGGCGACAGGTTATATTCATATCTTCATGGTCTGACAAAACTTTGTTTTTACCTCACTTAGTAAAAAATTCCTTCTATAATATATTCAGAATGCTTTTATTATATCAAACCACATATCTATTATTAATAATATAGGGTCTATTGATTCTACTAGCGCCGTTTTAGTATGTCAACCACTTTATACATTAATATTAATAAAAAAAAACAAATTTAATCAAATTTTAATGAAGGAATTATATCTCACCTCTTAGTAACACCGAAAAAAAAGACGTTTATTACTGCCTTACCCCCCCCCTTATTTCGGATACTTTGTTGTTATTTTACTCATGATGTGTGATTTTTTATTTCCAGAGGTATACCTGCGGTCAGAAAATATACCTGTCCGGCATTTTGAGCCATTCTCTGATTGGCCATCCCCAGCAGGTCGCGGTAGACACGGGCAAGTTTGTTTTCGGGTACCAGCCCTAATCCGAGCTCATTCGAAACGATGATGAAAGTGCTCGCGCCGGTTTTTATATAATCGATCAGAGCACCTATTTCATTTAATACATTATTCTCAGCTTCATCGTCGGGATTATCGCCCAATAAATTGGCAACAAGTATGGTAAGGCAATCGATAATCACCACTTCTGAGTCGCCAATTTGGTCATATAAGGCTTTAACAATATTTCGCGGCTCTTCTAATGTTCGCCAACCGGACGGGCGGTTTTCTCGATGGATTTGAATTCGCTTTTGCATTTCTTCGTCTAGGGATTGTGCCGTAGCCACAAAAAGCACCTTTGAGCTTAATTTTTCTGCAAGGCGCTGAGCGTAAGAACTCTTACCGCTGCGGGCTCCTCCCAGTATTAGAATAATATTGCCTTTAACTGACAACGTATTCACCTGCTCTATTTTTCATATAATAAAATGTTAATATCAATGCCGGCACCAGAAAAATGATGCAAAATATCATGCCTGTTCTTATACCGGTATATCCGGCTAACCATCCTATAACTGATGCCCCTATTGCCACGCCGATTGTAATTAAAGCGTGGAATATTCCGGTTGCTCTGCCGTATTCCTCCGGCGTAACCGAATCGGCCACCAGAGCAGATACTGAAGGAAAAAGAATGCCGAAAGCAATTCCGTATATGGACATTGTCAACGCCGGGTACAGGAAAGAACCTGATGCAGACAATAATGGAAGAGCTATGATCCCCAGCCCCAGACCGATAGCTATTGGCTTCAAGCGTCCCGCACTATCGGTAAGAGGTCCGCTGAAACACTGTATGATGATAAACATTAAGCTGAAAATTGCCAGAAGTATGCCGACATGAAAAGCAGACATTCCCAGGGAAGCAACATGAAGAGGAAGCAGGACAACAACACCTCCGAATGCGAAATACTGGCCAAATATGGAGAGATAGGAAGCCGGCAATTGTCCCCGAAGGGTGAGTTTTAGTATATTACTAATACCGGAATTGTTATTGGTCATTTTTGCGGTATCAAGAGTTTTTCCGGATGGAATGAAGAAAGCCAGAATCACACCGATAACCAGTAAAATACCGCCTGTATAAAACAGTGCCTTGAAACCCAGTTGTGAAGTAATCATCCCGCTTACTATAAAGCCTATGAGAGTAGAGGCACCCAGGGCCATACCGTAGATGCTCATGGCTTTACCTTTTCCGCTTTTAGACGCATTTTTAGCTGATATGGACATGGTTGCAGGTCCGACCAGTCCGCCGCTGATACCGTGGAAAGCTCGAACCAATAATAAATGCCAGGGAATTTGACATAAAGAGTATAAAAACATGGACAGCGTATCTCCAATAAGACCAATGATAAGCGGCTTTTTATGGCCGAACCTGTCTATAAGGCGGCCGCCGAAAATGTTCGTCAGGGAACTGGTAATGGAATATATGCCGACTACTATCCCCACTATCTCCACTCCTGCGCCCAGCATGGTGGCATAAAGGGCTATTACCGGTATCAGGAGATAGGTATCGATAAATCCCAGAAAGGTTATGATCGAGTTTAGCAATGTTGCGTTTACGTGCGATGGCATAGGTTATATCTCCGGTATCGATTATTTAATATCTTTAACAGTAAGGTAGACCTGCCCCAGAAAATACGGGCAGCTGTATTATCGTAGCAGCAACGGGGAAGCGGATAATCTATCATTAAAATCTCCATATCGTTATGGTCAATAATAAAAGCACTGATACCTCGGCGATTTCAATAACCGCCCCGTAATTATCGCCGGTGAGTCCACCGAAATGGTGGCGGAAGTAACCGGCAATACCGAATATAATCAAACATAAAACGGCTGACAGCACGATACCCCACCAGCTTAATAACAGCACTGCGGTGATTAAAGCAATTACCGTTGCCATCGCCAGGCTGTACCACCTGGCCCCCTGTTTAAAAGTTGTTCCCATTCCGGTACTTTTAGCTTGAGGAAAGATAAACATAACTGCGACTACCACCCATCGACTTAATACAGGCATAAGCAAAAGCGCCGCCGTAATTGTGGCCGTCGATGACAGCAGTATATATTTTAGCAGGATAACCAGGATGGCGGCAGTGATGCCGAATGCGCCTGCATTATTATCTGACATTATCTTCAGTTTTTCACTGCGCGACTTCCCGAATACAGTGCCATCGAAAGTGTCGATAAGGCCGTCAATATGATGTGCCCCGGTCATAATTGCCAGGGCTGCGATAAGTAAAGCACTTACGACTGCAGGGGGCAATATGAAGTCCAGGCCGTATTTAAGGCCGATTAAAATCCCTCCCAGCAGCAGGCCTATTACAGGGAAGTAGGATAAAGACCGGCTGAAGTCCCCGGCTGTTTTACCCCGGCGCTTCGGGACCGGAAATATAGTTAAAAATTGTAAGGCGGTTATTAATCCCAAGACGTATATTTCCTGTTTTTTGAATTATTCGGCTTCGCTTACTCCGGCTTCAGCGAAAGTTGCCATTTCATTCAGGGTCTTTACAGCGGCTTCCGCCAAAAAAATACCTAGAGCAGCTCCGGTGCCTTCGCCCAACCGCATATTCAAATCGAGCAGCGGCTTCAAACCGAGAAAATCGAGCAGCAATTTATGTCCCGGCTCAACTGAAACATGTGCCGGTATCAGGTAGTCTTTTACTCGCGGCGACAGGCCGGCGGCGATACAGGCAGCCGCTCCTGAAATAAAGCCGTCGATGACGACCGGAATCCTCCTGGCAGCTCCGGCCAGAATTACTCCGGCGAGGCCGCCGATTTCGAAGCCCCCGACTTTTGCCAGCACATCGATAGCGGAATGGGGATCGGGTTGATTAACCGATAGTGCTTTTTCAATTACTTCTATTT
>CAZEAR010000195.1:0-4218 GCA_964510365.1 uncultured Dehalococcoidales bacterium | reverse complement strand
GGAGAAAGCGCTGGAAATGAAAGAAAAGGCGGGAGAGGTTGCCCATAAGATACAGGAAACGGCTGCCGAGGCAAAAAAGAAAGTGCAGGAGGCTAAATAGGCCGGTATCCTATTTGGAATTATAGCGTATATCATATCATCAATTATTTTAAATACCGCATTTAGAGATTGAATATTCATTGAAACCTGGCGGTGTGGTCGGGCATTATACTATTATCCGCTTCCCGGCATACGATATCGCCGGACTGATTTAATTTGCATATAGCAGCTAATCGATATTATATTATCTGATATTATAAAGCTTTATATCATCAGGAGAGCTTTTGGCGACTGTCCAGAGTGTATTTAAAAGAAATAAGACTCTGATAATATTTATTATCGGTTTAATCGTTATTTTTTCGATATTTTATGCTTTAAGAAGCGTTCTGCTTCCCTTTATGTTCGGTCTGGTACTGGCCTATCTGCTGCTGCCGGTTATAAAGTGGGCTGAAAAGAGATTGCCCTGTCCCGACCGGTGGGCCGAGGCTATAAGGATTACGCTGATATTGGTCATCTTTATTGTCGCCCTGGGGTTGATCGGCTTATTCGCCTTCTTCATTATAACCACTCTGATGGACTCTTTTTCGGTGCTGCTGGTAAATGCTCCCCAGTATTTTTCATCTGGTCTGGACACTTTAAACACATGGCTCGAGAATATAAGGGATAACCTGCCTCTGAATATACAATTGCAGCTGGACGAGTATATACAGAATCTTGGCACCACCCTGGGTGATACCATACAGGATGCTTTTACCAGGGGTATTATTTTTATTCCGCGTACTTTCGGTATGATCCTGGGATTTATTTCACTGCCGCTGTTCCTGTTCTATATTTTGAAAGACTCAAAACAACTGAGCAGGGGATTTTATTCCTTTCTGCCCGAAAGCATGGCAGTGCATGCTAAAAACATTTTCGCTATTCTCGATAAAGTGCTGGGACGGTATATCCGGGCTCAGTTATTGCTTGGTTTTGTAGTCGCAGTTCTTGTCTTTATCGGATTGTCGGTCCTGGGTATCGACCTGGCCCCTGCGCTGGCTGTATTAGCCGGAATAACCGAGCTTATACCTATAATTGGGCCATGGATCGGCGGTGTCGTTGGTGTTATAGTCACCCTGGCCGTCGCTCCTGAAAAGGCTATCTGGGCGGCCGTTATGTATGTTGCTGTTCAGCAACTGGAAAACATATTGCTGGTCCCCAGGATTCAGGGAGGCTACCTGCATATTAATCCGGCTATCCTGATCGTGTTGCTTGTTCTAGGCGCCAAAGTCGCCGGGATATGGGGAATCATATTGATTGCGCCCCTGACGGCGGTAATTGTGGAAATATACAAATATGTGCATCAGGCTATGCAGACGGACGAAGCAGGGCAAATTCCCCAGACACAATAAGCGGATCGGGCTGGTATATATTATAGAGCATAGAAATCTTTTTTCTTTTACCGGACGGTTTTGATTGCTCTTTGACAAAAATCGTTTTTTCGACGTTATATTATTTAATGATTATGTTTGAATAGTGACATTCGGCGTGAAAACCGGTATATGCAGTAAACGATTAGGCCGATTAGCATCCAGATAATCCCTGCCCAGCGGCTGAAAGGCTGGGTTACCAGTATTACAATCCAGATGGTCAAGGTTGCTATCAGACCTATAATAGTCGTCAGGGGCAATTCGCGGTTTTTAATCCTTATGTTCAAGCCGAGCTTAAACGGTCGTTCATGCTCCGGTTCTTTTATCCGTAGTCCTATAATCGCAGCATGGGCCAGAGCAAAGCAGAGCAAGGACCCGAAAACATATAAAGCTCCCAGGTCGGTAAAAAAGTGAGGCGCAAATAAACCGGGCATCAGCAAAGCAACGGAAATCAGGCAAAATAGTATGATGGCGATATAAGGTGTCCTGAAGCGGTTATGTACTTTGTTCAGACCTGCCGGCAATTGGCGGTGTGTGGACATATTATAAGATAGACGTGAAATGCCTATTAGTCCGGCATTGGTAGCGGTAAGCAATATACTTGCAGCCAGCAAAGCGACCAGCACCGGCAATATATTGCGGAGGCCGGTGAATATCCAGGTCAACAGGATATTGGGTGCCATCTCGGTGGTAATGCCGGCAGCAATTCTCTCGGGGGATATGATCTTAAAAAGGCTATTGGCAATGCCGGCCACGGGGTCTCGCGCCCATCCGTTCACAGGATCTCCCAGCATCTGGGGGGTCATTGCCGACAATGCCACTATGGAGATACCGGCAAACAGGACCAGTACTGCAAATATCATTAAAACATATGTCTGGGGTATTTTTTTCTGCGGCTGCCTCGTTTCTTCACCCAGTTGAGATACGGTTTCCACGCCGGTGAAACAGAGCGCCGCTATGGCAATGCCGAATATCAAGTTGTTCATTGAAGGCCAGTTTCCTGCGCCGAACATATGTTGGAGCAATATGCCCGGATTCGGCATGAGTATAAATATAATTCCCAGTATAACCAGTGTGATCTGGGTAATTATATCCATGCTGATGAACAGGATATTTACTCTTGCTGATTCTTTAATGCCAATGGTATTCAGCATCATCAAGAACAAGATGATCCCCATCGATGTAGCCGTGCCGACGAACGGGCTTTTGAGTGCCGGCCAGAAATAAGCCAGATATGGTGGTATTGTATATGCTGAAATAGCCATGGTAGCTATATAGCTGAGCATCAATGCCCAGCCGGCAATGAACCCGATAAGATCGTTGAAGCTGTGCCGGGCGAAACTGGCGGAACCGCCGGCCTCCGGTAACATCGCTCCGCCCTCTGCATAGGTAAGAGCGTTGAATACGTAGATTATTCCGGCTATGCCCAGGACAATAGGAGTAGCACCCAGGGCGACTACGGCTATCAGTCCCAGACCATAATATATGGACGAACCTACGTCTCCGTATCCGGCGCTGAAAAGCCCCGGTATTCCCAGCACACGTCTTAAATGTAACCCTTTGAGCCGGCGGGGGTGGTAAATCCTGTCACCGATCTTTTTGGGCCAGTGGTTTTGCATAAGCGGTTCTTGATAAATATAAGTAAAGTAAATTGATAACTGTTGTTATTCTAACACTTTGTGGGATTCAGTAAAATTTGGCCGCGAAAGTGAAAATCGGCATGGCTGAAAAGATTGTTACTAGCGGGTGGAGGTGACTTCGATATGCAGTCGAGCTCCTGTCTAATGAACACGGTATAGTTATAACTCTTTAAACTTAAAATTCTTTTTGGTAAACAGCATAATGCAGATATCTACCACGTCGTTGTCGTATAAAATGCCCCTATTCTTGGATAGTTCTTCCAGTACCTCATCCGTTTCCAGTGCCGGTCTGTATGGGCGGTGAGAGGACATAGCTTCGGCGACGTCGGCGGCTCCCAGTATTCTGGCCTGGATTAGGATGTCTTCTCCGGACAGGCCTGCGGGATATCCTGAGCCGTTGACTCGCTCGTGATGCTGGAGAACTATCCGGCTTATCGGCCACGGGAAATCTATGGACTTAAGTATCTCATGGCCGGCCTGGCAGTGGTTTTTTATTATGCTGAATTCCACATCTGTGAGATTTCCCGGTTTACACAGGATTTCAGCCGGCACCTGTATCTTACCTATGTCGTGAAGATCGCCGGCTACCCGCATACATCTGATCTGGTCCTCGGTAAAATCCATTTCTGTAGCTATAGCGCATGCCAGATCGGCTACACGTCTCTGATGCCCTGCTGTGAAAGGGTCTCGCATTTCAGTCGTGGTGGCGATAGCCTGGGTAACGCCCTCCATAGACCTTTGTAATTTCAGTTCATTTTGTTCCAGTGTTTTATTGGTCAGCCATAGCTCTGCGGTCCTGGCTCTCACCTGCTGCCTTAATATGTAGCTGGTGATAAACAAAAAGATGGTAAAGCCGATTGCGCCCAGCAGTGCCGGCAGCATCCATCGCGGCAGCCTGTCTATCCACTCTCTTCTCTCTATATGTTCTCCGATAGCCTGATAATAAACAGAATCCGGGTTATCTTTCATTGCTTTAAGATGGGTATCAATAGTATCGGTCAAATATTTCCCCATGCTTGAGTTCTTGGGCGTGGCAAATCTTAGCTCGGACGGATTAAATATTATATTGGTTTCACGGACTTTGTAGTCATCTTTGAAGGTGCTTCCGAATATGCGGTTGACGACTCCGGCAT
>CAZEAR010000194.1:0-4219 GCA_964510365.1 uncultured Dehalococcoidales bacterium | reverse complement strand
ATATTCTTCCCTATAACGCCCAGTAAAGATTCTGCGAACCGGGACTCCATCAGCCAGCCGGGATCATGCCTCGGCCACCCGATTGCCCTATGTTCTTCGAAAAGAGCCACGCTGGCCCCATTCGCCGCCGCGGCTAAAGCAGCATAGCAACCGGAGGGACCTCCTCCTATTACGATTACGTCGAAATCATTCATTTTCCACCTCAATGCAAACACATTCTAAATTTTGAATTGTCTCAGCTGGTTAAATATCCATATCTGTTTTTATCTGTGTTCGTATCGATATTGCCGGATAACTGTTCCAGACCGATTTCGGTACTTAAAATACTCTTTGAATCATTCCGGTCTGATATTGTGCTATTATACAGTATTATCATTCCTGATAAATATTATTAAGATAAAAACAGATGTCCTTTATTACCAGAATCAATAGTAAAATTTTCTATGGCTGGTTAATCGTAGCAGCCACTCTACTCATCTTATGCGTTCTCCAGGGAATGCGGTATTCATTCGGCGTTTTCTTTAATTCCTTCGAAACCGAATTTATGCTCAGCAGGACGACAACATCCACTATAGTTTCCGCATTTATGGTTTTCATAGCGCTGTTCGGTACATTCAATGGTCTGGCTTTAGATAGATATGGACCGAGAATCGTATTCAGCATCATGGGAGTGATCACAGGGCTCAGCTTGCTGGTCACCAGCCAGATGCATTATTTATGGCAGGTGTTTTTCAGCTACAGCCTCTTGCTGGCTATCGGAATCGGCGGAGCTATGCCTCTGGTATCCTCCACGGTTTCAAGATGGTTCAATAAAAACCGCGGCCTGGCAATCGGTATTACCACCTCGGGGGTAGGATTCGGCTCCTTAATAGTAGCTCCGACAGCCGGTTTCCTTATTTCCAGCTTTGACTGGCGCACAGCTTTTATCATAATGGGTATATCGATTATTATTATCGTATTATTACTTTCTGCCATACTTCGCAAAGAGCCTGCCGACATAGGAACCGTCCCAGACGGACCTAAGTCCAAACGCAGCGCAGACAAATCGGAGACGAAACCGAACGGTTCCGATAATGTCGGACTTTCACTCAGACAGGCCATAAAGACAAAGAGTTACTGGTTTATTTCCATTGCATTAATGATATTTTCAATGTGCCTGGTGCTGATATTAACTCATATAGTCCCCCATGCCATTGACCTGGGATTTTCCACGTTAGAAGCATCTACAATCCTCAGCGTGATGGGAGCCTGCCATATAATTTCCAGGCTTTTAGGCGGTAGAATTGCAGACATTGTGGGGACCAGGTTGCCCGCCGCTTGTTACCCCCTTCTCGGGGTTGCAGGATTTATGATACTGATCTGGTCACATAATCTATATTCACTTTATATATTCGCTGTTATTTTCGGTCTATGCTGGGGAGGCTGGGGCGTGATCATGGTCAACCATGTGGTCAATGTATTCGGAAGTCGATACAGCGGAGCTTTGCTGGGATCGACGGAAATACCTTATGCCATGGGATCCGCAATCGGCTCAGCACTGGGCGGTTTTATATACGACATCAACGGCAGCTATATACCGGCCTTTATCATAGCGGCAATCGGCCTGGCCATAAATTCTCCTCTTATTATTCAGACCGGGAAGAAAGAATATTAGCCCGTATAGCACCGTATTCCGGCGGGTTTCAGCTAAGTTATATCATGAAATTATGAAATCTTGTCTTTGATAAATAAGTATTTATAGACCCAGAGGGCTGAGAAGACACCGATAAAAGCACCGAAGACCACATCGCTGGGATAGTGGGCTGTTACAATTATCCTGCTTGCGCCTATCAGCACGGCGACAGCAATGAATAAATAAGTGAAGCGGCGATAAAGCATCGATAATGAAGTCATAATGGAAAACGCCCTCAATGTATGGCCGGAAGGTGTAGAATTCAATTCCCATATTGTCGACAGGAAATGAAGGCCGTAAAAGCCATGCTCAAACAGCATTACCGGACGATAACGAGCGAGAAGATATTTAATTGCCTCACCTATTATGATCGCTACAGCAGTGCTGATACAGATATACAATAACAATCTGGCCCATCGTTTTTCAAAACCCGGATTACGGATGATAATAAATATAAAGCAAAAAGCGATCCCGACTTCGATATAAGGTCCTGCAGTTAAATATGATATACAGTTCCCCAGATAATAAATCCAGGTTCCCGCCCAGTTAACATGCACCCATGAATCAATAGCTCTATCAATAAAGAAAAAAAGTAGCAGATATATTGCAACCCCTATTGCAGCCCAGATAGCCGTTCTCTTCAATAAATTCGGCATATTTTAATCCTTCCGGAGTTATTTCCCACCCATAAATTCTGATTAAGTTTAAGACTTCAAGACCGGCTTATCCCATTTTTACAGGTCCTCGTAAGGGAAAAATCCTTTGGGCCTTCGATCCTCCAGCGCCTGCCGGGGACGATGAAATCTCTCGCTCTCAAAGATATATTTGAGCAGTTCTTCCCTGACCTCGGGCCCTGCCAGATGGGCGATGCCGACAGCATGTTCACATATACTTAATCCCCTGGGATCAAAAGCCCCGTACTCGGTTACAATTACGACCGGATCGGCAGCAATGGCCGTGGTGGTAATGCCTTCGGGACATTTTGTCAATATCTTGGATTCGCCTTTCGACGTTGTTGCTTTTAATCCGATAATCGGGACGCCGTCAGTGGACAGGTGAGCACCTCTGAGGAAATCGGACTGACCGCCGATGCCGCTGTAGATCTCTCTGGCATTCAGCGAGTCCGCCCAGATATTACCGTGGAGATCGACTCCAATGGCGCTGTTGATAGCCACCATATTTGACTCCTGGGCAATACTCATAATATTGTTGGTAACATTGCAGGGTCTACTCTGTACAGAACTATTGTAGTCAAGCCAGCGGTATTCATCTTTGGAATCAGCTAAAAAGTAAGTAGAAATGGAAAAAGGTCGTATAGAATATCTGTTGGTCACCACACCGGCATCAATCAATTTCTTCATGGCAGCAGAAAACATCTCGGTATGAATGCCCAGGTCTCTTACACCTTTACTGATAACCGCATCGGTTACCGCCGCCGGTACCTCTCCTACACCGTATTGCAGCGTGCAGCCGTCATGGATATACAAATGCGCGATCAACTCCCCGATCTTTCTGGACCGGTCATCGGGTTGCCGGTTGGGATTTAATGGTAATTCATAGTCGGTATCGATAAGATAGTCTATTTCCTCAGCGGTAATTGTAGTCCCTAATACGAAAGGCATCTGGGCATTTCTTTCCGCAATCACCACGCCGCCATTATCTTTCACCGACTGGATGGCTGCCGGCACCGCTTCTACAGTAGTGCCCAGGCTATAGTTTCCGCCGCTATCGGGGCCGCTTACCGTAAACAGCACCACATTAGGTTTTATATACTTCTTCAACTGCCAGGGAATATCGGACAAATGTATGAGTTGGTACATCGCCAATTCATTATTAACTGCCGCTCTTGAACACGAACTACTAAAGATAATTCTATGTGTGACCCGTCCACAACAATCCTTACTGAACAGAGAATTTATATCGCCGAGAAGGAGGACACTTATCAATTCCACATCTCTAATATCTCTATTTTCGGCGATATGTTTCAGCAACACCTGTGGAGTGGCCGCATTCCCCGTAGTATAGATACGGCTCCCTCTGGGTACAGTGTTCTTGTTTATGGCCTCTTCAGGTCTATTGACAATCCTCATAATAATAACTCCCGACCAGAGATATTAAGTATCGATCTGCCCTCAGTACGGACAATCGGTTTTCTCAAGCTTTGCTCTGAAATTTTTTCGCCAGCGCTTCAGTCAGACGCTGTAATGCCGGAGACCTGTCTTCAGGACTTATATGGACATCCAGGATATAAAAGTTCCCGGTATCTTTTCGAGCCTGCAGTAGAGCTTGTTCCAGCTGGTCTTCGGTTCGGACATCGAATCCCTTACCCTTATCGAATATCTCCGGGATGCGGCTGTACTTCCACAGCGGAATATCATTGAAACTCCCGTCCAGCATGGGACGTTCCGTACCGTAACCTCGATTATTTAAGACAATAATAATCGGATTGAGATCGAACCTGGCAATCGTAGCCAGCTCTATTCCCGACATTTGGAAAGAGCCATCGCCTACCAGGGCTATAGAGCGGAATTTAGGCCTGGCCATCTG
>CAZEAR010000193.1:432-4249 GCA_964510365.1 uncultured Dehalococcoidales bacterium | reverse complement strand
TCTGCCAGCTTTGCCCGCCACGGATTTAATGACATGATAGGTTTCATATCCGGCTGGGCATTAATGCTGAGCTATATAGTCACCATTTCCATTTCTGCATTCGTTATACCGCCATATCTGGGATATTTCTGGGAGCCTCTAAAAGAATCGGAAATAATAGGACCGACAGTATCGATGGGGATTATATTCTTCCTGATGGTTCTCAATGTCATTGGTATCAAGGAAACTTCTTTTGTAAACGTTATGGCTGCCGTAATGGATTTGCTGGTACAAATATTAATAATCACATTGGGCTTACTGATAATATTCAACTTTGATACCCTTACTCATAACATAACTTTTTACTGGCCAAGCCTGGAATATCTTATTCTGGGCATTGCTCTGGCGGCAATAGCATATACCGGCGTCGAAACAATGTCGCAGATGGCCGAAGAGACGAAGCATCCGGCGAAAAAAGTACCCAGAGCACTTATTTTGATGATTATCACCGTATTGATTCTCTTCGGTGGTGTATCCATAGTCGGATTCTCGGCAATGACACCGTCCGAACTGGCTACCTCCTGGGCAGCAGATCCCATAGCAGGTATTGCCAATAGTATATCTCGATCCACTTCACCGCAGGAACTGGCTTTAGGTATAACCTCAGAAGAAGCGGTAGTTATTGTATTGACCTGGATATTTACCGGGATACGCAATTTATTACCGGCGCTGGTCGCTGTTCTGGCAGCAAGTATTCTTTTTATTGCCACCAATGCGGGATTAATGGGCATATCTCGTTTAGCATTTTCCCTGGGTAGATTTCAGCTTATTCCGCCGGCATTAAGCCGCGTTCATCCCCGCTTTAAAACACCTTATATTTCAATCATTATTTTTGCATCTATTGCTATCTTAATCCTTATTCCCAGTCTCTTTGCTCGCAATGAGTTCATCAGGTTGGGAACTTTATATGCCTTCGGTTCACTTCTTTCTTTTATTTTCGCCCATTCTTCGATTATAAGCCTTCGAATAAAAAATCCTGACTGGCACCGTCCTTTCAAATTAGGATGGAATATCAGGTACAAACAATGGGAATTACCTGTTACGGCTATACTGGGGCTGATAGGTACCGCCATAATCTGGTTTGTGGTAATATTTACCCAACCTTATAGTAGATGGGTTGGTTTAGGCTGGATGGCCCTGGGGCTTATTATCTATCTTATTTTCCGCTGGGCCAACAAAATGCCGTTAACTCAAAGAGCTAAAACACGTAAACATATTACGGTAAAAGATCGCTTTCAAACGAAAGAAATGCAGCGATAGTAGCGATAGTATTGACATTAATATGGTAATCAGTGATAAGATAAAGCAAACATATGAAACCCTCCAGAATATTAGTGGCCACAAATGGATACCCATCTGATGAAGAAGCTATCAGGTTAGCATGTGATTTAGCCAAGAAATCAAAGGCTGAGGTCTACGTGGTTTATGTCATAGAAGTCAACAGAAACCTGCCTCTAGACGCAGTTGTTGAGTCTGAAATAGAAAAAGCTGAGGAAATCTTAACTCAAGCTGAAGATATAGCTGCCGAAAGCGAATATGAGATAGAGACTGATTTAGTTCAGGCACGTGATGCGGGAGCAGCAATCGTCGATGAAGCAAGGGAAAGGAATATAGATTTAATCCTTATGGGCTTAACGTACAAGAAACGATTCGGCGTTTTCAATCTGGGTCAGGCTATTCCTCATGTACTTGAAGAAGCCCCATGCCGTGTTCTATTATACAGAGATTTCAAATCCTAAGGAGAATTATGAACATAATAATAATGGGCTGCGGACGTGTGGGTGCTCAACTCGTAAGTCTTCTGGAAGCGGAAGGACATACGATAACGGTTATGGATATAAACGAAGACAGTTTCTGCAGGCTGCCATCAGATTTTGCCGGTAACGCATTGGTAGGTGACGGTACAGATGAGGAATGTCTGAAAACAGCGGGGATAGATAAAGCCGATGCTTTTGTCGCAGTTACCGAAGGTGATAACCGTAATATTATGGCTGCGCAAATCGCCAAACAAATTTTCAACGTCCCCAAAGTTGTTTGCAGGATATACGATCCACTGCGTAAAGATATCTACGAAACTTTGGGATTGGAAGCTATAAGCCCGACGACAGTTTTTGCTCAATTATTAAAAGATAAAATTTTAGCTAAGTGATAGAGGTGATAGCGATATGTATATAGTAATAGTTGGCGGCGGTAACGTTGGATATCATCTATGCAAAGCCTTACTAAGAGAGGGACATGAGGTGCTGGTTTTGGATAAGGATCCAGCTAAGTGTGAACGTTTCGAAGACGAGTTGGGGAATGTATGTGTCAGGGGTGACGGATGCGAGGTAGCGACACAATCTAATGTCGGAGTAGCCAGGGCCGATGTATTTATCGCTACCACCGGTGAGGATGAGGACAATCTCGTCGCTTGCCAGGTAGCTAAAAATAAATTCGATGTGCCCCGCACCATCGCCAAGGTTAACAATCCTGAAAACGAAGGCATTTTTAGAAAATTAGGTATCGACTGCACCATTGTTGTCACCAACCTTATTTTGAAACACATAGAGGAAGAGATACCCACTCATCCGTTAATTCATCTTTTAATTATGGGCGAAGAAGGTACTGAAGTCATTGAGATTAAAATCGGCGAAAACTCTAAAGCGGCGGGGAAAACTGTTAAAGACCTCGATTTGCCGGTTGATTCCAGATTAACCCTGCTGCTGCGTAATGGAGAGAAACCGCAGGTGCCAACCGCTAATACGGTATTAAAAGCCGAAGATAGAATCATAGCATTGACCAGTATCGACAGCGAGGAGACTTTAAGAGAAGAACTCATCGGGAGATCCTGAGGGAAAATGTTAAAAGCTGCTTTTCAAGGAGAGAGGGGAGCTTTTAGCGAGGATGCCGTTATCTCCTTTTTCGACAACGTAGAAACACTACCCTGCCATAGTTTCAGCGATGTTTTCGAAGCCGTCCTATCCGGCACGGTCGACTTCGGTGCAGTGCCAGTCGAAAATTCCCAGGCCGGCAGCATTAACGAGACCTACGATCTATTGCTAAACCATCCTGTTGTTATCTTCGGCGAAATTAATATGAGAATTAATCATTTTTTAATATCCTTACCGGGAGAAAGCCTGGACAGTATCAAAACGATCTTTTCTCATCCCCAAGCTCTGGCTCAATGCCAGGAATTTATCAGCAAGCTGAATGTCGATGTCTACCCCGGTTACAATACGGCCGGGAGCGCTAAAAAAATACGCGAAGAAGGTCTGAAAGGCACCGCCGCCATAGCCAGTAAAAGAGCGGCTCAAATATACGATCTAAAGATACTGGCCTCAAATATCGAGACCAATATTAACAATTACACTAAATTCTTCATTATTTCCATGAAAAAAGCTGAGAAAGCAAGCCTTAATAAGACATCTCTGGTGTTCTCTACTAAAAATATACCCGGAGCTCTATATAACATACTGGGAGCATTCGCCAACAGAAATATAAATCTGACAAAACTAGAATCGAGGCCCGGTAAAGATAGACCCTGGGAGTATGTATTCTATGTCGATTTTGAGGGTCATATGGATGATGACCTTTGTAAAGATGCCCTGAACGAGATAAAGGATAAAACCAGTTTTATTAAAATTCTGGGGTCCTACCCCCGTGCTAAAGATTAACGCCGGCTAAAGCGTATACTGCATACCTTCCTTTAGCCTGCTATATGTCTTCGATAAAGCTTCAGGTAATACTTTGGTATCGGATACAACCGGCATAAAATTGGTATCTCCCTGCCAGCGAGGAA
>CAZEAR010000193.1:0-422 GCA_964510365.1 uncultured Dehalococcoidales bacterium | reverse complement strand
ATTCCGGTATTAAATCCGTTCGGCTGCAAAACATCTGCCAGCAGTTTTATACATAATTTAACCAGTTCTAAATGTTCTCTTGATTCTTCATCTGTTAGATCCTCCAGTTGTCCAATGTGGCGGTATGGGGCTACCAGCAAATGTCCCGGATTATACGGGAAAGCATTTAAAAGCATATAATTATGCTTGCCGCGATATAGAATATAATTTCCCTCATCATCATTTAACTTCGGCTTCTGGCATAGAAAGCAATCGCCCTGTTCACCTTTAAGTATGAACTCTATGCGCCACGGTGCCCACAATTGCTCCATTATAAGCCTCCTGTTTATATAAACTTATAAAGCCCAAAATCTTCAGACTATTATACATTATGATTGAGCCATAATCACAAACATTTTGGTACTAGTAAAACGTTATTTGTA
>CAZEAR010000192.1:0-4252 GCA_964510365.1 uncultured Dehalococcoidales bacterium | reverse complement strand
ATGAAGAATTAAAGCCTGGTATCGATCCAATGTCGCCAGATAATATTCTGATATTCGGCACCGGACCTCTTACCGGAACCAGTGTTGTAGGTAGCAGTCGATACATCATCCATGCTAAGTCTCCGCTTACAGGTCTATATATGAGCAGCCTGGCTGGAGGTTACTTCGGTCCCGAATTAAGAAAGGCGGGATATGATTTCCTGGTTATCGAGGGTAAGGCGGAAAAACCGGTGTTTCTCTGGATAAAAGATGATCATGTTGAAATTAGAGATGCCGTCCCATTCTGGGGAATGACTACCGGAAATACCCAGGAATTTATTAAGGATGAACTCGGTGATAGTAATATAAGGATAGCCTGTATAGGCCCGGCAGGCGAGAATCTGGTGCTCTATGCTGCTGTGATTTCGGAACGGCGTGCTGCGGGGCGTGCCGGCGGTGGGACGGTTATGGGCTCCAAGAACCTTAAGGCTGTTGCGGTAAGAGGTACCGGAAAGGTGCCTGTGGCAAACCCTGAACGGTTTAAAAAGGCTGTGAAACAATCTTTAGAGGAAATTGCCAATGACCCTAAAGTAGGCAAGCTATTCCCTCTCTACGGGAGCTGTATAGGAATGCCGGCACAGAATGAGAACGGAATTACTCCCTGGCGCAACTGGCAGGATGCTGCTTTGCCCGAGGCTGTTAACCTATTTGCTCATACCTGGCGTGATAAATACGTACGAAAAGATGTCCGTTGTGCACCGCCCTGCAATATTAATTGCAGTGTTATTTCTCTTGCCGGCGAAGGTCCACATGCCGGAGTCATAACCGAGGGGCCCGAATACGAAGCTGAATATGCTCTCGGAGCTTGTTGTGGTGTTGCAGACCAGTCGGCAGTACTTGAAGCAGATGCCCTCTGCGACCAATTCGGACTGGATGTAATGTCTATGGGTGTATCCATAGCATTTGCCATGGAGTGTTATGAAAAAGGCATACTCACTTCGCAGGATACCGATGGTATTGAGGTGAAGTTCGGGCAGGCACATTTACTTGCCGATTTGATTCGGAAAACTGTCTATCGAAGAGGTTTAGGTGATTTGTTGGCCACAGGAGTGAAGAGGATGTCCCAGAAATTGGGCAAAGGTTCTGAGAGATTTGCCATGCATGTAAAAGGGCTGGAGCTCGGCGGTTATGATCCCAGAGGAGCAAAAAGCCTCGCCCTGGTATATGCCTGCGGGCCGCGCGGGGGTTGCCATAAATCGGGAGGTTCCTGTAATGCCCAGACAGCCAGAGAAATTGCTATGGGAGATGCCCGGTTTTCCAATGAAGGTAAAGCAGCTTTGACTAAAGAAGTCAGGGAAATGCGGGTGGTCGCTGACTCTGCAATACTATGTGTTTTCCCTCAGGGCGCTTATTCCAAGGACACTGTAGCGGCTTTACTGAGCGCTGCTACGGGATATAACTACAGCGTTACTGATATTGTGAATCTCGGCGAACGTGGCAGCGATATCGAGCGGGCATTCAATGTGAGAGAGGGACTGCGCCGTAGCTGGGATACATTACCGCGTCGGTTGTTGGAAGAGAGCGTGAAATCTGGGCCGACTAAAGGCCAGACGGTGGAATTAGAGAGCTTGCTGGATGATTTCTATGCCATTTGCGGCTGGGATATTAAGACCGGTATACCTTTACCCTCGAGACTTAGAGAATTGGGACTTGATAGCATTGCCGATGATATGGAAAAGTTATTGTAGGAGCCAGGATAATTCCTGAATTAAGGCTGTATTTATCAATGTAAAATGAGCGTAACCGTCAGCATTTCACATTTTATGCAGAGTTATATGGATGGCATAGGGGAAATAACTGCCAGCGGCGGGACGGTTGCCGAGTGTCTGAGCGAGCTGGTAGAACGTTTTCCTCAAAGCAAAGAACAACTGTTTAATGAGCAGGGAAAGCTTCACAGTCATGTCGGTATTTTTCTGAATGGTGAAATCCTTATGCCGGGTGAACTCGAACACGAGTTAAAAGAAGGGGACAAGCTTACCATAGTTAATGTTATCGCCGGGGGCTGACATTACAGACAAATGAAATGGTTTCTATAGTTAATTAAATTGGCAAAACCTCCCGGAGGCATTTTTTGCTTCTCCCTATAATTACAAAGATATTTCGAACGACCTGTATAGCATAAAAAAATAAGTTACGGTGAAGAGCTTTATCGATACGGGATTATTAATAAAACAATAAATAACGTAATTGCCGAGGAGGAAACCATTGGCAAAAATAAATATTTTCAGTCATATATTTCCAGCTAAGTACAAAGAGGCTCTAATCGAGTCGGCGCCATCTGGTATGGATATCATGGCGAATGTTACTTCTACGCCTACGGTATTTGACTTAGAGCAGCGGTTTAGCATTATGGATAAGTATGAGGATTTATCGGAAGTAATATCCATAGCATCTCCGGGTGTTGGTGAAGTAGCCGGGCCGGATAAGGCGGCAGACCTGGCAAAGGTGGCTAATGACGGACTTGCCGAGCTAATATCCCTCTACCCTGACCGGTTTGTCGGCGGTATTGCCTGCTTACCACTGAATAACATTGATGCCGCTGTTAAAGAGATAGACCGGGCTCTAGTCGAACTGAAGCTCAGCGGTGTGGAAATCCATACGCCTGCTAATGGTAAGCCCATTGATTCGGAGGAATTCCTGCCTATTTATGAGAAGATGTCCCGTTATGATAAGCCGATATGGCTTCATCCCCGTCGTGCTCAAACATATCCCGATTACCGCACGGAGACCGGATCGAAATATCGTGTATATAGTGTCTTTGGCTGGCCCTATGAAACCACGGTGGCAATGGCCCGCCTGGTATTCAGCGGTATAATGGAAAGATATTCGAATCTAAAAATTATCACTCATCATTGTGGGGGCATGGTGCCATTCTTTGCCGAGAGGGTAAGGGGATCGTATCAGCGGATATTTCAGGACATAGGTGACAGTTTCACCAGTAAAATTCAGAAGCCGCATATCGAGTATTTCAAGATGTTTTACTGCGACACCGCTATCAACGGCAATACCTCTGCGCTTATGTGCGGGTATGACTTTTTCGGTGCTGACCATCTCCTTTTTGGCACTGATATGCCGTTTGATACGGAGAACGGAGCACGTAATCTGAGACAGGTTTCGCAGGCTATAGAAGCGATGAGTATAAGCGAAAAAGAAAAACAAATGATATTTGAGGGGAATGCCCGCAGGTTATTGAACCTTCCAGGCTGATTCTGGCTTATTGAATACGGCGAATAACTTGACATAAAGTTAATAGATGTTTAAAGTTATAATACCATGAGGAGTAGTATAAATGAGTGATAAAGATTTACGAGGTTTTATAAATGAAATAGAGAAGCACGGTGAACTGCAAAATGTCACAGGTGCTAACTGGGACCTGGAGATGGGAGGGATTGTAGAGATAATATACCGCGAGGGAAAGAATCCCAAACCTGCCTTGTTGTTCGATGAAATAGCCGGTTATCCCAAAGGTGTCCGTTCTATGTTCGGTATGCTGGGATCGACCTGGAGGATAGCCCGAACACTGGGTTTGCCTGAAGACGAAATAGAGCCCATGCAGTTACATCACAACTGGTATAAGAGACGTAAAACTATCAAACCTATTCCGCCTAAAATGGTGAAATCCGGTCCGGTTCTGGAAAATACTGATACCGGCAGCAAGATAGATGTTTATAAGTTTCCCTCGCCGCGCTTTCATGAGCTTGATTTGGGACGCTATATCGGCACCGCTCATGCTGTTATCCAGAAAGATCCTGATACCGGTTGGATAAATCTTGGCACCTATCGCATTATGCTGGTGGATAAAGACAGGCTGGCTCTTCATGCTACTCTGGGGAAACACGGCAATATTATGAATGACAAGTATTTTGCCAGGGGTAAAGTAATGCCCGTTGCTATCGCTATCGGTATGGATCCTGCCTTATGGTGGATATCCTGCCAGCGGGATACTCCTTGGGGGATCTCCGAATACGAAAATGCGGGAGGTATCAGAGGAGAAGCTATAGAAGTAATAGAAGGGCAATATAGCGGACTTCCTTTTCCGGCCCATGCCGAAATCGTTATCGAAGGAGAATGCCATCCCGGAGAAGTGGCGGATGAAGGACCATTTGGTGAGTGGCATGGTTACTACGGTAACCGCGGTCTCAAGACTGTCCTGGAACCGGTAATAAGAGTTAAGGCAGTACACTATCGCAATAACCCTATTTTGACCTGTTCG
>CAZEAR010000191.1:0-4306 GCA_964510365.1 uncultured Dehalococcoidales bacterium | reverse complement strand
AGATTAATCAGCCAATATATCAGCTCTCATTAAGGCACTTATCTTTAAACCTGCCATTAGATCCCTTAACGTAAGCATTCTCGACCGATTTCCTAAACCCATAAAATACACGCAGATTTTGACATTACTAAAACATATAATATACTATTTGGCGAAAACGGTAATATAGCTGCCTACTATATAGAGAATCAATGAAGGTTTTAGTCACCGGCGGAGCAGGGTATTTGGGGAGCATAATTGCCAGCGAACTTCTTAGCAATGGATATGAAGTTATCGTTTTGGATAACCTTCAACAGGGACATAAAGAGGCGGTGCCTTTGGGTGCTGAATTCATTCTCAGTGACATATGTAATTCAAGAGCTTTAGCTGAAGTCTTTCGGCAGTTCAAGATAGACGCTGTTGTGCATATGGCGGCGGAGACTGTAACAGAATACTCCACGACTGATCCAAAGAGGTTTTTTAAAACCAATATCACTGGAGGAATAAACCTCCTCAATACTATGCTAGAACACGCTGTCAATAGACTCATTTTCTCCTCAAGCGCAGCAATTTACGGGCAACCGCAAGCTGGCAATAAATATTTAGAGGAGGATCATCCCAAAAATCCGATCAATGCCTATGGTGAGTCCAAGCTCATATTTGAACGAATTTTAAAATGGTATAGGATAGCCTATGGACTAAAACATATCTCGTTTAGGTATTTCAATGCTGCTGGTGCGACAGAATCTCTGGGAGAGTACCATCACCCGGAAACTCACCTCATCCCAAATGTCCTCAAAGTAGCTCTTAATGGAATGGGATCAGTCCAAATCTTTGGTGCTGACTACCCGACAAAAGACGGTAGTTGTATACGAGACTATATTCATGTAGTTGATATTGCCCAAGCGCATATCTTGGCCTTGGATAAATTAGATATTCTGAGCGGCCAAGCTTATAATTTAGGAAATGGAAGGGGTTTTTCGGTCATCGAAGTGATAGAAACAGCAAAGTCAGTGACAGAAGTTAACATCCCTGTAACAGTATCTCATCGTCGGGATGGTGATCCTTCGGTATTAGTAGCAAGTTCAAGTCAAGCGGAACTGGAACTGGGTTGGAAGCCCGAATTCCCGGATCTTGAATCAATCGTCGAGAGTGCCTGGAGATGGAGTAAAAAGTATCCTAATGGATATACAAAAGTAGAATGAGTGAAGGGGGAGGTTTTAAGAAAGTCGCAGCTATTCATTCCAGATACACCTATCATTACGTGGGATGTATGCCTATAACAGATTTTCAATTGATTACGAGAGATATTAGCTAAATATGATAAAGGAAATAATCAGATCGTAGATAAATAATGAAAAGAATCAGTATTGTAATCCCTGCCTTAAATGAAGAGTGTGGAATAGTTAATACAATCAACAACGTCCCTAAAGAGAAGCTTGAGAATATGGACTGCGAAGTTCAAATTCTCGTTGTGGATAATGGCTCAGACGACAATACCGTGGAATTAGCGAGGAATGCGGGTGCCGAGGTTATTTTCGAGCCAAAGCGTGGTTACGGAAGTGCTTACAAGACAGGTTTTTTGCACGCAGCAGGCGATATTATTGCAACTGCTGATGCCGACGCTACCTACCCTGTAGAAGATATTCCCCGTCTTATAAAAATTCTTGAGGATGAAAATCTCTTCTTTCTGACAACCGATCGATTTGCCCTCTTAGAAAACGGTGTCATGCCCTTAAGAAAGAAGATCGGGAATAGAATACTGAGCTTTGTAATGAAGCGGCTTTTCGGGATCAATATTACAGACTCTCAATCCGGAATGTGGATTTTCCGGAGAAGTATTCTAGATAATATGGTACTTAAGTTTGATACCATGGCTTTTTCCGAGGAGATTAAAATAGAAGCTTGCCACTTTTCTAAGAGCAGGTGGAAGGAAGTTCCTATTGAATATAAAGCCCGCTTAGGTGAATCGAAGGTAAGAAGCTGGAGAGATGGTTTTGGAAACCTTTTCAGTTTAATAGAAAAGAGAGTTTCAAGAGGAAAGAAATAATATACCAACTTACAGGTCGTCACTTGAGCTCCATCTACAGTACCCGCTGGTCAACACTCTAATATAAGCATCGCTTCTCTTTCTCGAACTCTGTAGCAGTTTTCTTTTTTTTCTAATGTTGTGATTTAGTGTGATCTCCTTAAGAAATAAGATTACCCCCAGAGGCAAGCCAATATGTTTGGGCCTTAATATGGTACTCAAGAATGCAGCTATAAAATTTCTCCATTCCATGTTTTTATAATATGTCAAAAGCATATTTTTATAGATTTTTATCCCTCTGGATATAGTCATTCCATAGGCCGCCCCGCCAATATGATCGACCACAATATGTGGGTTATGCAAACACCAATAACCATAAAGGTTTATCCTATAACCAACGTCATGGTCTTCCCAGTTGGTAATAAAGTCACTGTCAAAGAACTCAGTCATATCCTCCAAGACGCTTCTTCGATACATAGCAGCAGCACCGCAGGGAGCCAGGCAGTAAACAAGGTCTTTAATAGCTGTCCTATTGCCAGCTATAAGTCTGTTGGAATTAATAAAAACCGAGGCATACCTTATAGATGACCCTCTGGTATTTATATCGCAACCAACAGCACCTACCCGTGAATGGCATTCCATCGTCTTTACCATATTAGCAACGAAATCAAATGGAACAAATGTATCTGGATTCAGTACTATGATGTACTTACCCCCAGATTTTTCCAGGCCCAGATTATTTGCCCTGGCAAACTCCAGGTTCTCAGCTAAAGCAACAAGCTTGATCTCAGGGTAATTATCCTTGACGAATTCAACCGAACTGTCAGAGGAGTTATTATCTACCAGAATAACCTCATGGTTCTGATATGTTTGTTCGGTTATCGATTTCAGGCAGTTCTCAAGATAATTGAGCCCATTATAGTTCACTATAATAGTGCTTACCTGAACATTATTATTCTGTTCTTTCTCTATATCAGCAAAGAATAACAAGCAGACCGGCTTAGCCTTTAACCTTCTTCCGTCATATATCACATAACCAGCCATCTGTTCTACGTTCTTACTACAGCACACTCCTAATATTCCAGTTGTCTTTGGCGTATACTCCACTGTGATACTGATTACGAAAATCTTCCCCTGGCAACCATATATTGGATCAAAACTGAAAGCATGTAATTTATTGTTTTCAATATCGCTCAATGGTAAAATGCAGTTGCGTAAAGCTACCGGGGAATGCTCCTCATATATACACATAACAAGAGAACCATCTATCTTTGAAACCAATTTCAAAAACTCATCTCTTTTTGATAAGCGTTTTATATAGGTAGTTAATAGCAGGTCTAGTCTGCACCATACATCACTTTCACAGTAAACAGCAGTACTTATACTGCTACCGGCATTTAACCTTAAAATTGACGAACCCCGTAGTGGAACAGATCTTTCCCAATTTTTATGCCTTATCCAGTCTAAGATTCTCACTTTAACCTCGTATCCATATTTATAGAAGCGGTAACTGATAACATCTCTGATAACATAGATGCTGGTAACAGTCAAGTCGTAATATAATAGATTTTAATCGACTCCAGTCTTCATATTTAAAGTCCGCTCAGATTCAGATAATGAGGAAGGTATTGCTGTAGCATTACCCCAAATGCCCCCAACATAGAAAGGCACACCACCACTATCAGTCCTACACTTTAATTCTATATCACTACAAATGAACTGAAATGATGCATTTTATTTTCCCATCAATCTCAATCCAGGTAACACCTTTTATTTACCTAAGCACAAGATATAGCTTATCCTATTTTAAGCGATATCTATATGAAAAATTCAGGATATTTTGATTGCAAGTAAGCCCATATCTCATCAGCATTAGGGTCACTAATAGTACTGTGCATGGCAGCAGAATGCACTCTGTACCTTCCCAGTATCTCAGGGATACGAATGCCCTTCCCTTGGATTCTGGCAATCTTAAACCAAAGCTCAAAGTCCTCCCATCCCATCAGCATATCAGTAGAATAACCACCTACCTCTTCCCATACACCCTTGCGGAGTAGAGCCATGGCATCTATGCTATTACCATATTGAAACATAGCTGGATTCCAAAGAATCGTATTCTGAATACAATTTATTTCTCCAAATTTTTCCAGGTAACTATAAGCAAAGCTTGCATCACAATTATCCAGCGCTATAACCAACCTCTCTAAACAGCGGGGATAAAGTAAGTTATCAGCATCAAGAACAAACACATACTTTGTTCTTGCATGCGCAAAGGCACTATTGCGGGCACTGGATAGG
>CAZEAR010000190.1:0-4317 GCA_964510365.1 uncultured Dehalococcoidales bacterium | reverse complement strand
GGGTAAAAGCATCCGGTCCTCCCAATCGCCTGCTTTAGAAGCTCTTATTGGTAGTAATAACCTCCAGCCATAGGCAAGCGTTAGAATATCTTCCGCGTCCTCTCTGATAATTTCCCCGGCCTTTTCATAGGTAATAGTACCCGCTTTTAATACTTCCGCTAATATTGGTGCCAGTTTATGAGCATCTTCGTTTGCCAGGAAGCGACTTAGTGCAATTTTTAGATTGTTTATATGCATAATATAATTTTATGCCGAAATCGAATCAGATACCAATGCCTATTTATAGAAGTTTGTTCCTTGTGGAATTTGAAGTCCCGTTAAATTATACTGGTTCATCCGAAAGGTATAGATGCCGTATCAGTAAGATTATTAAATCCTTGATCGATAATAATGAATTATGCACTCGCTGCTATGCCAGAAATATATTTATAATACATTGTACAGCTTATGTTTAACTGCGGGTTAAATATATTGATTGTACTATATCATCGTATAAGATATTTATTATATACATAAAATATGATAAGCTATTGGGTCGATACAATATCCATCGAATTATACAAAGTAACAGGGTGGAAGATGACCGAATGGAAATTTCTTACAAATCATGCTTTAGTTTTGAGTTTTATCGCTAACCATCCGCGTATCACTGCCATAGATCTGGCGAATGAGATAGGTATTACCGAAAGAGCAACACGTAAAATCATCGCTGATTTATTAGAAGCAGGTTTTATTACCAAGAAGCGTGATGGAAGGCGGAATTTCTACGGAATTAATACCGAATTGACTCTCCGCCATCCCAGCCATGGGGAAGTCGAGATAGGCGATCTTCTCAAGGCACTGGGCTGGAAGAAAAACATCCGATATACGAGCAATTCATAGCCACTTGATTATTACTATCTTACTAATCAGGTCGAATCTCTCACATTGATTTACCGTACTTCCTGACGATCATTTCCCGCTGTGTTTCATTTATTCAGTTGACAATTTTACCGGGAAGCTATATGATTTAAATACTGAAAAATTATTCATAATTAAATAAACATGTTTATGTAAACATTTTATGTATTATTGACTGTTATACAATAACGGAGGACACAAATGTTTTGGAAGAAAAATGTAGCACAGACAAATGTTTTAACCGGGGGGGCAACTGGATCACCGTTAATCGGTGCAGATAACAGTCCGGCGATGAATAAAAAAGAAAAAAAATTATCCAAAAAGGATATTATTATGAATCAAGTTGAAGCGCTTCAAGCGGGACAGGTTCTTAGATATAAATTTCCTGACTGCTGCGGAGGCGATTCAGTGGTAGTTGAGCTGGATTCAAAAAACTCCGATATGAAGAGGAATTATATTTTGAGCATGCAGAAAATGACCGGTGGAAAGCCGGATGGTAAGCTGGATGGTTTTTGTAGTACTGATAAACCCAAGCAAATAGCTGAGTTCGTTCTCAACTCCGATGGTGAGTTCTTCGGTATCGAATAACATAACACGTTATAAAGCATGCTATTTTGATTATTACAATTAATAGATAATAGTGTAATCTGCAAATAATTACTTATTATGGGGCAGGCCTTTGGGTCTGTCCTATATTATTACAGATCAGCAAGTTTATTCTCGATTTCGATCTCTTTTATGATTGATTTATGCTAAGATATGAAGCTGATGACATTAATCCGGTATTAATAACAACATATTGAGCATGATTGAAACAATTTAAATTTATAGGAGAAGCAAGTTATCAATATTAAATCGATTTTCCAACCCAAGCAATCGCTTACGCCTCAGGAAGTAAACCGAGGGCTATCGTTTTTGACCTGGGAAGGAATGGTTACTTTAGGTTTATTCAGCATTACTACAAGTGGATTTCTGGCAGCTTATGCTTTAGCTCTCGGCGCCAATAACTTTCAAATCGGTCTCCTGGCAGCAATCCCCTTTATTGCACATTTAATGCAGATACCTACTATCCTGCTTGTCGAGTACTTTAAGCGGCGTAAAGTTATCACTGTTACCTCTTTTTTCATAGCACAGTCACTATGGTTCCCGATGGCTATTATCCCGATATTGGTTAAGACCCCCAGCGGGGCGGCTATATCTCTTCTTATAGTATTGTTTGCAGTACGTAATATGTTGTCTGCTGTAAGCAATTGTAGCTGGAATTCGTGGATACGCGACTTGATTCCACAATATGTGCTGGGGCGTTTTTTTTCCAGGCGCTTAGCTTTATCCACTACCATGGCGATTATATTCAGTCTGGGAGCAGCATTTTTTATCGATTACTGGAGTTTGAGAGTACCGGCCGGAAATGAAATTTTAGGCTATACATATGTAATTCTATTTGGTGCTATTTTCCTGGGTTTATCTGGTCCTATGCTTATGCTGTTTATGCCGGAGCCGCAGATGAAATTATTGGAAGAAACTGAATCTTCGCTCTGGCAGATCATCATTTCGCCATTTAAAGATAGTAATTTTAGAAAATTAATGACCTTTTTATTATCATGGGGATTCGCTTTAAATTTGGCCGTTCCTTTTTTTGCAGTCTATATGCTGAAGCGCCTGGGTATGCCCTTATCAATGGTGATTGTGCTTAGCGTACTTAGCCAACTGTTTAATATTCTTTTTCTTCGTGTCTGGGGGCCATTTGTTGACCGGTTTGGCAGCAAGGTTATTTTGTCATTATGTGCTTCGTTATATTTGCTCGTTATTATTGGCTGGACATTTACCACTATGCCGGAGGAGTATTTCCTGACTTTACCTTTGCTTGTAATACTTCATATTTTCGCCGGTATTGCCACAGCCGGTGTAACTCTAACGGTTGGAACTATAGGACTTAAATTAGCCCCTCAGGGTCAGGCAACGCCTTTTCTGGCTGGAACTTCTTTAGCCACCAATATAGGGTCCGGATTGGGGCCATTGCTGGGTGGCTTTTTAGCCGATTTTTTCAGCGTTCGGGAATTTACTATCAGCTTTTCCTGGGTCGATCCGGAGCGTGTGCTGCAACTACCCGCATTAAATCTTTCGGGCTTTGATTTTGTTTTTGTTATAGCATTTATCATAGGTATTATTACGCTGCGGGCGTTGTCGTCGCTTTCTGAAAAGGGCGAAGTAGGACGGGAAAAAGTACTGGATGAGCTTATGGGACAGACACGCTTATTAGCCAGAGCCGTAAGCTCGGTTCCGGGATTACGTTTTTTAACCAATTTCCCGTTCAATTATCTTAGACGTGTACCGGGTATAGATGTTGCCATAGGTGTAACCGCTTATCAGTTGACCGATATGGCCAGGACGGCAACCACAGCGGCAATGCAAGGCTGGAGGACTACAGCTAAGGTTGCCAGAATGATTGAACTTGGTCTGATAAAAATGTGGAAGCCGGAAGAAGCGAGTCGGGAAAATGGAATTCAAGTCGCCCGTTATACTATAAGGGGAGTGGTTCATGCGGTTGATAAATCTACTCTTGATGCCGATAAGATAGTTGGTCCGGCAATGGTTGGAGTTGTTCGTTCTTTAAAAAGGTCTAATGTATTACCTGATGATGCCTTTCAGGGAGCTGGCTATGGCATAATTCAAGGTGCGGTGGAGACCGGGCTTGATTTTAGTAATGCTGCGGTTCAGGCTGTCAAAGGTGCCAGGAAGGCTGCGAATGAGCTGGGTCTGGACGAATCGCTGGCTGAAGCAAAAACTGCCGGTGGCGTAATAGATGCAGTGCGGGACATTGATCCGGACTCGGTCCCCCGGATAAAAGAATCTTTGACTGACAAATTTACAAATCTGGTTTTTCATAATACCGAGGAGCCGGAACAATAAAGAGAGCTTTTTCCCTGTTAGTAGCTGATTGCTGCAATCAAACATATCTGTCAGCTATTAGATTTCACCGGCTGGACCAGATATATTTAACATGGATTCAGTTCCAGTAACTCAAAACCACTTACATTATCAGTGATTCGCGCTGCGCTGATGCCGGTGATTTCGTATATAATGACTTCGCCAATTAACCAGGTGACAACGCCTGGCCTCATACAGCCGGTTAATGCTTTTCCGGATCGCCCGAATGTTCCATGCATATGCAGGATCGGCATACCGTTTTTATCCGGTGCCAGTACTCCGACTCCTGCTGTCTCATAAGCATTATCAATAGGCAGAAACATCGGTTGTGGCGGTCTTTCTTCGGACCGTTTCGGGCCGACTACTATCTTTCCGCCGCCCATACCCCCTACCATAATAACGTGCCCGACTGATATATTATTTTCTTCAGCAAAGCGTTCGATACAATCAGGTACTATATCACCGTCTTCTAATCGCAGGACGAAAACG
>CAZEAR010000189.1:0-4385 GCA_964510365.1 uncultured Dehalococcoidales bacterium | reverse complement strand
TTCCATAGCCGCTCGAACATTACCCCAGTTTAACCGTAAACCATTCAGATCAGCCTCAGTAAGTATCCCTTTCTCGCAGCATTCCATAGTAAAAGCAATGGCGGACCCCAGTTCACTTACATCGATACCCAGTTCATCAGCGAGAGCACTGATTGCAAGAGCATCTGATAAGTCTCCGTTTCCGATTCTGGGCCCGAATTCTCCAAGCTGTGCGGCCTCTACGCCTTCGCCGTATGTGCCGGCATATGGGCCGCTCCTTATAAGGAAACTATGGTTACAACCCAGAGGACAGGAGAAGCAGGCCTTCTGTTTAACGAGGAAATCGATCACGCCTTCATGGAATTTCGGCTTTACCGGCTCTGATACCTGGTGATTTCTGGTACCATGCATCGCTAAATTATCGTATAACTCATTCTTAATGGGCGGACCGTATTTAGCCATCATCTGAAAGTCGCGTAAGTCAATGCCACGCCAGGCATTATTGTTCTGCCGGCATATGTTTATGAGGGCTTCCGGATCGGCGACCTTTACACCGTGGCTTCCTCTTACGGCTATTGCCTTTAGCTTTTTTGATCCCATAACAGCGCCCATACCGGTTCTTCCTGCCGCCCGGCCGATCTCAGTAATTATGCATGCAATCTTGACCAGGTTCTCACCAGCAGGGCCTATTGAGACTATGCTGGATTCGGGATCATTTAACTCCTTTTCTATAGCGCTTTTAGCTTCGCTGGTCGTTTTACCCCAGAGATGGGAGGCATCCCTTAATTCGATATTTTCGTCGTTAATCCAGAGGTATAATGGCGACCGGGACTGCCCTTCTATTATCATCAAATCATATCCGGCATATTTTAGTTCAGCGCCGAAATCACCGCCGACGTTGGAATCTCCGATGAAGCCGGTCAATGGTGACTTGGCGCTAATATTTAACCTTTGGGCACCGGGTGCTAATGTCCCGGCGCAGGGGCCAATGCCGAAGAACAGCTTATTATCCGGTCCCAGCGGGTCTATTCCCGGTTTAATCTCATCGTAGAGATGCTTAATGTTAAAACCCCTTCCTCCCGTAAAATCATGGACTAATTTCTCATCCAGAGCTTGTTTGGTAATCTTCCTGTTACTGAGATTAATCCTCAGGATAGTTCCTGCATATCCATAATTATATTTGGTCATTGTAGCGTCTCCTCTTAATATCGTTTGATTCAAATTAGATCATGTAAATTTATAAGCCGCTTAATAATGGAGCGGGGAAACTACCTGCATTGACTCCCTTCCACTGCATAATGGCCTCTTCTGGCTCTATGATTTTTAATGCATCCGGTAGACACGAATTGACACATTCACTGCAGAAGTCACATCTGTTGTCTAGAGCAACCATATTGAAATCCATTTCCTTGTGTCTTAATACCCTTATATAGGACTTTCCGGGATTGCATTCCCCTGATTTAATCAGGGAGCATACCAGTTCACATACTTTGCACCCGGTGCATTTGGCCGTATCGATTACAATAATTTTTCCCATTTTTACTCCTCCTGTAATGAACGTGGTGTTTTAATATGGAATAACTACAAAAGTAGGCCCGGCATAGATCGAACCATAAATCAGGTAAGAGAGTACGCGGTTAAATTATAGTACTATTACTAGTAAAAATCATTCGCATTGTGTAACTTCTAATATCATAGTATTATTCTGGTCGATGAATAAAATATTCAAGGAGTTTCCGTAGTAATGAGCTTATACTGTTCGTTTAATTATAATGGTTATCCGAAAGGACTGAATTATCCCTGGGATTTCCCCAGACCATCGGAGAGTGAACGGGACCTGAGATGGCAGGCAATTCGAAGTTCGATGGTGCGGCACGGCTATGAATGTATTATACCCACTGCACTTGCCACCTTTATTCCCTCCACAAGATATATCCAGTATATTTCAAATTATTTTCCTTTTGCCACTAAGGGCATCTATGTTGTATTTCCTGCGGATGGAGAGCCGCAGATGCAAGTAAACAATGCCAATGGCCCCCAATTTCTGCAGTTTGCATACGAAACATCCTGGATCAAGGATGTAGTTGGCAGCTTCGATCCACTGGATAATGTTGTACGTAAAATAAATGAACTGAAATTGCAGAAAGGGAAAATGGGCATTTTAGGATACAAACAGGGTTTATTTCCGGCTGCTGCTCTGGATCGTTTACGTAAAAATCTGCCTGAAGCCAGTATTTCCGATGCATCTGCTGTTGTGCATGAGGCTATGCATCAAGTCAGTCGTAAAAGTGAAGAGGAACTTAAATTCCTGCGGAGAGCTTGCGAGATACTCGATCTCTCCTATAATGCTGTTGTTAAAGCGTTCCAACCCGGTGCCTCGGAACTGGACTTATGGGCGGAAGCTGAATATGCGATTATTAAGAACGGGGGATGGCCCAGCCATAATTTCATTGCCACTACTGCCCACCGGCCGATTTTTCCCAGAATACCTCCTTCGCATCGTAAATTACTCTCCGGAGATGTTGGAATTTTTGAGGTAACTGCTCTATATGCCGGCGTTCATCCCCAAACGTGCTATGCGATTTCCCTGGGAAAACCGGAGACAAAGGTTATGGACATGTTCGATTTCTGTGAAGAACTTTATCAATATTCGCTGACGGAGCTGGAAAAACAAACACCTTATCCGGAGATCGAACAGGGACTGTCACATCTAATTCACAGCAGGGGCTTTGAACCAACCACTCCTCAAATTCATATTTTTAATTATGCCGGTGAAATGCCGTCGGATGGTCTACCGCAGCCTGGAGACTATTTTACCGTTCATCCGAACTTAAGCGATTCCAGATATACTGTCTCCGCTAAGCTGGGCGATTGCGTGCGCATCACCGATCGCGGAAAGGTTGAAAGATTAAATAAGCCTCCTGCGAGATTGAACATTATCTAATAAGAAATGTTTCGGCAGAGATAACGGCTGCTATGACATTATGGTAAAGAAAGCAAATTTATATAGCTATAGTGACAATTGTAGAAGTTGCCTGGCATTACCTTCAAATATACTATACTTTTCCGCCTCTGATATATCCATCTGCTCTATGGCACGTATAGTTTCCAGCATATGGCCGGTACCAAGCACTCCTGTTCCCATAGGCATGTCGGTGCCAAAAAGCAAGTGATCCGGGCCGAAAAAGGCGTATCCACACATTAATGCTGAAGTATTACCATATAGAGCGGTATCATTATAAAATTTCCGAAAATAGCTATAATTTATTTTATATCCACCCATTTCTATTCTTTTCTCAAAAAAAGGCACCATGCCTCCACAGTGGTGAGTTATTATTTTGATATCGGGATAATCTTTAAAGATTCCCGACTCAACCAGGCATGCCATCGCTACCGTAGTTTCGAACGGCCAACCAAGGGTTCGAACGGACTTTGGAAAATTATTATCTCCGTATGGTTTGGGTTGACCCCAGGGATGCATCCAGATCGGCAAATTATAATCGGCCATTTTCTGAAATAGGGGGCGGAAATGCGGCTTATCCAGAGGTTCTCCATCTATATTGGAAAAAATTTGGATTCCTCGGAGATGTAGATCATTAATAGCCCTGTCGATTTCATCTAAACAGGCATCGACATTTTTCAATGGCAAACAGGCTGCCGCGGAAATAAATCTGTCCGGATATTTAATGACCAGTTCAGCCAGTTCATCATTAGCAACTTTGGACAATTCAACCGCATCTTCGGGTGTAACCAGCGTTTCTAACGGTGGGAGCGCAATCGTTAATACCTGCAATACATCAGGATATCTATCCATAAGCCTCAATCTCACATCCAGATCGGTGATAGCGCGATTTCTCATAGTGACGAATTTAGCATCCTGTTTAGCCTTTTTTTGGAGGAGCGAATAATATTTTTCTGTCAGGATGTGAGGGAAAACATCGATTTTCATAGTTTTCTCCTTTGTTTTGCGATTCTACCATGCCGCATTCTTTTGTCCTCTTAATATTGTTGCTAATGCTACTGACCTGCGATCAAGAGATTTAGTAGGCTTAAGAGAACAGAACAAATGCGAAAGTTATAATAATCACTGATAATGTAAATGTCAATGCATCACATTTAATACTATCTTCAGCTTGAAGCTGTATGCCTGCATTTGCCGAGATGCTTGACTGAGACTGAAGAAATAATATACCATTGACCGAGGTTTCAGCAGGTTCTAGCATTGCTAAAGCAAGGCACTTTGATCCCATCTCGGAAGTGAAATATGAGTTATTTGATTACGGGTGGAACAGGATTCGTAGGCAGCCATGTAGTGCGGCTCTTGCTCCAGCAGAAGGAAAAAGTAGTAACCTACAATACCAATCCTAATATAGCTAGATTGGAAAATGTCGTAGGTGCTGATGCAG
>CAZEAR010000188.1:0-4424 GCA_964510365.1 uncultured Dehalococcoidales bacterium | reverse complement strand
CAGCCATACATCGCTTATTGTCGGTAAGTCCTTAATAGGAGTAATACGCGGTCTGATAAGTGCCATTGCCTTTTTAGTTATAGCGTTTATTTTATCATCCGGTATGCCGGTCACCCCGTTGTTTTTTTTGACGCTAATCATCTCCTGCTTCACCTTCGCCTTTCTGGGAATACTTGCCGCACTTCTGGCAAATTCATATGAAGATATGGGCAATTTCAGTGCTTTCGTAATATTACCTATGACTTTTCTGGGCGGCACTTTCTTTTCCTTAAGCGGGCTTCCGGAAGCGCTTAAGGTCGTTCTTTATCTGCTTCCGCTGACTCATTCAAGCCTGTGCTTGCGGGCAGAAGCCCTCGGCCAATCATTCCCCTGGCTGTCTCTACTGGCGTTAGCTGGCTTCGGACTATTATTTTTCCTGGGATCGATCAGAGCGGTAAAGAAAACAAGTGTTTAGAACAAGAATAATTAAAAAATAAAAGATGATGATGGCATGAATATTAATAAAAAGAAGAAAGATTTACTGCGCACAGGATATACTACAGGTGCCTGCGCCACAGCAGCAGCCAAGGCAGCTACTACTGCCCTTCTCCGGCAAGAGCCGGTCAACGAGATAATAATCGACCTGCCCGTCAGAAACGAGGTCAATTTTAAAATCAACCAGTGTTTATACGACGGTACTCAGGCATCGTGTTCGGTTATTAAAGATGCCGGAGACGATCCCGATATTACGCACGGCACAGAGATCTGGGCTACGGTCTCCTGGAAAGATGACCCGGGTATTACCATCACCGGAGGGAAAGGTATAGGAAAGATAACCAAGCCGGGACTGGAGATAGAAGTCGGTAAAGACGCAATTAATCCGGTGCCTATGCAGATGATAGAACATTATGTAAAGCTAGTAATGGAAGACAATCAAAATAATAAAGGTATTAGAGTAACAATATCCGTTCCCGATGGAGAAAAATTAGCCAAAAGAACTCTGAATTCCCGCCTGGGGATAGTGGGGGGCATCTCGATTATAGGCACCACCGGAATCGTCATCCCCTATTCCGTCAGCGCTTACAAAACCTGTATCTCACAGGCACTGGATATAGCCGTGGCCGCCGGCTGCCGGCAGGCAGTATTAACTACAGGCAGGCGAAGTGAGAAATTTGCCCAGAGCGAGCTGTCCCTGCCGGTGGAATGCTTCATCCAGGCGGGAGATTTCATCGGTTATTCCCTGAAGGAATGCGCCAGGAGAAATATAATCAGGGTAATTATCTGGGGTATGACCGGTAAGATAAGCAAACTGGCCGCCGGACATTTTTATACCAATGTCAGTGATTCCAGGGTCGATATCGGTTTTCTGGCAGAGGTAGCGACGGACTGCGGTATACCGGATGAGACAGTCGAAAATCTCCGTACCGCAGTTACTGCAAACCACTTTCGCCGTATGCTGCCCCCTG
Source organism: uncultured Dehalococcoidales bacterium (assembly GCA_964510365.1). GTDB lineage: Bacteria > Chloroflexota > Dehalococcoidia > GIF9 > UBA5629 > CAZEAR01. The sequence continues at coordinate 2,979 of CAZEAR010000188.1, read as the reverse complement.
AATATACAGAATTATTTTGTGACCGGCTCTGCCTGCTCGCAGCTACAAAATGCAGGGAAAAGGTCAGGAACTCATTTACGGTAGAGTGCATCATGTCCACCTTTGACGGCACCATAACAGGAAAAGCTAATGCCGACAGATAAAGTTTATATCATAGGAGTGGCACCAAATGGTGTATCCAGCCTATCTCCCCCGATACACCAGTTGATAAACAATGCCGAGATGGTCTTCGGTGGCAGAAGATTGCTGGAAATGTTCCCCTCGCTTAATGCAGATAAGACAGTTATCGGAAACAACCTGGCCGAGGTCACCGATTTAATCAAAAAAAATCTGGGTCATAAAAGAATAGTTGTCCTAGCTTCAGGCGATCCTAACTTCTATGGTGTGGCTGGTCATCTAACCGGCGAACTGGGCAAAGAAGTTGTCGAAATACACCCCAATGTCAGCGCTATCCAGCTTGCTTTCGCCCGTATCAAGGAGAATTGGGAAGACGCCGCTCTTATCAGCGTCCACTCCAGGCCTATCGAGGACATTATCGAGACGGTGAATCACAACAATAAGGTCGGTATATTAACCGATGACAAGAACAGCCCCGCCAGAATAGCCAGACTTCTCATTGAAAATGGAATCGATGATTACCGTGCCTATGTATGTGAAAACCTGGGAGAAGAAAGCGAGAAAATCACCGGTGCCGGTTTATATGAATTATCCGACATGAAATTTTCCCCGCTCAATATCCTTATCTTATTAAGGGACAGACAAATAAAATCGAAAAAGATTGCCGGTCAAAGTCGGCTGGGGATACCGGATGATGAATTTTATCAGCGAACGCCGAAAGCAGGTCTTATCACGAAGCAGGAGGTCAGAGCAGTAAGCCTTACCAAAATGCGGTTAGCTGAAGACAGCGTGCTCTGGGATATCGGCGCCGGCTCGGGAGCTATTTCTATCGAAGCCTCTTTTCTGGTACGTAAAGGCCTTATCTACGCTATAGAGAAAAACAGAACGGATGTAGAAATAATCAGGAAAAATTTGAAAAAATTTCAGACACCTAACGTTGAGGTTGTCCACACATTCGCCCCGGAAAATCTGGACCGGCTACCGGCCCCGACCAATGTCTTCATAGGAGGAAGCGGTGGCAAGATGGAGGAGATACTGGACTTTGTCAGCCGAAGGCTAAAGCCCGGAGGCCGCATTGTTATCAACGTTGTCGCTTTGGAAAATCTGAATAAAGCTATTAATGCACTTAACGCACTAGGATTTGTAACGGATGTAACCCTGGTCAATATAGCGCGTAGTGTTAACACTAAAGAGCTTACCCGACTAGAGGCCTTAAATCCGGCCTTTGTGATTAGCGGTGCTCTGGAGACAAATACCAAACAGGATAAATTGAAATGAAAATGATTGATTATCAAAATACTGCACATAAGAAAATAGGACGCCTCTACGGGGTGGGCGTAGGGCCGGGTGATCCGGAGCTATTGACCCTGAAAGCTCATCGTATTCTGTCCCGGGTTCCCGTCATCTTCATACCCCAGAAAAATGAGGGAAGCAAAGGGTATGCATACACCATCATCGAAAGTTTAGTGAAGCATTCTATCCAGAAGATAGAACCTTTGATCTTTCCCATGCAAAAAGACCCGGATTTTCTGGAACCATATTGGGTGAATGCAGCTAAAAAAATATGGCAACAGCTCTCACTGGGACATGACTGTGCTTTTATTAATGAGGGCGATCCCTTTCTCTACGGCACATTTATATATGTTTTCAGGATCATTAAAGAGCATTATCCTGAAGTGGACGTCAAAGTAGTTCCCGGCATTTCCTCAATTAATGCTGCTGCGACCAGTGCACTGCTTCCTCTAGCCAGCAGTAAAGAACGAGTAGCGATTATTCCCGCCACTTATAATGACGATATAGATTCTCTTCGGGATATCTTACAGAGTTTCGATACCGTAGTTATGCTCAAGATACATAAGGTATTCGATGAAGTCCTGAAGCTTCTGGAAGAGTTGAAACTTGCCGATAAATGTGTATATATAAAAAAGTGTACTGCGGAAGATGAGGAAGTAGTAACCGACATCAAAAAACTAAAAGGAGAAACTCTAGATTATCTTTCCCTTTTAATAGTACGGAGACAGTAATGGTGACTCAAGTATATTTTATCGGCGCCGGTCCAGGCGATCCCGAACTACTGACAATTAAGGCCAGAAAAATAATAGAACAGGCCGATGTGATTATTTATGCCGACTCTCTGATAAATTCCCAAGTATGTGCTTTCGCCAAAGCAGGAGCCGAAATTTATCGTAGTGCTTCACTCAATTTGGAGGAAATAACCGGGATTATAATAAACGCCGTGAAACAGGGCAAGGTAGTCGCCCGGCTGCAAAGCGGCGATCCCGGTATCTATGGAGCTATCCAGGAACAGATGTCCATTCTGGATGAAAAGGGAATAAATTATGAAATCGTCCCCGGGGTCAGCTCTTTGTTCGCCGCCGCAGCAGCTTTGAAGTCGGAATTAACTGTGCCCGGGATTTCCCAAACGGTTATCATCACGCGAATGGAAGGCAAAACGCCCGTTCCCGGGTTAGAGGACTTGAAAAGCCTGGCCCAACATCAGTCCACGATGGCGATCTTCCTTAGCACATCACTAGTAGAAAAGGTAGTAGCTGCACTTATTGAAGGAGGCTATTCTGCCGAAACCCCGGCAGCGATAGTATATAAAGCCAGCTGGGAAGATGAAATAGTAGTTAAAACAAAGCTGGGGAACTTATTCAAGCGGGTTAATGATCTGGGTATCAAAAAACAGGCATTGATACTGGTGGGCAATTTCCTCAGCCCGGAGGCTAAGAAGCAGCGCTCCAAACTATATCACAAGGAGTTCAAACATGAATTCCTGTAGTTTTCCAACAAATTCAATAGGAATCGCTGCCATTACTAAAAAAGGAGCGATTCTTGGACGCCGGCTGCAAGGACTGCTTC
>CAZEAR010000187.1:0-4448 GCA_964510365.1 uncultured Dehalococcoidales bacterium | reverse complement strand
TAGCCTGTGTTAAGCTGGAACCATGGGAGAGCAAGGTAATACTGCCTCATGAAATCACAACCCGGAGAGATAAAAGCGATCGCCTTGATTTATTACGTTCCTGCAATGCCAATATCAGTCCGATCATGGGGCTTTACGATGATCCCGGTCAAAGGATTACCAAGCTGATGCTTGAAAAAATGACGCCCAGTAAGCTGTTAATCGATATTAATAATAGTGATAAAACACATAAAGTCTGGAAGGCTAATGAACCTGAATTCGTTCAAAGGGTAAGCCATTTTCTCACGCCCAAGTCCATTATTATAGCCGATGGCCATCACCGCTATGAGACTGCGTTAACTTATCAGGAAGAGCGCAGGCAAAACTCATCTATAAATACGGGTTATGAGGGTTTCAATTTCGTCATGATGACCCTGATGTCTTTTTCTGATCCTGGAATTATAATGCTGCCCGTTCATAGATTGTTACAAAAACTGGATACAGAGGTTATTTCTGAGCTACGTAATAGGCTTAATGATTACTTTGAGGTGGATTCGTCCCCTTTAAGCGGCGAGTCACTATATGAAGGCAGTGAGAACGATATTAGAATATTGGGACTGGAATCGGGTTATGTGACAAATCTAAAACTTCGCTCGGATATCTCTATCGATAAGTTCATGCCTGAAGGACATTCCACGGCTTATAACAAGCTGAATGTAAGTATTGTCGAACATGTTATTATCGAAAATCTGCTCGGTGATTGCGTGGACAGAGAGGATATAAAGTATACACCTGATGTACAAACGGCCAGGAAGATTATGGACAGTGGTCAGTGCCAGCTAGCTTTGCTGCTCGGTCCCATGCCTGTGTCGACCATACGATCCATTGCCGACGCTAATGATCGAATGCCGCGGAAGTCGACATATTTTCATCCTAAACTTCCTACCGGACTGATAATCAATCGTCTTGACGGGAAGCTATAACCGATATTCCACCAGGATTATGGTTGTTAAGGCGTTGTTTAATGCCTGAGATATCGTCTCACTGTAACTGGTCAGCAAGAGAAGCGGCATCGGTAACCGGAGTTTTACAGGAATATTCCTGACATACATAGGCGGTTGGCTGACCGTTCAGCATTTGCTTGTTTTCCAGGAATTTGAGGCTGGCTGTCAGAGCAGAATCGCCTGGATCATAACTCACCACAACTTTGTCCGGTATTAGCGTGTTATATAAAGCATTCTGTAAATCCAGAGTCGCGGGATTATCTCCGGGGCCGACTATGATTATCTGTTTAGGTTTCGTGAGATACAAGCTCAGGGCGCAGAGCCAGTTGCTGTATCCGCCAGGGTATTGGCTCATAGCCCCGGCTACTGAATTAAGCGATTTCAAGGCAATATCCTGAAAGTGATCGTTGTTTGTCAGCAGGGCTAACTTCAGCAGAATCATGGCAGCCGCCGATGAGCCGCATGGCATTACATCGTCCGAAACATTTCTAGGCCGAATAAACAGTTTTTCATGTCTTTTACCGTTGTCGTACCAGGTTCCAACATATTCATCCCAGAATTGCTCGATCATTATATCGGTCAAGCTGATGGCGTGCTTCAACCATTTTCCCTGGAATGTAGCCTGATGCAGCGAGAGAAGCCCTTCGATAACCAGCGCATAGTCCTGTAAATAGCCGTCTATTCTGGCTTCGCCGTCTTTGTAAACGTGCATGAGGTAACCGTCCGCGATCATGAAATTGCATAAAAAGTCGCCATTGGCTATAGCTGCCTGTAAATAGTCTTCGCGATTAAAAGTACGGGCTGCTTCAGCCAGGCTGGAAAGCATAAGTCCGTTCCATGCCGCTAATATTTTTTCATCGCGCCCTGGTCTGGCCCTCTGTTCCCGTCTCTTTAATAAAGCGGTCCTGGACTTTTCTACTATATAAGGTGTTTCCGATCCGGTACCGTTGGTGACGTATGGAATGTTTTTCCCCTCAAAATTACCATGCGAAGTAATGCCGTAATAACGGCTTAACTGGTCATAATCCTTTTCCCCTATAACTTGGGCGATTTCATTTGCTGACCAGGTATAGTAATCGCCCTCGATACCGTTGCTGTCCGCGTCCTGTGAACTGTAGAAACCGCCCCGGGGGTCTCTCATTTCTCTGAGGACATAGTCGAGTGTTCTTTCCGATATGTTGCGGTAGAATTGCTCTTTTGTTATCTGGTACATATGTAGATAGACCAGGCTGAGCAAGGCATTATCATACAGCATTTTCTCAAAATGAGGAATCAGCCAGATAGCATCGGTGGAATACCGGTGAAAGCCCCCTCCGATCTGGTCGAATATGCCGCCGCGGGCCATTTTCTTTAAGGTCAGCTTGACCATTTCCAAAGCTTCTTCGTCTTTGCTGTATAAGAAATAGGTCAACAGGAAATCGAGCACATTCGGCTGAGGGAATTTAGGCGCACTGCCGAAGCCTCCGTTAATATGTTCATAGCTATTTTTGAGGTTGGAAAGAGCATTTTCGAGTATATCGGCGGTTAACGGGCCGGTGGAGTCTTTGTTTTCTACGATCTGGCTTAGTATGGACGATAACTTATCGGTAGTCTGCAAGATCTCGTCTCTATGATGCTTGTAGGCATCTGCGATGAAATTAAGGATTTTGGTTAAGCCGGGCATTCCATGCCGGTCCTCAGGAGGGAAATAAGTCCCGCCATAGAAGGGCTTCCCGTCGGGCGTTAAAAATACGGTAAGCGGCCAGCCGCCGCTGCCTGTCATGGTCTGCACCGCTGCCATGTATATGCTATCGAGATCGGGGCGCTCTTCCCTGTCTACTTTAATATTGATGAAGTTCTGATTCATTAGAGCAGCTATCTGTGTGTTCTCAAAGCTCTCATGAGCCATGACATGGCACCAGTGACATGATGAATATCCGATGCTCAATAGTATAGGTTTATCCTCTTCGCGGGCTCGTTCCAGGGTTTCTTCGCTCCAGGGATACCAGTCTACGGGATTATCTTTGTGCTGCAACAGGTAAGGGCTGGTTTCTCCGGCCAGTCGATTTGACATTAATATCTATGCCTCCTCTTTTTTAAGTATCTCTGGAATAAATAAAGGGCAAGCAGGATCAAGGAGAGAATCCAGAGAATTTAATGTAGTTTAAATGCTAGTACCTCGGTAAATAATCCAAATATCAGGGACTCGACGGTTCTGTACTCCGTGATGCCGAGACCGGAGATAAAAAATAGAGCCGCCGTTATCCCCAGCAGCCAGTATGTTATTCTATTGGTCAGTCTGCATTTATTTACTATTTTCATCAGTCAAAAAAGTTTCTAGAGTTTTCCCCCCTATCTACCCTCATTTGAATATATTATTATGTTTAATGTTAACATCATACTTATTAAATGTATGTAACCTTTGTCTCCAAAGGATTTATTAATGTATTATTAGTTGCATGTAATAATTAATATTAATACTATTCATTATTATCTACAGAAGTATTACTATTATTAAAATATATATATAAAGGACAAATGAATATCCGCAGGATGGAAGCGGGATGAAAATGAATTGTTTTCAATGCAGGTCTTTATTAATGATGATACCGGTTATGATAATGGTTCTACTGGTAGCCGCTTGTAGTAAAGCTTTACCACAAGTGGAAACAGCTACTCCTTCTCCTTCTGACCAGCAGTTACCTTCGGAATCATCCGGTCCAGACCAGGAACAGGATTCAGCGCTGGTTCAAACGCAGATATCGATGCCGGAGGGTACTCCGGACCCGGATATTAATATTGACGTTTTTAAACCTGATAAGGTCTGGCCGGGAAATACCTTATTGCCGGATAATCATAAATCGGGCAGACCAAGGGTAATAGAGGTTAATTTACGGGGAGAAATCGTGTGGGAGTATATTCTACCTCAGGATCTGAAGCGGTTTACCAATCCGGGATTTGATGCTGAACTGCTGCCGAGTAACAATGTATTACTTCTGTTACCGGGCAAGGGAGCTTACGAGATCGACCGTAGCGGTTATACCGTATGGTCATACCTGAACAATAAAGTCTCCCATGATGCAGATCGCCTGCCGAACGGTAATACGCTGGTCGCCTTTGGTGGGAACGATAAAATAGGTGATGCTCAGGCGAAGGAAGTAAACCCGGAAGGCCAGATAGTCTGGAACTGGTATGCTAAAGACTGTTTCAATAAGTCGCCCTATAAAGATATTTTTAAACAGGGTTGGACTCATACCAATGCCGTCACCAGGCTTTCCAACGGAAACACTATGATCAGCCCTAGGAATTTCAACTTTATTGTCGAAGTTGATCCTCAGGGAACTGTTGTCAGGACTATCGGGGAGGGATTACTGGTCTCCCAACATGATCCTGAGGTTCTTCCCGATGGCAATATCCTTGTTGTATCGCAGGGTCGTCCTCACCGGGCTGTGGGTCACGGCCTGCGCCGCCGGCCTGAAGGCCACC
>CAZEAR010000186.1:0-4460 GCA_964510365.1 uncultured Dehalococcoidales bacterium | reverse complement strand
GCACGGTACCTGGAATACTATATTCACAGTTCCTGATGTCGCTAAAGGTGAGCACTATTTTAGCGCTTTTGGAAGCGCTACAAATTCAGATGAAATAGATAAAATTGCTTTCACAGTTACACCATGGGCTAATATAGAACCGATTTCAGGAACAACCAATACCAAAATCAATATCAAATTATGGGGACTGCAGACCAGCGAATTCGGCATCAAGATTACCTGGGACGGGGCAGCAATTAAATCCAATTTAATATCGGACACTGAAGGGAACCTGAAGGATACTATTAAGCCTCCGAAGTGCACCGCAGGAGACCATATAATCCGGGTAATTCACAGAGTTACTACCCAAAGCGGCAACTTTCCTGATCTATATTTTAAAATAACCCCAAATATAGAATTGCAGCCGGTTACGGATGAAACGGGCACCAGTATAATGCTAACAGGAACCGGTTTTGCCAAAAATGAACCACTAACAATTACTCTCGATAATACGGTAATTAACAGCGATTTATCTACCGACAGTAATGGCAGCTTTAACGGAGTACTGCAGATTCCGGAAACGGAGAAAACAGAACATACATTAACTGTAAAGGATGAAAGCGGCAATTCGGATCAGAATAGTTTTGCCACTGAAAAAGTAGCCAAATTAACCATACCACAGCCAATGTCTCCGGAACAGGGATATAAGACCGTTATAATAAATTCGATTCCTGATGCTCTATTTAAATATCCCGGATATGTTCTGGGAAAAGGCATCGGTATGCCACCGATCACTTTTGTCTGGTCGAAACTGGACATTGCGGACGGTGTTAATTATATCCTTCAGATAGCACCCGATGACGATTTTTCGGACCTGGTCATAGACACAAAAGTCACCGGCAGCCACGAATACACGCTCCCTGAAGAAGGTACGTTAATACCCGGCACCTACAGTTGGAGAGTAAAAGCTGTGAATTCTACCGGCATGGAAAGCTCCTGGTCACAAGTATACAAGCTAGAAATGGAGCTTATGTCAACTCAAATCCTGATAATGACTGCTGCGGTCCTTTTATTGTCTATCGCGTTCGTAGCTCTGATAATATGGAGAATATATGTAGTAATCGCCGGGCGTAGAAATTACTACTAATCAGATAGACAAGATAAATAAAATACTTACTGGTTGGTTTTTTTATTGCCGCTCCAGTCAATTATAAGAAAGTGAGAAAAGCATGTTGGAGAAAATATGCGTGAACCTGGGTGTCGGCGGAGGCCCTGTTTATATTTATGTAAAAGACGGCGTTATAACTCGCGTTCGCCCTATGGTATTCGATGATAATGAGGTCATCCCGACCTGGACTATCGAGGCAAAGGGGATCAGGTTCTCGGCACCCAGAAGGGTAACGGTCACACCTTTCTCGTTGACCGAAAGAGCTAGAGTCTATTCCGAGGATAGAATTAAATATCCCATGAAAAGGGTAGATTTCAATCTGGATGGTGACAGGCATCCCGAAAACCGCGGTAAAAGCGGTTACCAGAGGATAAGCTGGGATGAAGCTTTAGACATAGTTGCAGATGAAATGAAGAGAGTCAGAGCAAATTATGGCCCCGCTGCCCTGGGCTTTATGGGATCATCTCATCATAACTCAGGAAATATCGGCATTCACCGCAGCACTTTAAACAGGTTTTTCAGGTTACTTGGCAGCACCGATTATTTCGATAATCCAGACAGCTGGGAGGGTTGGATGTGGGGAGCAGTCCATACCTACGGTTTCTACTGGCGTATGGGGCCTCCGGAGCAGTTCGACCTGCTTGAGGATGCTTTAAAACATACCGATTTAATAATTTTTTGGGGTAATGATCCCGATACCAATCGGGGTAATTATGCCGGCCAGGAAACTGCTATCTGGCGTTTATGGTTAAAGAAGCTGGGGAAAAAGTTTATTTTTATCGATCCTTTTTGTAACTATACAGCCGGTACACAGGCTGATAAATGGATTGCACCCAGGCCGGGGACCGATGCTGCCATAGCTCAGGCGATAGCCTACGTATGGATTAAGGAAAATACTTACGATAAAAACTATGTGGCCACTCATACAATCGGTTTTGATGACTTCAAAAAACACATTATGGGCGAAGATGACGGCATACCTAAAACGCCTCAATGGGCTGAGAAGATTTCGGGTATCGCCGCACGTATCATTATTTCCCTGGCCAGAGAATGGGCATCGAAAAGGACAATGCTGTCGGCTGGTATGCGCGGCGGAATGGGCGGTCCCTGCAGACAGGCTTATGCACATGAATGGGCAAGGCTCATGATCTTACTTCAGGCTATGCGAGGCCTGGGCAAACCGGGAGTCGGCATCTGGGGCACAACCATGGGAGCACCCATGAACACCGAATTCAGATTTCCCGGATTCGAACAGGGAGGAATGAACCTGGTGGGAGATATAATCCCCGATAACCCGGTTAAGCAACATATCTATCGGATGTTTTTTCCCGACTCAATTCTGAATCCACCGGTAAAATGGCTTGGCGAGGGTTTCTGCACCAAATCGATTGAACAACAATTCATACCCTATGTTTATCCCGAACCGGGCAGCCCCGAGGTCAGAATGTTCTACCGTTACGGGGGCTCTTTCATCGGCACCCTTACGGAAGGAAACACCTGGATTAAGGCTTTTCAGAGCCCCAAACTTGACATGATCGTCAATCAAGACTGCTGGTGGTGCAACGAAACCAGGTTCGCTGATATCATCCTGCCCGCCTGTACCAACCTGGAACGGAATGATATCGCCGAGTTTTCTAATTGCGGCTGGATGAGTCCTGACACCATCAGTTCATGCAATCATCGTATTATCGTATATCAGCAGAAATGTATAGAGCCAGTTGGTGAATCCAGGTCCGACTATCAGATTTTCAGCGACCTGGCAGAAAGACTGGGCATCAAAAAAGAATACACTGAAGGTAATTCCGAGGAAGACTGGATAAAGAAAATGTTCAACTGGTCCGATCTGCCCGGATATATCTCTTATCAGGATTTTAAAAAGAAGGGCTATTTTATAGTTCCCCTTCCCGAAGATTACAGACCTTCGCCGTCTCTAAGATGGTTTTATGAAGGAAGGGAATGCGACACACCCGACTTCAGCAATCCCAAGAGGCAGACCGAAAAAGGCAAAGAACTGGCAACATACAGTGGTAAAATAGAATTCGTCTCACAGAGCCTGAAACAACATCTCCCGGACGATAAGGAGAGGCCGGCGCTGCCTCGCTATATCCCTAGCTGGGAAGGTCATACATCGGAACTGGCTGAGAAATATCCGCTTCAATTAATAATTCCACATCCCAGATTTTCGCATCACACGCATTACGATCATTCTCAATGGATATGGGATATACCGGTTCACCGGAGGTTAAAAAACGACTATTACTGGCAGACTGTTCGTATCCATCCTGTTGATGCAAAAGCCCGTAATATAAAGGACGGCGATATAGTTAAACTGTATAATGACAGAGGTGCGGTACTGGGAATAGCTCATGTCACCGAAAGACTGCGTCCCGGAGTTATTCATGCATACGAAGCTTCAGCGAAATATGATCCTGTAGAACCGGGTAAACCTTATACTGTCGATAGAGGCGGCTGCATCAATATATTGACCTCGACTCGACCGATGTCAAAAAATGCCCCCGGATTCGCGCCCAATTCATGCCTCACCGAGGTAACTAGGTGGGAGTATTGATATATCCCTATCGATAATACTGAATTATAAAACAAATATTCTGAGGAGGAAATACCGATGAGAATAGTTGACTCACATGTCCACATGGACCGTATGGCCGGAGAGGATATTTTGCGAATGGCCTGGGGTGGAGTGGAAGTCGGGATAATTCCTACGCCACACCTTATGAGCGGTTTATTCTCCGCTCAAACGCTGATAGAACTATGGGAAAAAACTCTGGGATATATGATCAAATATGCCGCATCTATGGGTATAGACTGCTACGTGGGACTGAGCGTACCTTTCTACGGACTGACTGCCGAAGGGTATGACGAATGCCTTAAAAAATTACCCCAGTATTTGAAGGAAGACAGGGTAGTTTGCATGGGGGAAATCGGCCTCGATGTTGGCAATGAACATGAAAGAAGACTGTTTAAAGAGCAACTGGATATGGCAAAGAAGAACAATTTACCCATAGTAATTCATACGCCCACACCACGCCAGCCCCAGACTCCGGACGTCACACCGCAAATAATCGATGCGCTGAAAAAAGAAAACTTCCCTCTGAATAAGGCCATCCTAGACCATACCGGTAAAAATACATTGAATATTCGCCTTAATTCCGGAGCGGTAACCGGACTGAGTATATGCTATGACAAGCTTACCGCCGAAGAAGCAGCGGAAATAATTATTAAAAATCCGGCAAAAAGAAACATGATACTACTGGGTTCCGAGCTCGGATACGGCGGGGCCGGACATTTATCT
>CAZEAR010000185.1:0-4468 GCA_964510365.1 uncultured Dehalococcoidales bacterium | reverse complement strand
TCCTACGACCACTCAGCCGATGCCGGCTGATTTTGCAAACGTGTAAAAAGAGCTTTCTCATGAAACCGACCAGATCGTATCCATTCATCTTTCGGCAAAAGTAAGCGGCACTTATAATTCTGCCCTGCAGGGCAAAGAGATGTCCCGTATTATGTGCAATATAAATGTAATAGATTCCCTTGCCATATCTATGGGATTAGGACTTGTGGTTATGGCGGCTGCAAGAATGGCTCTGGCGGGAGGCAATCTACAGCAGGTGATTCATGAAGCCCAAAAAGCTATCGGACAGGTACGTCTGTTAGGAGTTCTCGATTCTTTGAAATATCTACTGGCAGGCGGACGCATAACCAGGGCCAGGGCAACTGTGGGTAGCCTGCTCAAGGTTAAACCTGTTCTTACTTTACGGGATGGTGAGATTGTTCAGGCCGGTTTGGCGCGTTCTTATGCCAAGGGGATGGATCAATTATACGAGTTTGTAAGAAAGACCAAGAGTATTCAGGATCTGGCTATCGTGCACAGCACGGTACCGAATGAAGCTGGTCTACTGAAAAAACGAATAAGCGAAATCGTTGATAAGGATTTAATTCATGAAGCCCGGTTAGGCGCCGGCCTGGGTGTTCACGGCGGTCCCGGTACTCTTCTTGTAGCGGTAAGGCAGGCCTGAATATTCCCTTATTATCTGTTATCTAAGATTTTTTAAAGTTTTGTAGAACTCTTCCGGATCTTTTTCCAGTGCCAGCTTCTCCATAGGACACATATCATCTTGATCGGCGTTGTTAATATAAGGTACGATTTCGACCAGGTGGTGTCTTATACCGTATTGATTCAGTGCCTTTACCGCAAGTTCACTTCCGAGGGGGCTGTAGACTTCGGCACAGTTGGCTTTGGCGCAAAGTAAAGCAACCGCTCTCCCCACTATTTTATCGAACAGAATAACCTGCCGGTAAATAGCGGCGAACCTATCTATATACTCCAGAAGGGGGAGTAATCCTTCTTTGTCGGAGGCGAAGATCAGCTTATTATCTTTGTATATCTGGAGTGTATTGCGGTGGGTGAGAAATTTATCGAATAATTCCCTGTACATCTCCGGCTATTAATCGTTTTGAAACTTATGAACTATTAATATTACTACAGGTATCAAAACAAGTTGTCCCATAATGCCTGGCCAGCTTTGCTTTATTACAGACCAGAATGCAGCAAGGGGGCTGACTTCCGGGCCCAGAGGACTGTGAACCATACCAGTTATTAAATGTATGATTATAATAGTCAGCAGTAATGCTGCACGACCTGCCAGCATGGCTCCAAGCAATGCCCAGATAGTACGAAAGTTAAACTTCTCCTTTAGTATCCCGGCGGCAAATCCATAAAATGAAAGTTCTATCATGATCTGCGGCAGCACTGATAACGAAGGCATATAGCTTATAGCATAGCTGGCGAGAGGGGTGCATAATCCTGCAATCAAACCCGCTCTCCAGCCGAATAATAATCCTGCTATGAGGATAAAAAAGTGCATCGGTAGGAACGTAGCACCTGCAAGATGGAATTGATGGAAAGTCCAGGGGACGGCAACGGATAATAGAATAAAAACAAATGTAATCAGATAACTGCGAATATCCGAATATTGTAGTGCTTCATCAAAGGATTTGGATTGGAATAATATTGTTCTATGAACAAACATAATTCTTTCCCTTAATAATCTTCCGAATATGGCTTTGCCTGTCGCTCTTTTTGCTGAACCCAGCTCTTGGTATAAAGCTTTTTGCGATCACCGGTGATTTCCTTTACGCGACCACCTACGTCCGATGCTTTTTCTTTTATTAAATCTCGTGTTTCTTTACCGGATTGAGGGGTTACCATAAATGCAACAGACAAACCCAGAATAATGCCGGCAGTAAATCCGATTGCAAACCCAACCTCCGTATTTTTATCACTCATGCTTCCCCTCCTTGTATTTAAGTTCCAAGCTGGTAGTTTTCAAATTTGTTTATTATTACTCTGGATCAACCTAATCGTATTAGTATTTTACATCAATTACTTTACATTTGGGAAGGTCTGCTAATCAGTAGTTAAGAACATATAAGTAGATTATAAAATACTTGGGTGAAACGGTCGAATGCCGAGAATGGTGCAGATTTTCAGGTTGCCGCAAATAATTGGCCCGATTAATTCATTGGACCAGGCGCTTCCCCAGTTCAAATGCATCGGTAAGAGCGGCAGGATGGTCTTTTATCTCTCCCTTTAGATCTACCCCGCGGATTAATAACTCATCCTGGTATCTAACTCCTATTGCCTGAAAAAAATATTTTATGGTTAATATGGAGCCGTCGAACAGTTTATCGCCTTTAGTAGCACCGACTGCAATAAATGCTCCTTTCCTTTTCGAATCGGTTAGATTCTGTACTCTGAATTGCCTTACTGCCCAGGGCGCCTGGCTCCGGTCTATCAGAGCCTTCAACTGCGCTGTAATTCCATAAAAAAACATCGGTGAGGCAACAATAATAATATCGTCATTGAGAAGCTTTGGGTACAAATTGTCCATATCGTCTCTGATTATACAGTTACCGTCCTTCAAACAAGCATAGTATTCCTTACAGGGAGATATATTGAGCTTATCCACAACGATCTTTTCGATTACGGCTCCCTTGCTTTTCGCTCCTCGTAGGGCTTCATTAAGTAATAGATCGGTATTACCTTTTATTCTGGGGCTGCCCATAATTCCAAGGACTTTCATATTAATTTATCCTTTACAGAATGCCGATAAACAATTTTTATTATAAGGCCGGTGTGAAAATTAATACTGAATAAGCGTCTTTCGAATGATCAATCCGTATTTATTGAATTGAGTCAAGGATATCTACAATTTCCTGCTCGTTCAAGAAGGCGCCGACTTTTCCCGCCCTTATAATCCCTTCTTTATCTATAAACAGGGTAGCGGGAAGGGCTTGAGGAAGGCAATATTGTTCGGAAACATTTGCTTTTGTATCCAGCAAAACAGGAAAAGTGATCTTCAGATCGGAAACGAATTTTTCCACCTTAGAAGCATCTTCCATGACATCAACAGCCAATATTATAAGGCCATCATCAGAGCGCTTTTCATATAATTCTTGAAAAAAGGGCATTTCAAGGCGGCAAGGTCCACACCACGTTGCCCAGAAATTGAGTATTATGGTCTTGCCTTTAAAATCGCTGAGATTAATATTCTGACCTTCGTAGTTTTTTAGGGTAAAATCAGGTGCGGCTTCATCCAGATCGGGGCACTTGGGAGCAGCGCAGCCGCTAACTATTAATATAATTAATAGTAAGGTAAAAAATATGGTCAATATCTTTAGTTTCATTATATTTAGTACTCCCTTTTATTAAATTAATAAACCCCTTTATTATAATTAATAAAAAGGATTATACAAATTATTATTATGATCAATATACAGGAATATATATAATTGCATTTATACTGTGCGTTCTACTGTTTATTAACAGACTGATTATTTGTCTTTCCGGTAGTACCTGCCGGATATATACTAATGGACTCAGGAGTAGTAGTTACTGGTTGATTGAGTTGGGAAATGGTTGATTGATTGATTTGGGAAATGGTTGGCTGATTGATAGGTAAAATACGATACTGTCCCGAAGGCAAATAAGAGGATACCTATGGTAAGGACTGTGAATGTGATAGCTTTCATCGGTATTCTCTTCATTGTCCCCTTTTTATATTATAGTTTACTGGTGATACTGTAAACAATTATGCCTTATTTTTCCCGCTAAGAAAATCTATCATAGGCTGTGTGACCAGAGGCACCACGTCGTCGATCATGTGGGGCATCAGATTATCCATGACCTTTGGCATAAGCTCAGGCATTTGCTCTTTCATGTAGTCCGGCATCGGTATTTGCTCCGCTACTCGATCGAGCATGGTCGGCATTACTTTGGGCATCATCATCGGCAGTAACCTTGGGAAAAGTATCGGAAACATAGGCTTCATCAATTGCAGTGCACCCGGAATTTTACCCATTAACTTCATCATGGATCCCATACCGAAAGGCATTGAATCTATGAGCTCGGGCCACATAGTGCCCATAAGATCGGCAAATCCCTGTGGGGTCATGAGCGCTATCATTGCTTCGAATACAGCCCATTGTTTCTGCACTTCGGGATTAGGATCGGGAAACTTGTAGCCCAGGGCGGAGGCAGTAAACCTCGATAAATCTACTATATCGACAGGCAGTTGCTTTTTGTCTTTAGTTACCCGTAATTGAAATTCACAGCAGGGGCACATTGCTATCACTTTTTCGGCACCAGCTTCGATTGCTTCATCCAGGCGTACTTTACCTACATCTGCCGCTACAAGTGGCTCTTTAATAAGGGTTAATACACTACCGCAGCAGTGGGCTGCTTCCCTGTTATATTCCATCTCTACCATTTTTACATTAGGAATGGCTTGGATGATTTGGCGTGGAGGTTCATATACACC
>CAZEAR010000184.1:1155-4478 GCA_964510365.1 uncultured Dehalococcoidales bacterium | reverse complement strand
ATGCAGTGGATACAGCGGGCGAGGGCCGCCGGACTGCTGCCGATGGTTGAAGCCTACATCTCCGAGGTCAACAAGAAAGACTTCGAGTCCTTCATGCAGCGGGCCCAGGGAATGGCGGCACCGGAGAAAAGAGCCCGCATCCCGCAGTGGAGGGTGGCCAGGCAGCGCATATAGGACGGCGATAACCGGAATAATATACAGGGGACCCTTTTGAGGGTCTCTTTTATTTTGGAGTAAAAAGTGGAATTCAGCGAAGAGAAAAAACTAAAGCTTCAGGAAATACAGAAAGATATCAAGAGCATGAAGGTGAGGAAGCTTATCGGGCGGCGCGCCCTGGACGACGATACCTGCCTGCCGCTTTATCCCTCGGCGCAGTGGTGGAGAAACGCTGCTATCGGCGAGAGGACGGAGTTGAAGCTGGCGGTGGGCAGCGCCGGACAGGACTGGAAAGAATACGAGTCCGGGATGCAGTCGCACTGGCCTAAAGAAAAGCCGCCGAGAAAAGCAACTACATATAGAACCACAATACAGAAATGAATACTTTAAACCCTAAAGGAGGATGAGAGAATGGCAACATATACTACCGGTTGGGGAGACGTTATAGCCGAGTTCGGAGGAGAAGCTCCCAGCGGACCGGGCACAGGTGGAAACGGTAACAGCCACTCCCCAGTGAGTGGGGGCAGTGTTTATACAGGTATTAACGGTAACGGGAATGGCAACAATGGATATGGGGGAGCTAATTACAACAACAATCCGGTTTCGTGGATGGATGCGGATATAGAAGCAGCAGTTAGAGGAGGAGAGCCGCAGGGAATGGAGGAAACCGGTAGGTACAGTGATTTTACCAAGGGCATAGGGTACGAAGCGCCGGATTATCCAAGTCTTCGGGGTGCAATAGCAAAAGAATCAAACTGGCAGATGACACCTCAGGGGGCAATCTACACACGTAGCGGTCCTGCCGTCAGGGGTGACGCCCTGACTGTAACAAACAGTTCCAAAGCATTTGGTGAACTTGCCGGGGCACTGCTTGCCAACAAGCAGTCGCGAATAGGCGGCAACTGGGAAACTCAAAAGGCCCTGGATGCACTGACATCGGCTGCAAATGCCGCGCCGATAAGCTGGAGGGGTTACATTAAAGAAACCTTGAGAGATAATTTTCAAAACCGGCTTTCAGAGGAGAATGTCAACAGAGCCACGGAAGCAATACTAAAAGGCGGCTGGAAAGCCCTGGAGACGTTAGAGCTACGTGATGAAGTACCTACTATATTGAATGGCAAAAGTGGTGTGACCTATCAAGAAAAGAGGGGTAATTACGACTATATTATTTTCAAAGATTCGATAACAGGTAAAACCAAGTCGATAGGTCAAATAGTCCCTATAAACAACGCCGAATCGCCCACAGCCACGGATTATACAATAATCTGGGGAGAAAACATAAACAGGGGACAGGAACAAGGTATATGGGAAAATATGAATACATTGCCGGACGGGACACTTGTATTTGGTGGGAAATATGCAACAGGTCTATGGGGAGACAACATATTTACCCCCGGTAAATGGGATAGGGGCAAATTCACGGAAGGGGCATGGACAGAGGATGGGAAGTTTGTCCCGGGCACCTGGATAAATAACAATTTCATAGAGAAATCGTCTCTTGAGGAAGCAGCCAAGCCGTCCATACTCGACAGAATTGAAAGTTTTTTAGGGGTACCACCTCAAGTGTTCAGGGCATCGGCTCTGCTGGAACTTAGTGACAGTTCATATATGATAAAGCCCATTAATGTTAAATATACTGATTCGACAAGCTGGCAAAAACTCACGACAGAATATAAAAACCAAGGTTATCATATAATTAAAAATGATGGTACATATTATGCTGTGCCTAAAATATATTCCGATCGCCATCTACTGGCTGGCGCACTCCTAGAAATGAGAAAAGCAGGCCATAATCTATTTAACACAATAAAGGGAATAAAAAATTCGATCAAAGAATACGATAACAGAATCGCACGGCTAAAAAAAAGCAAGATGTCAGATCCGCGCAACATAATATTCCATGAAAGCCAGCGTGACAGAGCAAAGGCGATGCTGAGATTAGCAGAAGACGATCCCGAGGGCTGGATATTATATAAAACAGATCCTGCATTCTTTGCTATGTATAACGTACTGAAAGCAGAGAATAAAGGCATTCCTATTGAGAGGAACTACTGGAAACTGGCAGAGTTTACGCCTTTATGGGATCCCGGCGGATTTAAATACGTGGAAATGC
Source organism: uncultured Dehalococcoidales bacterium (assembly GCA_964510365.1). Taxonomy (GTDB): domain Bacteria; phylum Chloroflexota; class Dehalococcoidia; order GIF9; family UBA5629; genus CAZEAR01. Next base: position 2,209 of record CAZEAR010000184.1, on the reverse strand, counting down.
TCAGGTATGCAAACATGGATGATATCCTAGCGCTCTATAATAGAGAAAATCCTTTCGCAAAACAACTAAACGAATTCGATATGGAAGTCATTTATGATCCGACGAACTATAGATATTTAGTAAAACCTATAAAAGGACTAAAAATGAGGTGGAGCCTTCCCACAAAACAGGAAATCAAATTTAAAAAAGCACTTGAGCGTTTATAAAAATAGTCCTCACAATCTAATCAAAAACCATGGTGACCGCAATCCTCCAGATAAATACAAAGCCTATATAAATGCATTAAATGCTGGTAATGTATTTATGGTATTGACAACAAAGGAAATCTGTTACTATACTAGATGAGTCATATGCGAAATGACGTTATGAACAAAGCAACTCAGACTTTTATTCTATTTATATTGGGATAACAGATTTGAGAATCAGATACCCGGTAGAAACTTATTTGAGGGCAAAATGAAACGTAAGACAGGTTTATGGTTAATATGCCTGACTAGCATTTTATTCATACTCATGTCTGTTTCCTGTGCTTGTATTGATATACCGGGGAACAGTACAGATACCGGGATAAAGTATAAGAAGTATGAGAATAAGAAATATGATTACCTATTCTACTACCCGTCAAACTGGCGTACTAAAAAGCTTGAATCGGGTGGGGTTGTAATGGTATTTTCCAAAACATCCGATCTCTCTATAGCGGTAGCGTTTATTGCATTAAGCGTGGCTGGGGAGAAACAGAACGTTCAGGAACAAGCAAATGATTTTTTTAATGACGTACTTAAAGAAGATTACATAAAAATCGAGGATTACAAGGACGGCGTCAGCCCCTATAAACCGTGGCAGTGGCACCAATCTTATACCGGTTATGAGCCGGATGGATTTGTGTGGGCAGATACCTATTACTATATACTGGACTCAGAAATCCTTTACTGGTGTAGTTTAAATATAGAAGTTGACGAAGTCGACGAACTAACAAAGGACGGCTCTGTTGCCGAAGCTATCAAAATAATAGAGTCATTCAGGTTGACACACAGGTAAAACTTCCTTATTAAAT
>CAZEAR010000184.1:0-1135 GCA_964510365.1 uncultured Dehalococcoidales bacterium | reverse complement strand
GCTGATATCATATAGATAAAAAATCCATCGCAACCCTGCCATCGAGGTATTGACACCCGGCTAACACGGATTTTATACTATATATCACATGTGAAATGAAACTGCGATGAAATGGTTTACTAGACATCTTAATTGGTCACTGGTATTGGGATGGGTAATAGGTTTTGTTTTTGGATGTTATTTGGGATTCGCCCTGGCACTTGGCCTGTTCCACTTTACGCCATTGGAGACATTTAGTTTAACAAGTAGAACTGTCCTAGTTATTGGCGGCTTTTCAGTTATATACGTTACACCAATAATATTTCTACTACTGATTTCAAGATGGTATCTAAGAAAAAAGAGACAACCACTATGGCATCTATTCTGGATGGTTATGCCTTTAGTATGCTTGATTGTACTTCTATGCCTTGAGAATCGAAATGTTCAAAGTGATATGACCGTTATAACTGAAACATAGATGAAAAACTTGCCATAGCAGAATTGTAACAGTTAATAGATAAGTAATAAAAAAACGAACAATTTAATCTAGCCGACCGAGAGGGCCGGGGCAGTAAAAGCCTCAGCCCTTTTCTTTTGGGCAAAAAACGGGGATGGCTTACGGGGCATCTCCGGATAAAAGGAGGTTTTTAGTAATGCCTAAAGACAAGGTGGGGGCTACGTCACAGGATGAGGCAGTCCCGACAGATGAAGTAGAGTCTCCCGCGCAGGCAGGGGAGGCCGCGGAGCAGCAGCCCGCCGAGGATGAGATCGATCCGATCGTGGCTGAGAACGAGAGGCTGAAAAGACAGCTTCAGGCCAGCGACAGGAAGATAACCGAGCTCACGCGAGGCAGGGATCGAGGCTCCGATGACCACATGGCTGCACAAATGGAGTACCAGGGCAGAGTAAACGAGCTTCTGCTGCAGCAGCAAAGCGGTAATATCGACAGCGATTCGGTCGACCAGCAATTGCAGGCGGCAAAGTGGGATTACCAGGCGAAGGTTACCCGAATTCAGTACAACCAGTACGCCCGTGAGATGGGCGGCACGGTGGAGGAGATGCTCTCCGATGCCGGGATCGAGACCTCCGGCGAGAATATGACGGCGGAGGTGAGGCAGCTACGCGATGAGCTGACTGCCGCTGCCCGCAGGGGCGA
>CAZEAR010000183.1:0-4525 GCA_964510365.1 uncultured Dehalococcoidales bacterium | reverse complement strand
GAGGTGACTGGAATAAAGAGTGGGCCGAATATAAACTGCAGCAATGGGACATGGCTATTGCAGATTATGATAAAGCGATAGCTATAATTACAGGCTCAACTTCAACGGAAAATAAACCCGGTTCGGGTGAATTAAAAGAGGAACTGACGCTGGCTCTGGCGGACTATAATAAAGCTGCCGGCACATCCGGAGATCCGGCATTTATGCAGAAGGTAAAAGATTCGATAAAGTTTATCGATGAGTGGAACAACAATACGAAATAGCCTTCTTTTGCCTGTTGCTTGATCGCGATTGAATCCAACATATATTATTCCCGGGTTTCGTTTGTCATAAAATACACTATGTATATATAATTAACAGTAACAGACCATAGGACCAGGAGAAACCGGCAATGCCAGTTTATGAATACGCATGTAAAAATTGTGGCCAGGAGTTTGAACTCCGCCGTAATATATCGGACAACGACGCCGATATAAAGTGCCCGAAATGCGGAATAAAAGGCCCGAAAAGAGTACTATCGCTTTTTTCCACCGCTTCCTCAGGCGGCAACTGCGCACCAAACCTTTCGGCTGGCTCTACCTGAGGCATCAGTTAAAAAGGCAGTTCGCCTTAACCTGTGAACCGGCAATTATACCGGCGTTATCAGACCTGTCGATGCAGTTTCTTCGTGACATGAAAAGATATACAGACATGATGGTACACCGATGCCGAATCCGACAGCTATTATAGATTATAAAAAATGCAGACCCCGAGAATGTGGCAACGGTACATGTGCTGCCACGATTGAATGTCCCAACAAAGTGCTGAGGCAGGAATCTAGCTATGAGTTTCCTTTTTCACATCCATCGCATTACTGCCGGGGCTGCGCTAAATGTGTTCCCGCATGTCCTTTTGAAGCGGTCCGGATAATATAAACTAGGTTGTCCTCATTTTTCGCGGCATTGTAGCTATAACTATTACGGCAATAAATACCAGGCAGGAAAAAAGTAGCCAGGCCGGGCGGTAGCTGCCGTAAGTATCAAATATCCAGCCGGCAAGAAGCGGCCCCAGAACAACACCAACCGCTGTTAAACCCATGCTGAAACCAAATATTGTACCGAATGATTTTCTACCAAAGCATTCCCTTATTATGGCTGTTCTAATAGTAGATATGGCGCCCCATCCTATACCGATCAAGATGCCGGATAAAAAAATAAGCAGCGTATCGGCAGCCCGGACATAACTAAAAATTAGAGGCCCCAGCCCGGACAGGACTAAAAATATAATTGCTACTTTTATCTTATTGAATTTGTCGCCCAGCCATCCCGAAGCAAGACGGCCGACGATAGTTATCAGAGAAGCAACCATAGCCACTAATGCAGCAGTCGATCTGTCAACACCGATATTGCTCAGGTACGGCATTACATGGATAATAAATGCGGCTGTACCGATAAAACTAAGCGAGACGGTCACACTTATATGCCAGAAGATACGTCCTTTAACAGCTTGCTTCGCTGATATCTCCACCTCATCGTTGACTGCTTCGGAAGACATTTCAGACACCGATTCAGCAGCACTTTTTTCGCCGTCGGGGGAAAGGCCATACTGCTCGGGTTTGTGCCGTATGACCAGTGCCAGAGGAAAACCTATTACCCATATAATTACGGTTATTATTATTGCTGCCGGTCGCCAGTCATATATATCGATGAGCTTAACCACCAGAGGGACCAGCAGCCCGCCGAATGAGAATCCGCAAAAGGCGATGCCGGTGGCAAGGCCGATCTTTTTTCTAAACCAGTTCGCTACCGAGGTCGACATTACAGTAGGGCTGACACCGCTCATACCAATCGCGATTAGCACAAAGGCACAATAGAAAATGCCGATCGATGTGGTATAACTCATCAATATTAAACCGAGTCCGACGAAAGCAATTCCCCCAAACACAATCCATCGCGGACCGCGGCGATCGATGACGGGTCCGATAATCGGGGCCAGAAGTCCGGACTCGGCCCCACGGAAAGAAGTGGCAAGCGATAGCTGAGTATAGCTCCAACCGAACTCAATAACTATAGGATCGAAAAAAGCGGTAAAGCCCAGTACAACCAGTCCACCGGTAAAGAAGAAAATTAGAAAGCAGGCGATTACAATCCACCAGCCGTAAAATATATCGGGCAGTTTCCAGTTTAAACTAATGATGTGACAATCCTGTTTACAGTTTGTATATTGATATTTTGTGGAAATGCAATTATATCACATTGAACTCAGCCCCGGTTTATCCTGTTTGTCCGGTTACGGTTTTGAAGAGGTGAGTAAAGGGACAGAGACAAGCAGCTTACGAAAGTTGTTTGCAGCTTCATTGAGCCGATCATAGAAACAAGACTATCATTAGCCCGTTCATTCGTTAACTGTAATAAGGATAGCTGAGATTACGGGGATACCATAATAACCTGTCGGTAAGCCCATCCCCAGCTGTTTGTAGCTGTTAATCTATATGTCTTGCTCTGCCCGGATGGAACCGTGACCACGGTGCTGCCCGATGGAGCGACCGGGCCTATTTCAGGCTCGATGACCTGCTCGGTGGAATTGGTCACATTCCAGTTCAACTGCCATGAAGTACCGCCGATATAAGAAGCGGTAAACTCGACTACAGGATTACTATTGGTAGTAGTAGCCAGTACCGTCACTGCTGCCGTAGCGGTAACGCTGCCTGATTCATTGGTCGCCGTAAGCGTAAATGTAGTGCTGGAAAACGGCTGCACCGTACGGGATCCGGCAAGAGAAACAGGACCTATTCCGTTATCAATGGAAACCGCCTGGGCGCCGGTAACGCTCCAGTTGAGTGTCGTCATCTCACCGGTATTAACAGCATTCGGGCTGGCTGTAAACAACTGGATATTCGGCTTCGGTTTTTCAGCAGGCGGGGGCGTAGGACTGGGGGCCGGAGGTGGAGCCGGGGGAGTCTCTTCCGGTTGACCGGGCTGTTCATTAGACCCTGTGCCCGGTGCCGAAATGGTAATGCAGCCGGCGGCCATTCCAATAGAAACAACCAGTAATACCGCCGTTAATATGCCAAACCACTTGCCGATTTTCATGAACTTCCCTCCAGTTTATATAAATATACCTTCAGTTACAGAAACAATAATAACCTGCAATTACAATTATACCAATTTTTTCAGTAATTATCGCTTATAATGATTATAAATCGGAGGTCATAATACGCTTGATATGCGGAACCGGGCCGGTCTGCATATTATTGCTGGGTGTCAACTTTTTTCAAACGGAAACCGGCAATACATAGGAGAGGTATCAGTAGAAAAAACAGGGTAAACAGAATGCCGGGATTCAGATTAAGATTTAAAGGCTCTGCCAGACCTACGGTTACCGCTCCACCCAAAACTACTCCAACTATACCAAGCCACATGGAGCCGCTGTAGTGGAAAATCTTCTTTATCACGAAGATACCGACGAGCACGCCCAAAGGATAACCTATAATTATACCGCCGAGCGCGCCGGCCAATCCGCCAAAACCGAATAACCTGCCCCGCATTATTAAAGCACCGATCAGAGCAGCTATAAAACCGAAAAATACACCGAATACACCTGTTCCGACTACGGCACCGACAAATTTAATTATTCTTTCTGTCATTGATTGCGGGGCCACTATATCATTTTATCGAAGCAAGTTCGGTGGCCCCTATGTCTCCAGTTGACTCTTTGAACTGCTGGAACCAGTTGCTGTAAGAGCCGAAGTCCTCTCTGGCAGAAAACCAGTAAAAAGGAGCTTTCCCCAGAGTACTCATTACCGAATCCTGATATTCGGAGAGCCTTTCTTCGCTGATATCCTTCTCCTTGATTGCAGATGCAGCAACTGTTCCGGCAAATTTGCCCTGTATCATCCCGTGAACATTTCCCGAGCCGCCGGATGCATCCCCCACGAACAAGAGATTATTCTGAACTATATTATTATAGTAATCGCCATATTTTCCTGAAGTCGCCGATGTAAACCCGCTGATTTCCAGGGGAAAAGCATTTTTAATCTTGCGGGAAATAGCATTACCGCTCCTTTCTTTCAATTCCTGAAATGCTTCAAAAGACGGAACACTGAAGAAAGACGAGTTCCTGCTGTGAGTAAAAAAACTTTTACAGTCAAAGAGGGGATCGTCAGATATAAAATGTTCGATTGTTCCGGGTGATACTTCGACATTAGCCAGTACATAACGTACTCCGGCTTTAATCCTTCCTTTTTCAGCCAGTCCCTCTGTTACGGCAAATCCGCCGATTGCAGACCTGATTCCTTCGGCACATATAAAGATTTTAGCATTGGCCCTGGGAATTATTTCTGAATTCGTTTCGATACTTTCTACTTTGCCCTGGCCCCCGATTAGTTTAACTACCTTCGTTTTCAGGTAGAGCTTTACTCCTGACCTGACAGCCAGTGCTGCAATCTCTCTTTCCAGCAAGTCTCTTCTAATCAAATATCCACCAAGATTACTTTTTTCTATGACCCGGCCGGATACGGGATCACATATCCTGTATTCCTCTACTT
>CAZEAR010000182.1:0-4534 GCA_964510365.1 uncultured Dehalococcoidales bacterium | reverse complement strand
TCCTGTAAAGTTTTGTTGGCCGCAAAATAAGGAAGCAATTCAATTACGATTACTTTTGATACGAACCTAGATAAAAAAAGTGCCTCTGTCATCCCTGAGTCCCCACCACCGATAACCGCCACTACTTTATCGGCAAAGCTCGGTCCGTCACAGGTAGCACAATAAAATACTCCGATATCGGCAAATTCCTGCTCGCCCGGGATTCCCAATTTCCTGGGACGAGAACCGCTGGCAATAATCATATTCTTACAAGAATATTTTCCCTGAGGCATGCTTACTTTTTTACAGTCACCCTCGGCTTCAATTTGCTCAACCGCACCGGAAACGATTTTTGCTCCATAATTTTTAACTTGTTTTATCATATTTGATGCAAGCTCGGGTCCCAAAATACCTTCGGAAAAACCGGGATAATTCTCTATGAGGTCCCGGTTCATAAGTTCACCGCCTATTGTTTCCTTCTCTACGATCAAAGTGTTAAATTTTGCCCGACTTGTATATAGCCCCGCCGTTAATCCGGCTGGTCCTGATCCGACAATAATAACATCATAAATATCGTCCATTATTTCATCCTTATGTTTGAATAATTTACTATATTTCGCAATAGCGTAAACATATTTAATGGGCTTATTAAAGCGTGGTTACAGAGCATTTATTTAAGGCATTCACAAATCAATAGTACAGCGACCGGCTGATGGTTTTCAAGGGTTTAAGTTTATTAAATAAGCATCTTATAAAGGATGAATAGTCTTATGAATTTACATTGCGCAGCAAATGAACTAATGTTATAATTTTATAACAAATAAGTACGGAAAACAATCGTAGCTTTAGCGTCATTTAAGTAGAAGTCCTCCGTTCTATTATCGAGTAGATTCAACTGTACGTAAACATCCTATAGTCAATTAGTTGTAGAAGGAGCTTTTCAATGGTCTTCAAAGTTGCCATGATACTGGATGAGGTCACGGATTGGGATGTCATAAAGAAAGGCCTTGGTAAATTAGGAGTAGAATTCTGGATGAAGGACTGTAAGACCGAGGAAGATTTGATCATGGCGTCGCAGGGAGCTGACTTTATAATAACTCTTGCCAGTAAATATCCCTACACACATAATGTACTGGGGAAAATGCAAAGCTGTAGATTCATTGAAACACTTGGCGTCGGCTATGACGGTTTAGATGTAAAAGTAGCTACGGAGAATGGTATTGGAATCATCAACAATACGGATTATCCTATCGAGGAACTGTCGGATCATACTATGTCTCTTATATTAGCTTGCGCCAGGAGGGTGGTAGAGCTGAACAATACGGTTAAAAACAGTTACGGCAATACATCCTCTGAAATCAAACGGAAATTGCCTCAAATATGGGCGGAAATGAGCCGATTGAAGGGTAAAACGCTGGGGCTTATCGGATTTGGCCGGATAGCCAAAGCAGTATCACGTAAAGCAAAAGTATTCGGGATGGATATTGTGTCTTACGATCCTTACATATCTGAGGAAGATATGGAGAATCTGAACGTTCAGAAATGCAGTCTGGAGCACCTGATTAAAACAGCAGATTTTATCTCGGTTCATGCCATATTGACTTCCGATACCAGGCATTTGATAGGTCTTGAACAATTCAAGCAAATGAAGCCGGGTGCTTTTATAATAAACACTGCTCGCGGCGCCATCATAGATGAAAAATCCCTTAATAACGCTCTTGATAGTAAGCTGATTGCCGGAGCAGCTCTCGATGTAACCGACCCGGAGCCTCCTGCCCCGGATAATCCTCTGCTGAAACGTTATAATGTTATACTTACCGGGCATTCAGGCCATTCATCACCGGAGAGCTGGGAACATAGACTGAACCGGCCACTGGAAGAAATTGTGAGAGTAATGCGCGGAGAATGGCCCATCGGTCTGGTAAATCATCAGGTCAAAATTAAGTATGAACAAAAGTGGGGGAAGATGTCTGTTGAAAAATAGCCCTGATTGCGCTATTCCTTCACCGCATTATTCATAATAAATCAGTTTGTTTCACTTATTAAGATCCTAATCATTTTTTATGTCGTACTGTTTATATAATGAATAATTGAACGAATCGATCACAGCTTACCAGGAGGTTCGAGTATGGCTGAAGTTATTGAAACTGATGTTTTGGTTATCGGCGCTGGCGGAGCCGGAACCAGAGCAGCAATTGAAGCTAATTTGGCCGGGGCTAAAGTAGCTCTGGTTGTGAAGGGCAGGTTTGCCTTAAGCGGTGTTAGAGGTTCAGGTGCCACCGGCTATAGAGGGGGATCAAGGCCATTACATTTATTCAGCGTTCCCAGAATTACAATCACTTCGAAGGATGAACCGGGCGTTTATCGGAGGGCCCCTCTGGAAATAAACGGGGAACAGGAAGCTTATTATAGACGTGCGATTCAGGCTGGCCTGGGTATGGCTGATCCCAAGCTCACCAGGATACTGGTAGATGATGCCCGGGAAGCAAAACAAATGCTTGATCAATGGGATATTGTGCTGGATAAAAATCCTTATATAGATTGTTTAATAGTTCCCATGCCGGGATTAGCCTGTGCCATAAGAAACAAGCCTGATGCATCAGTTTTCGATCAAATTATGATCACCGGTTTGTTTATTCAAGATGGTAATTGTGTTGGAGCATTGGGTATTAAAGAGAGGACCAGTGAGTATATCGCATTTAAAGCAAAGTCAACAATACTGGCTACTGGGGGAAACGCTCAGTTATTCATGTTCAACTATCACCCGTCCTGTGTTTCAGGAGACGGTAATGTTATGGGTTATGAGGCGGGAGCGGAGCTGGTCAACGTGGAGTTTGGTCAAGTCTTCATCGCTACAGTCTACCCGACTATTAATTCGATACCTTATCCATTGTGGAAACTTCATCCCAGGATACTGAATGCCAATATGGAGGAATTTATCCATAATTATCTTCCGGCAGGATTGACGGTCAATGAATGCATGAACAGAAAATTGGAGCACGGCCCTTTTAGTTCCAGAGACAGTAGTAAATATCTTGAAATAGCGATGATGAAAGAAACTAAGGCGGGACGTGCCAATGCAAACAATGCATTCTATATGGAGATTGGCGGTTTTAAACCGGAAGAAGTTGGAGAAGCGGTTAGCTGGCAAAAAGAATGGCTTGAATACCGCGGAATAGACCTGCAAAAGGAATTTGTGGAAATAAATGTTTCTTATCACTGCTCAAATGGCGGTCTGAGAATCGATGAGAACGGGGAAACCACCATACCCAATCTCTATGCCGTTGGCGAATTGGCCGCCGGACCTCATGGGGCAGATAGACTGGGAGGTGCAATGATGACATCGTCCCAGGTATTCGGCATGAGGGCAGGAAGGCATGCCGCCATGAAATCCAAAACAATAAAAGATGCTATAGTCCTAAACGATGGCGTGCTCAACGGGCAAATAGATAGAGTCGATAGTTTAAAAAAGTGCACCGGAAGCCAGAAGCCGTTCCAGTTTATGAAGGAATTAAAGAAGACCGCCTGGGAGAATCTGCTGGTTGTAAGGACAGAAGATAGCCTCCTGCAACTTCTTGGGGAAATACAGAATATTCGTAACACTATGGATCGCGAAGTACTTATTGAAGACACCTCGGACTTGGTGGCAGCCATTGAACTCAGGAATATGCTGCAAATGGGTGAGATTATAGCGAAAGTATCCCGTATGCGTACCGAAAGCAGGGGCGGCCATTATCGAGATGACTATCCCGACCGGGATGATAGCAACTGGTTAAAATCTATTCGTGTAATGAGCGACGATGGCGAAATGAAACTGGATACTATCAGGCTTGATAAAGAATGGCAGGACAAACCGGACGGTTTCGATGGTTTATGGTGGGGTTAAAGGTCTTGAAAATCGAAATATTATATTGACCGGGATGTAGTAGACGTCAAAACGAGGCTTTAGTTACCATAAAAGAATTAACAAACAGTTAGTATAATAATATAATAGGTCAGTTCCAATGAACTCCCGGTAAAATTCAATTAAGGAGGAATCTTGAAGAAGGAAGAATCCGAGCAATTCGAAGAAGATCCATCTCTGGCCATCCGGAGATATATCGAACATACGGTTAATGAAAGCCCTATAAACCGGCTTTTTATGATAGATAATAGCCCGATTTTCACTACCCCCCTGGTGGGCTTTGCCAGCGGAGACGATCCGCTTTTTTATGAATATAAAGAGAAAATAATCGGCCCTTTCCATCTCACTCCCAGGGAATTATTAGAGACGTCTCCGGTAGGTTCAAAGGACAGTAATGGAGCTGATTTAAAAGAGGCAACGGTTATCTGCTGGGTGTTGCCTATTGCCAGGAGAACGGTATTATCGAATGCAACCAAAAATGTCCGTCCTTCTCTTCGCTGGACTCATACCCGGTATTATGGGGAACTGCTTAATACCAGGTTGAGGCAGGGATTGGCATCATTTTTAATGAACCACGGGTATCGTGCAATCGCTCCTTTATTCTCGCCTATATGGACCCGGTTTTATAATTATCCGGGAGGACCCGTATCG
>CAZEAR010000181.1:0-4561 GCA_964510365.1 uncultured Dehalococcoidales bacterium | reverse complement strand
AAACGCACCGCTCAAGGATCCTCCCAACACTGTGAAATCCTGGGAAAAAATAAATGCCTGCCGACCATTTATTTTACCGAACCCGGTTACAACCGAATCACCTAAAACCTTTTGCTTCTCCATCTCAAAATCGGTGCAGTCATGAACCACAAAGGTATCTATCTCTTCAAAACTGCCGGGATCAAAAAGAACTTCGATTCGCTCTCTGGCCGTTAGCTTGCCTCGTTTATGCTGCGCCTCTATACGCTTAGTCCCACCACCTGCCCTGGCTTTTTCCCTGAGGCCATTTAGCTCAGTTATCTTACTTTCAATTCCCATATTGTTCTTCCTTTTTATCGTAAATAATTAATAAATTGTTGACAAAATGGTTCTAAAGCAGGCCGCCGATTATTCTAACACAACTGTACGTGTATTGGCTAATATTTCAATCATCGTAATATCATAATATAGTCCTATCTTTTGCAGCATGATACAATATAAACCTGATGTCCACGGAAATCGATCGTGCTTCTCTATTAAAATGGCGACAGTCCAGGGGTAATTCCTCGATCGGAATAACGCCCTGCGGCAACAAAATATTTCATTGGGGGGAAAAGACATATATTATGGGCATAATAAATGTCTCCCCCGATTCATTCTCCGGAGATGGTCTGGATAATATAGATCAAGCTGTTGCACTGGCACATCGTTTCATTGCCGACGGTGTCGATATTTTAGATATCGGAGGGGAGTCTACTCGCCCTGGCACCACTCCCAAATCAACCGAGGAATCGATGAAAGAGGAATTGAAGCGAGTGATACCGGTATTAAAGCAGCTATCAGGTAAAATATCGGTCCCGATAAGTATCGACACTTATAAATATGAAGTGGCCCGTCAAGCTCTGGATGCAGGCGCCGGGATGATAAATGATATCTGGGGTTTGAACCGTGACCCGGGTCTGGCTGCCCTGGCCGTAGAAAGAAAAGTGCCCATAATACTGATGTCCAATCAACGAGAAAAACCGAGTGGCGACATTATGTCAACAATATTGACCGATCTTAAACATTCCATTGATACCGCTCTTGACGCCGGAATATCCTGGCAAAATATCATCATCGACCCCGGCATCGGTTTCGGTAAAACACTGGACCAAAACCTCGAAATCGTTTGCAGGTTTGACGAGTTAAAAATTCTGGGAAGACCCATATTACTGGCAACTTCGCGTAAGTCAATGATCGGATTAACTTTAGACCTGCCACCCGATCAAAGACTCGAAGGAACCGCAGCAAGTATTGCTATAGGCATTGCCAAAGGCGCTGATATGGTGCGTGTCCATGACGTTTGCGAAATGATGCGGGTCTCCCGGATGAGCGATGCCATTATTCGGGGAAAATGGAATATGTAATGGCAACAGCATACCTTGGACTTGGTTCTAATATAGGTAACAGAAAAAAGAATCTTACAAATGCGATCGGGATGTTATCGCAATATGTAAAAGTGGAAGAGCTGTCATCCATATACGAAACTGAACCGGAAGGATTTACCCAGCAGCCGCTTTTTCTTAATGCCGTATGCCGTATCTCTACCGAACTTAGTCCCGAAGACCTAATCGATCTGGTTAAAAAAATCGAATCTGATATAGGAAGAAAGCCCAGCTTCCCCAATGCACCAAGGCCTATAGATATCGATATACTTCTTTATAATGATAAAATTATTCACAGCCGGTCATTGACGATCCCACATCCCCGCCTGGCCCGGCGCGCTTTTGTGCTGGTTCCGCTGGCTGAGATAGCTCCCGGCATTATACACCCTGAAAATGGAGCATCAATAAGCCAACTGTTTGAAAACCTGGGCAGTATAACCGGTGTCAATAAATGGGATAATACTAAGGAGTCGAATCAAAGGAGGTACGATGTATAAGATATCGGTTGAACAACATTTTGACGCTGCTCATTTTCTCAGGGATTATCATGGCAAGTGCGAGAACTTGCATGGCCATCGTTTTAAAGTTGTAGCAACAGTTGAAGCCGGTGAGCTGAATGAAATCGGTCTGGCTTATGATTTTACGGACCTGAAACGGCAGCTTGACGATATCCTTGCCGGTTTTGATCATACCTGTTTAAACGATAATCCGCCATTTGATAAGATAAACCCTTCCTCCGAAAATATTGCTGAGACGATCTATAACAGTCTTAAGCCATATTTGAATGATATGGTTACACTATCAAGTATCCAGGTTTGGGAATCCCCCCAGAGTTTCGTAACCTACAGCCCTTAGTTTAATGTTGTCCTGGTTCCGGAGGCAATAGATTGGGTATGCTTTTTTCAATGGGATAAGAGTGTTTGCATTTACCGCAGTAGAGAGAGCCGGTGATTACATCGCCATCCTTTTCATCGACAACATCCAGCTTTAACGAACCCTTGCATACAGGACAGGCCAGTTTATCCATCATCTCCGGTTTCATTATTCACTTCCTTACAACTACTTCACATCACAAGTTATCATTAATAAACTATTATTCAGGTTTCATAAACAGATATCCCCAGATAGACGTCTTAACGTACTTGGTTATTATTCTCTCCTTTAAGACCTGAGAAGGGACTTCTCGATATTTAACCACATCTCTAACTTTGGTTACTTCTCTTTGCTTGGTCACTTCTACCGGATAACTTGTTTTAACGATAACTTTAGAACGTCCACCCCAGCTTGGATAATAGGGATAAGGCCAGAACCTGATAGCACTGGTTGTGTTGGTGCTATAAACAACCAGAGGATATGTATAGTAGTCATATGAATAGGGATAGTATCCGCTTAGAACTATGCTTACAGTTGCACCGGCATCATTGATTTGAAATGAGTGTTCCCAATTAACTGTATTAATATAAGCATCGTACAAAGTCTCGGTTTTAGTCTCAACGGCTGTATACGGTTCGGTATCCGTATAAGTTTCGGTAACGGTATAGGGTTCAGTCTTCATCTCCGTATCCCAGTAACTCTCCGTTACCTTTATCGGCACTGTTTTAATAGGAAGGGCAAATATAATGGCAATTATTACGATAGGAATTAATCCCCACAGTATCGGCTTCCAATTATTTTGCAACTGCTTTTTAACCTTAGCCACGTCCAACCTCCTTACTAAATATTAATGGATAGTAAAACCATGTTATTTCTAACATACTACAGTTAAATACTAGTTTATTTTATTATGGAACAAAAGGCAAAGCTTTTATATCCCGCTAAATAGGTGATAAGTTACCAGTAATATCCTGTCAAAAAATTGTTGACGCATACCTGGAATTGGATGATAATTACTAAAACAATGCCACATAGAACCGGAATCACCAATCTGCCCCTTCACGGGGGAAAAGCACCGGCATGGCTATTTTCACGCATGACCCTCCTCGCCCGTGAGATTACCATCGCCATTGTCACCGAATTCGGCCCCGGAGAAATGCTCAGACGCTTGTCCGATCCCTTCTGGTTTCAAGCATTGGGTTGTGTACTGGGATACGACTGGCACTCCAGCGGTGTGACTACTACGGTATGCGGCGCTCTTAAAGAAGGAATCAAAGGTCTACAGACCGACCTCGGCTTTTATGCAGCCGGCGGCAAAGGCAAAACGTCCCGAAAGACACCGATGGAAATAGATAACTTCGGTCAAAATATGAATATCGATCCGGCTCCTCTTATCTATGCCAGCCGTATGTCTGCTAAAGTCGATAATTCTGCTCTGCAGGACGGTTATCAGCTTTATCACCACAGCTTTTTCTTCACTGCAGATGGGGCATGGTCGGTAGTCCAGCAGGGAATGAATGAAGTTAACCGCTATGCGCGCCGCTATCACTGGCTGAGCGAAGGAGTAACGGATTTCGTCTGCGAGCCTCATTCAGCCATATGTTCGCAGAGCAAGGCTAAAGTATTAAACCTGATAGCAACCGAAAGTGAA
This sequence comes from uncultured Dehalococcoidales bacterium, assembly GCA_964510365.1. Classification (GTDB taxonomy): domain Bacteria; phylum Chloroflexota; class Dehalococcoidia; order GIF9; family UBA5629; genus CAZEAR01. Next base: position 634 of record CAZEAR010000181.1, on the reverse strand, counting down.
TCTGCCAGAAATACCATCGCGCAAATTGCCAAAGATGAAAAACCGGACAAACTAGTCGGCCAGCTTAACAAGATCAAGACCCTGGACTTGCCGTCACGCCATTATCTTAACCTGGACGATATACATCCCGACCGTCTTTCTAAAATTTTTATTCAGACATATGACAGGCAACCTGACAATTTTGAAACCTTACTGTCATTGGAGGGTGTCGGTGCCAAGACCCTCCGGGCCCTCAGCTTGATCTCAGAGCTTGTCTATGAAGTCCCGATAAGTCTCAGAGATCCGGCAAGGTATAGTTTCGCCCACGGCGGTAAAGATGGGTATCCTTATCCGGTTGATAGAAAAACATATGATAAGAGCATCGAGATACTCCATCAGGCACTGGAAAGAGCCAGGTTAAATGACACCGATAAGATAGCCGCTCTGCGGCGATCAAAAAGCTGGCTATGAAAGCGACATGTAGTAAATATGCGAGATATGTCGACCATCCGTCCAACATCATATGTTATTCCAGAGCGTGAATAGAGATTATACTTGAAGAATAAACAACATGTCGGCTATTAGATTAATCGCCAAGAAAAGTTCGTCCTTCCACGATTTCCCCTACACCGACCCCAGGCGGAAGTGTATACAC
>CAZEAR010000180.1:0-4593 GCA_964510365.1 uncultured Dehalococcoidales bacterium | reverse complement strand
GCAGTGCGCTGACCGATTCTTTTAAATTTAAAGACGCGGCCCCGATAGAGACCGCCGCTACTGCAATTATTAGCAGGACTATCAGCAGACAGACGGCAAAAAGGATTTTTCTCCAGGTAAATCTTGTATAGATTTCCTTATACGTGGCAGATATTCCGGTTACCTCCAATTTAATTATTTTTTTCTGAGTCTATTGATGTATATTATGGAACAGGGTAAACCCAGTTTCCTTCGAGCTCTTGGTTCCAGAAAACACGGAGCATCTCCCTGTGTATAGCCTCAGGTTCGATATCCGTGAATAGATCAGGATGGAACCATTTAGCATAATACAGCAGGCCGATTATCGACCTTGGCCCCGTCAGTAAACGGGAGTCGATGATATGAATATCTCCTTTTTTGGCGGCTTCGATTTCTTTAAAACCGGGCTGGGATAGCATCATATCATATATGTTTTTTAGCTCTTCCAGAGATGGTGTCTTGCCTGAATCACTGGCATCCAAATAGCTGTATATGGTGATGCCAGGATTTTTTTCCAGCACCCATTCGGCACTTAGATGAGGGACATGTACCGGTTCATCGGCTGCAATGTTGATACCTCCAGCGGCAATTATCCGGCGATGTCCCGCAGTATCGGCATTGCTGCTCCAGTACATATGCCCCATGCTCTGAAATAAAACCAGCGGTCTCTCAGTATCGGTAAAATTTGCAGTACGTTCGGCTATTACATTTTTATAATGTTCAATAAATTCGACCAATTTATGTGCCTCGTTCTCTTTGTCCAGCAGGAGTTTCATCTGGTCTGTCATTTGTAGCGTAGTATCCAGTTCGAGGCTGCGGAACTGGATTACAGGAACTCCGGCAGCTTCCAGTTTATTTCTCAGTTCCTGGTTAAACAGAGTGCCGGTTCTGGCGATTACCAGATCAGGGTCCTGTTTTAACAACAGTTCGATATTCGGTTTACTGGCGGACCCAACATTTGTTTTATCTTTAAGGGCGGGTGGGAAATTACATTCGTAGCTGCAGGCAACGATGTTGTCGCCATCCCCGAGTGCATAGATTACTTCCGCGACAGCGGGGACGAGACATACTATCGCCGCCGGACGGTAAGGAACATCTACTGACCTTCCTTCCTCGTCATGTACGCTGACAGTTTCATGGCCAGAAGCGGTATCGGCATTTTGCGGTTGCTGATAGCAGCTGGCTAATGCTAAGGCCAGTATACATATTATCGAGCCAAATAGAACAAATTTTTTCAAAAATATTGCCTCCGTTTTTTCGATCGGCAGGTTATGCGAGGTTCAGGAGGGCGTTAACTGTAGCCACAGCTAAAGCACTTCCGCCTCTATTCCCTTCTACTACGATATAAGGTATATGCCGTTTCATAAGCTCTATCTTAGACTCCTTTGCTCCCACAAAGCCGACAGGCATGCCGACTACAATCGCGGGTTTAATGCCGCTGTTGTCGATGAGATCGATCAGAGCGAATAGAGCAGTGGGAGCGTTGCCTATCACAACGATGGCCTCATTGAGTTCTGCTCCCAGATGTCGGATAGCAGCCGCTGCTCTGGTGGTTTTGCCTTTTTCAGCATTTTTAATGGTATCCGGATTATCCAGGGCACAGTTTATAGAACAGCCAAATTCATCGGTTCTCCTCTTATTAATGCCGGTTGCCACCATTTTAACGTCGGTGAAAATAGGTTTACCTTCTTGAATAGCTTTTACTCCGGACGAGATCGCCCGGGGATGAAATCGGACCAGACCGGCCACTTCTATATCACCCGATGCGTGTACAATTCGCTTAATTACCTGTAGTTCTTCCTGCGGGTATTCTAAAGGTGGGAGAAAGCTTTCTATTATTTCCATACTTCGGGACTCAATGGTTTCAGGTGTGGAGGGTAACTTCGAAGCAATATCGCTGTACGACGATTCTATGATCGCCTCTTTTATCCGTTTAATAGTGAGATCGGCCAGTAGTTTATCTGTCCCTAAAGTGCTGGTGACTGTGAATTCTATATCCGAATAAAGGGGCCGGATTTTTTCAATGAATCCGGGAATATCTTCAGCGGAGTGTTTACCCTCGAAAAGAAAGAAGGGCATTACAATGACATGCTTTGCACCGCACCCCGCCAGGCTTTCAATAGCCTCTCCCAGATCCGGATGATTGAAGTTCAGTGCCGCCCAACCGACCTTTGCTGCCGAGGGGAAAGCCGTTCTCACTTTGTCGGTGATATATTCAATAACACGAATAAATTCGTTTTTATTGGGGCTGCCGTGGGCCATAACGATTATCCCGGTTTTTGTCAGATCGATATTGATAATAGACATAATCCTACTTGATAATTTGTATTCTATTTGAAATATCTGCTAGAACATAGTCAGGAGACGTTCAAGACGGTCCAGGAAAAGAGCCATAACCTTGGGATTGCTTCCCAATCCGGTGTCTACACTGGCTTCCAGACCGAGCTGGGACTTCCATGATTCCGGGTCGTCTTCTCCCATAACATCGTTTATAATGTGGTCGCCCGCCACCAGCATAACAGGTATAAAATTTACTTTCTTTAATCCGGTTTGTTTGGCATCCGTTATGGCCCGGTCAAATCCGGGTTTGCCTTCCACGGTAGCTACAAAAACATGGTTATATTGCTGGCGAACAATATCGTCCAAAGCAACAAGAGAGGCATTGAATTGCGGCTGTTTATCGTTACCATGTCCGCAAAGTATTGTCACCGTATCATCTCTATTGAACTTTGGGGAAATAATATTAATAAACTCCTCAATATCTTCGTTGTAGACCAGGAGCGGCAGCCCGACCTTAGCGTCGAGTCCTTTTGATGGCGTGGTAACTACCTCATAGTATTCCTGGCCGGGGGATATATGTATTGGCTGTACCGCCACTCTGGTTTTACCTTCCTTCCGCAGGTCGCTGTATAGCTCATCCAGTGTTTTAAGCGGTACCTTGCGGTCGAATAATGTCGTTTGACCGGATTTCCGTAATTTATCGACGATAGTCTGTGCGGTAAATGCCCAGCGTATGTCATAACCAGGAAAACGCTCGCGTACCATTCTGTCGAAATCGCCCAGATTTTTCTGAGCTTCCGGAACACTGGTACCAAAAGCAACAATCGCAATAACCGGTTTTGTTGGCTGACAACCGGATAATGTCATACCTAATAGAGAGGCACAGGCAAATATTAATGGAACGGCCCTTGACTTTGGTAACATCTTAATCCCTTTCTATGTTTAAAACCATCTAACTTATTGAGGATTTTGGAAAATTGAGCGGATATATTATATAAAATATACTTTACTAATTTCAAGTAGACTTTAGTAAAATCAGCAGAAATTATGCCGGGAGAGTTCTATCGATAAGGTTGAATGGAATAGGGGCTATAAACTTCTATCCGGCAACCGTAAGTCTATGAGTTCATAGTTCAGGTTTTCTTCCTGCAATCTCTTGATGAGACCGGGTATAGCATCATCGGTGCAGACGATAATGAAAGGTAGACCGCATTGGACTGCTTCGATAGCCGATTCGGTAACTCCATAAATATAGCGGGGTTCGATTTTTATCCGTCTTAATGATACCAGAGCTTCGATGCCGATAGCTCCGATTTGCTGATTATCTGCGATCTGTGCTTGCAGGCGTTTTAAATTAACCTTTCTTGACCCGCCTCTTTGAATCACAGGAACTTGGAGTAAGGTAATTTTGCCTCTGCTAAAATCTACCAGTCCTTCGATATTGGAGACATCCAAGTCTTCACCTTGCTTTACAGTGGATACGGCGATGCCTCTGGCGCCGTCGCCTACCTGATCAGATGCGAAAAGAAAACCATCCTTCATCGTCAGACCCACGGCCTGCCCCCGGTCTATGTCGGACTCAGCTATAGCTGCACAAACAGTAATATTGGTAACCGCTTTTTCAACAAGGGATGAATAGCTCCTGAGCTCTCTGAGTATTTTCAGCATCCAGTTGACACCTTTTGTGCTTATCCTGTAATGAGAACGGTTTGTGAAAATAATCAGTTCATCGTTCAATAATTGATGAATGTAGTCCGATACGGCCTGCGGTGTTATTCCCAGCTTGGTAGCAATGCTTTTTTGCTGGATAACCGGACCAGAGTATGCGATTTCAACCAGTATCTGGAATCGGGTGGCAGAATTTTTGTTTTGAAGTATCTCTATCATGACTTCAGTAAGACACCGTAAAAAGGTACACTTTCCTTAAGTATATAGTATAACAATTATTAATTACTATAGTTCATCATTATTAACAGGGATTGTTGAATTTTAGGTTTAAATATATTAAGCGCTATTGACATTTTGCTAAAACTATTCTAATATTAGAATAGTAAAAATCATGATTGAAGACAGAACTCTATCAGGCAGGAAATAGAACTGTATCATTAAATATTATGACTAATGCCGAACTCATTATTCTGGGACTGCTGGCTGAAGGGGACTCATACGGATATCAGATAGAAGCCAGGATAAAGGAGCGAAATATTCGCAAGTGGGCTGATATAGGTTTCTCCTCTATATACTACGTTCTTGATAAACTGGAGAAGAAGGGGATGGTGATATCGATGCAGCAGG
>CAZEAR010000179.1:0-4607 GCA_964510365.1 uncultured Dehalococcoidales bacterium | reverse complement strand
CCATGAATGCCGGCCTGGTCCCCGGTGTAGTTTTTACCCGCGAACCTTCATCTATAAAGCTTTCCTACGGCATCAACCTGTGGGCTATCGATAACAGGCCCTATACGGCGAACACCGGCCTGCTATGGAATTATTACGACGGCTTTGCGCCCAGCCCGCGGCCGGTAACACCGCAGGAGCAGGCGCTTTTGCTCCAGGCCCCGGTCCCCGTCTCTCCGCAAGCGGATGTGACCATACCCGCCGACCCTGTTACCGGCAGGATAGCCGATATCGATTTCGTCTGGAAGCATCCCACCACGGCCGTCGGTTATGACCTCTGGATCGCCGAAGACAGCGAGTTCTCCAACATAGTCCTCAAACAGTCCATAACTCCCGCGATACCGGCCGCCCCCGAATGGACGCTTTCCGGCGACAAATCCCCGCTGCAAACGGGCAAGACCTATTACTGGAAAGTAAGGGTGAACCGCATCGCCACCTATGACCGCATCAACGGCCAGTGGTCGCCTACCATGACTTTTTCCGTCGAAGCGGTAAATATACCTCAAACCGTCCATCCCGCGCCGGAGCTTATCAGCCCCGCCGACAACGAGGTCACCACCGATCTCTCACCGGAGTTTTCCTGGACGCCTGTGCCCGAAGCTGCCAAATACGAGTTTATACTGGCTAAAGACGCCGCCCTGGAACAGACCGTCACCGTCAAGAGCGTCTCCACGGCCGTTTACCGTTATACCGCCGGCCTCGAAGCCGGGACCTATTACTGGCGCGTGCAGGCGGTGGAGCCTTTCCGGAGTCCTGCAAGCCCCGTTTTCAGCTTTACCGTTTCCTCCGGACAGGCGACGACACCTTCATCACAGCCGCCGACCGTGGAAATAGACTTTGCCGGCATCGGCCTCTGGATAGCCATCGGTATTCTGGCCGTACTGCTCGTCGCCGCTGTAGTTGTAATCATCATCCTCAGAAAAACCAGACCGAGATAGCCTGGTCGTGTAAGAGTGTCATCCATCCCGGACAAACCTATCTCCAATACTTTGTAACCTTTTTCTTATTGACAACTCGTATCCGAGCGCTATAATACAGACAAAACACTTAAAAAGTGTCTTTCACCCATATACGCGATAGTAACTTAGGTATAGAAGATATGTTTCAATTCATATTTATCCTTGTCATCCTGTGGATACTCTATTTAAACTATCGTGCCTGGTTTAAAAACGATGCGAAAAGATTATACGAAAGAGGCTTTTTCATCGTGCCATTTACGAAAAGTTTATATGCTTACACGATAGGATACAGGATAATTTTGATCATTGGATTAATATTATATATTTACTGGTATGTTGACCTTATTATAGCCTAGCCAAAGATATGATGGATTAATTAACATGAGTATATGGGTGATAGGTGTTGTAGTTTTCCTTATTGTGGTCCTCCTGGCATCATTATCACTTATCGTTTTCGCTCCACGCATAGTCTCGCTACCCCCAAGTTCATTTTACTTAAAGACAAAAAAACTTCTGCCCATTATGTTCGCGCAAGAAGAGGCGTTGAGAGAAATTGGCAAGGGAATCAGCGATGCACGAAAGCGCTCCTTATCAATCTGGTTTTTGAGAATACCGGCAATAATGATAGCTATAGCAGCATCATTCTCTCTCTGCTGGATATTAGTGCACATAATAGCATATTGGTATTCATAGCTAATCCACCCAATTTCAACTGTAAAGCTCTTTCTCATTGACAATTCGCATCCGAGCTATATAATGCAGGTAAAAATTAAAGGAAGCATAAGGAATGCTTAAATAAACCATACAGCTGATTGGAGTTTAGTGAGTATGGAAGACAAATATAATGATAAAGCAGAAGAATATATTATAAAAGGTGAAGTCTTCATGGGCATACGTAGATATAAGGAAGCCCTGAAAGCGTTTGATAAGGCACTGAAGATCAGACCTGACGATGAAGATGCCTTGAAGGACAAGGGGATTGTTCTGCGCAGGTTAGGTCAGTGTGAGGAAGCCCTGAAAGCCTATGATGAGGCGCTGAAAATAAAGCCTGATTACGAAGACGCATGGTATTACAAGGGGATTGCTTTAGACGTGCTTGGCCGATATGATGAAGCCGTGAAAGCTTATGATGAGGCGCTGAAAATCAAACCTGATTACGAAGAGGCCTGGTACAATAAGGGGAATGTTCTCGGCAGGCTTGGTCGGCATGAGGATGCTCTGAAAGTGTTTATTAAGGCGCTGAAGATCAAACCTGATTATGAAGCAGCCTTGCTCGGCAAGGGAGTACTCTTGGCGAACTGGGTCGGTATGAGGAAGCTCTGAAAGTGTTCAATGAGGCACTGAAAATCAACCCTAACAATGAAGCAGCCCGGAATAACAAGGGGAACGCTCTTGGCAGACTTGGTCGACATGACAAAGCTCTGAAAGCTTATGATAAGGCGCTGAAGATCAGGCCTGATTATGAAGATGCTTTACAAGGCAAGGGATTCACTCTTGGCGAGCTTGGTCGGTATGAAGAATCCCTGAAAGTATATGATGAAGCTTTGAATATTAACCCTCACAATGAAGCAGCCTGGAATAACAAGGGAAACGCTCTTGGCGAACTTGGTCGGTATGAAGAATCCCTGAAAGCCTATAATGAAGCGCTGAAGATTAACCCTCACAATGAAGCAGCCTGGAATAACAAGGGAAACGCTCTTGGCGAACTTGGTCGGTATGAAGAATCCCTGAAAGCCTATAATGAAGCGCTGAAGATTAACCCTCACAATGAAGCAGCCTGGAATAACAAGGGAAACGCTCTTGGCGATCTGGGTCAACATGACGAAGCTCTAGAAGCCTATGATGAGGCGCTGAAGATAAGACCTGATTATGAAAATGCCTGGCACAATAAAGGAGTTGCTCTTGGCAACCTGGGCCGGCATGAGGATGCTCTGAAAGCATATGATGAAGCAGTGAAGATTAACCCTCACAATGAAGATGGCTGGAATAGCAAGGGAAATGCTCTTGGCGATCTGGGCCGGAATGAGGAAGCTCTGAAAGCATATGATGAGGCACTGAAAATAAAGCCTGATTATGAATACGCCTGGTATAACAAAGGGGAGATTCTTGGCAAGCTGGGCCGGCATGAGGATGCTCTGAAAGCATATAATGAGGCGCTTAAGATCAAGCCTGATGATGAAGATGCCTTACAAGATAAGGGATTCACTCTTGGCAAACTTGGTCAGTATGAGAAAGCCCTAAAAGCATATAATGAAGCACTAAAGATTAATCCTGATAATGAAAAATCCTGGTACGGTAAGGGAAATATTCTGGACAGTCTGGGTAGGCACGCAGATGCTCTTCAAGCATACGACGAAGCGGCTAAGAGAAAGTCCTGACTATCGAGATAGACTTTGCCGGCATCGGCCTCTGGATAACCATCGGCATCCTGGCCGTACTGCTCGTCGCCGCTGCAGTTGTAATCATTATCCTCAGGAAAACCAGACCCAAGTAGCTGGAGCAGCCTAAGAGGACCATCCATCCCAGACAAACCCATCTCCGATACTTTGCACCCTTTTACTTATTGACAATTCGTATACGGCCTTTATAATGAAATCAGGAGAAAAGGTCCGTGGATATTCTCAGAAATAGCAGAGTGATGTTTCGGATTACCCTTGCATTTATCCTGGTTGCTGTGTTGCTAATATCTGGGATCACGTGTGTACCTACAGACCCGCAGTATACACTCCAAATAGAGAACAGGACTAATCAGACTCTTTCCTTGTACAAATACCAACAATCAGAATACTACCCCGATGAATATTTTATCGGTGATGTTACGCCTGGAAATACAGCAGAGACTCTCATGTCTCTTGGTCCGAAGGAAAAGATACGTATTACTGCCAAAAATACTAAAGGCTATTTGGTCTACCTGAGATGGTTTAACAGAAAAGAATTCGAAGACATAAAATATATACTGGTTATACGTCCTTCCGACCTTCATATACAGAAATAAAATAGTAAATATGGATAATAATTTCGATCTTATATTTCCGTTATTTCATCTAACTCATAGACATGTACGGTATTTACTCAATCTGGTCATCCTTTTATGTTTTATCTGTATACTAATCGCAGGTACCATACTTTTTGCATCCTGTGATCCGGTTGCTAATGTTATAGTAGAGAACAGGATGCCTACCGATATCGTCATTATACATGAGTCTATTGACCAGCAAGATAAAATCGTATTGCATGAGGAACTTGGCAGGGTATCAGCTCAACAGACTGAGCAATTGCGTTATGCCATTTGGCCCACCAATAATACTGTGCTTTTAAAGGCCGAAGATCCTTCTGGTAAAGTTATCTGGCAAAAAAGCTGGCCTGGTTATGAGTTCTTTGATTTAGAGGATGTGGGATGGAAGCGAAAGATCGTGGTAAGTCCGGAGACCGGCTCATGAACAAATAGAAAAAATTACAAATGGGAAATATAAACAACTTAAGCACAATACTGAATTATCTTATCGATCTTGCCTGTTAAATATTGTAAGCACAAATATACCCGCCATCTACCCCAATTCCAATTGTATTATTTAATAACCTTTTTCTTATTGACAACTCGTATCCGAG
>CAZEAR010000178.1:0-4709 GCA_964510365.1 uncultured Dehalococcoidales bacterium | reverse complement strand
CCTTGCAGGAAGCGGATTTTAAGTCCGCCGCGTCTACCATTCCGCCACCTCGGCATAGATATTAAGGCGGCGAGCGGACTCGAACCGCTGAATAGGGGTTTTGCAGACCCCCGCCTTATCCACTTGGCTACGCCGCCGCAAAAACAATGGAGCGGAAGACGAGATTCGAACTCGCGACATCCTCCTTGGCAAGGAGGTGTTCTACCACTGAACTACTTCCGCATATCTATAATAAAACTCGCTTTATTCCGAGAATGTTCACATCAGCTTGTATCTAGGCAAATGGTGCCGAGGAGGAGATTTGAACTCCTACGAGCTTACGCTCACCACCCCCTCAAGATGGCGTGTCTACCGATTCCACCACCTCGGCATTGGCAGGGGCGGCAGGACTCGAACCCACGACCTGCGGTTTTGGAGACCGCTGCTCTACCAATCTGAGCTACACCCCTACTAATCAAAAAACAAATACTCCCGATATTGAATTATTAAACACGCCTGAGGTGATTCAAACGTATAATATATGATCCTGGAATACGCGTTCTATAATCACCTCAATACGAAGCTAAAATTACTCTACTTTAGCTAATTTAGCGCTCAGCTTTTTAATCACCAATGCGCTAAATCAAAGAAATTATAGGGAAATCTCTGGAAAAATTCAATACACTTTAAGCATTTCATATAATTGTACTAAACATGAGAGCAATAATCCTAAACTTAATCTACTTGCTCATAGGATACATTTGCGTTAATATTTATAATAATCAATTAAGTCCAGCCGTGGTAACATTACCTGATATTAATTGCATCAGGATTCGGGGCAAATTGGATTTGACTTCTAATACCGCAGTCTATGTTCATAAGGTAACAATATGTGGCCTGTTCAAATCCTATAAACCTTATGCTGAATTCAGGAGGTATTTAAATGACTTCAGGTTCTACCGTTGACAGCAAAGAGAAAGTAGTTTATACCACCTGCGTGTGTAACTGTGGAGGCAATCATCATTGCGTAATAAAAGCTCATGTTAGAGACGGTAAAGTCGTCGCCGTCGAACCTGATGACCGATATAATACCAATATCGGCAGAGAGGATGCGGCATTGTCAGACAAGGACCTTATTAAAAACCGCCTTCAAAGAAGGCCGTGTGTTATGGGACTGGCTTTTTACAGGTACATCTATCACCCGGACCGCATACTCTATCCGTTAAAGAGGGCTCCCGGCAGTAAAAGGGGGGAGGGGAAATATGTAAGAATATCGTGGGACGAAGCCCTCACAACCATAGCAGATAAGATGAAGGAAACCAGGGAAAAATATGGCCCGCTCTCCATCATGGCCACATATATGCCCAATGACACTGTAGGACGTATATTCTCTTTCTGGGGTGCTGGCGTTGACAGCTGGGGCTGGTGTTCCTGGGATTCCGGTAGACTAATGTGTCATGTAATGGCCGGAGTAACAGGTTGGGATTATGCAGGTGTAGCGGCGGGATCGCCAGCCGATATGCTGGCCAATTCTAATTTAATCGTTCTCTGGGGCATGGAGCCTACGGTTGGCCATCATGGACCGGCGCACCAATTTGCCTATTTCGTCAAGCTCGCCCGGGAGAGAGGTAAACCCGTTATTATTATCGATCCGAGATACAGCACTGCCGTCAGGACACTGGCCGACCAGTGGATTCCTATAAAACCGGGGACTGACACTGCCATGTTTCTAGCCGTAGCTTATGTCTTATTTCAGGAAGAAACCTGGAATAAAGACTTCGTTAAAAAATTTGTTGAGCCCCTCGGCTTCGATAAATGGAGAAACTATGTTATGGGTTCTACAGACGGCGTAGAAAAAACTCCCGAGTGGGCTGAAAAAATATGTGCAGTTCCTGCTGAAACAATACGAGAACTGGCAAGGTTAGTATGGAGGATGAGGCCCGCATGGCTCTGGGCCCATTGGAGTCTGAGCCGTAAAAGCCACGGTGAACAACTTGTGGGAACATTCGCTGCCTTACAGGCTATGCTGGGACTCTGGGGCACACCGGGTGCCGGTCCCCAATTCCATCCAGGCCCTGCCCGTCCTCTACCGTTACGCATCCCTTGGGGGCCGCCGGGAGACTATGAGATCCCCAAACTATACCGCGGCCATTACTGGGCCCAGGCTGTACTCCTTCTGGATAAAGTACGAAGCGGTGAACTGAGTGAGGAAGAGTATAGAAGAAAGGTAGGCTGGAAGGCTGACCCGAAACATTTAAAGGATTTCAATCCCAAACTTATCTTCTGGGGAGGGGGGCACAAACCGCATGCTTCCAATCACCTGGTCACTGCATGCGATGCCGCCGGAGAGCAGGCAAAAGCATTTCAGAAAATGGACTTCGTCGTAACTATGCATAGTATTATGACTCCGACAGCCAAATTTGCCGATATCATTCTTCCCGCTCGTGACTGGATGTGGGAGGAAAAAACCATCACCCAAAGCGCCTATGGTGGATTTGAATCGGTAAATTACTGCCCCGGCGTTGTTGAACCTCCCGGTGAAGTAAAGTCATGGGTATGGGTATATGTCAAACTGGCGGAAAAGTTAGGAATAGATCCCAGGAAATTTTTCGGATACTATACAACCGATGAGAACTGGGAAAAAGACTGGGAAAGATATCAAAAGGATGCTTACACACAGCTACAGGAATATTATAAAAAGAAGGGTAAGGAATTACCGTCCTGGGAAAATTTTTCCACAGGTGAATTTATCAACTGTGATGAGCTTGATGACATACCATTCACCGGCTGGCACGATCAAATCAGGCATGGCAAACCGTTTAAGACCAAATCGGGAAAGATAGAAATCTTTTCGGAGTACGTTGCTGATGAATCCAACCGCGGCAAAGGCGAGCATTATGATACCTTCGGTCGTGCCTATGATAATCTGCCCGCAGACTGGGGCACTATGACCCCACATCCAACCTATATGACCACAATCCGGGGAATGAATGATCCTATGACCAAGGCCTATCCTCTTATGTTATTGACTTCCCACTGCAGATACCGTGTTCACTCTCTATTCTGGGAACATAACTGGTTGCGAAATCATGTATACAGGCACAGGATATGGCTAAATACTGCGGATGCTAAAGCCAGAGGTATTAAAGATAATGATATGATCGAGGTTTATAACGATCGAGGGAAAGTTGTTATGCCCGCTTATGTCACATCGAGAATGATGCCCGGAGTAATCCTGATACATCATGGAGGAAAATATTTGCCTGATGAAAACGGTGTCGATTTCGGCGCATCGCCATCTACATTGTTAGGTGGAGATTATGAGAGCTGTTTGACTCCGGCCAGAGCCACAAATTTAGTCCAGGTCAAGAAGTATAAGAAGTAGTTACATAGATATAACGATATTAGAGGAAAACGTCTAATCTGAAAGTTCTTCTAAACTGTCAGCTATCAGGCAAAGGATATCACCGCTCGATACCAGAGCACCTTCCTCCTGGATAATCTTTATATATCCGTCTTTTTCTGCCGGAATCTCAAACGAAGCTTTCCAGGTCTCGAGCATGCATAGAGCGGCATCTTTGTTGACAAAGGCCCCGTTTTTAATATACCACGTCAGCAGTTTGATCATACGTAATTCAGGATTTACGGGGCATGCCATTCCCTCCGTTATTTCATCGGTCTTTTTCTGTAATTCCGGTACTTTTACTTCTAATAGCATCTTCAGCTCCCTTAATTATTAAGATCTTTAACCAGGTAACAAATAATTACCCCCATTCCATACCTTTCTTTGTCATGGACTTAATACCTTTTTCATGGCCTGAGCAGACTCATAAGAACTCCTTACCAGAGGGCCTGCCATAACCGCTTTAAAACCCATTTCATAGGCCATATTTTCATATTTCGTAAAATCTTCCGGGTTGAGATATTTCACCACCGGCAAATGGCTTGGCGAGGGAGAAAGATACTGGCCGATAGTCAAGATATCTACTTCCCGGCGTCTTAAATCACTGATACCGTTCCTGATATCCGTTTCGTTCTCTCCCAGCCCCAGCATCAATCCTGATTTGGTAATAATCTGCGGAGATATATTTTTTATAGTTTCAAGTACACCCAGGGAGGTCTTATAACCGGCCATGGGATCACGTACAACAGGAGTGAGACGTTCTACTGTTTCTATATTGTGCCCGATAATATCCGGCTTCGCCATTACTACCTGTTCCAACGCATGGATATCTCCACCGAAATCCGGTATCAACACCTCTATCCTGACCAGTTTATTTTTGCTTTTGATTCGTTCAATGACCCGTGCAAAAAAGTCGGCGCCACCGTCAGGGAGATCGTCTCTCGTTACCGATGTGACGACAACATAATCAAGCGAAGCCGCTGCCACATAGTCTGCAACTCTATCCGGTTCGCCACCATCTACTACTCCCCGCGGATTACCTGTAGAGGTTGCGCAAAATGCGCAGGACCTGGTACAGGTATCCCCTAAAATCATTAAAGTTACGGCACCCTTTTGCCAGCAGTGATAGATATTAGGACAGCAGGCCTCCTGACAAACCGTATTAAGTCGATAATAATCGAGGTGAGCTCTGACAGTCCCCAGCTTGCTTTGAGAAGCCGACTTAACTACCAACCAGGGTGGTTTCACGCATGTTTTCATAATTTATATTCATTATCTCCATAGAAAATACTTCACCGAACTTCTCCGTAAGCACATCGATTACTTC
>CAZEAR010000177.1:0-4734 GCA_964510365.1 uncultured Dehalococcoidales bacterium | reverse complement strand
GCATGTTTCTCCCCTTCATGCGAGATAAACTGTCGGGGAAGAAAGCCAATCTACGTATCATAAATGTCGAGCCGGCGGCCTGTCCCAGCATCACCAAAGGCCCTTACACCTGGGACTTCGGAGACGTAGCAGGAATGGCACCAATTGCCAAAATGAATACGCTGGGCCACGGCTTTATTCCACCCAAGATACATGCGGGTGGACTGCGCTATCACGGCATGGCTCCCATAATATGCCATCTACATGCACTCGGACTGGTCGAAGCCCGGGCAGTGCCACAAGTGGCAACTTTCCAGGCCGGCGTACAGTTTGCCAGAACCGAAGGCATCGTTCCCGCTCCCGAGCCAAATCACGCCGTAAGAGTGACCATCGATGAAGCACTGGCCTGCAAGGAAACAGGTCAAAGCAAGACCATCCTCTTGGCATTGAGCGGACACGGACATTTCGACCTGGCCGCCTATGATGAATACCTATCCGGAAAGCTGGAAGACTATGCCTATTCCGAAGATCTGGTAAAGAAGGCACTGGCCGATCTGCCAAAAGTAAATTATGCAGAAGCATAGATAAGAACCGTTAGTAGCCAAACATCGAATTCGAGGCCGGCATAAGCAACACCACAATTGTGGTAATGCCGGCCTTTAAATTTACAGCCAGCGTGTTAATGCAGCTTTTTATCGGGTATACCGTTAATCCGTTTAATCAGCAATCAGATAATTCCGGTATATGAGTAAATGGTTTCCAGTTATTATATCCCTTATGCGGTTTAATATAAGTCTATCACCATTCCCTCATAACCGATCTCAATAGATGCCCCCAGTTCACCGGAGGCTTCCTGAATCTCCCGTTTGATCTCATCTTCATAACGAGGGGTTATGTGAATAGCTACCACACGCGGTAAATAACCTTTTATCCGGTGAAAGTGTACCAGTTCCTGTTTCAGTAATCGAGCCGACAGATGACCGACTTTTACTAAGAATTCCTCGTCTTTGTTAGTACCCGAAACCTCGATTATAAGTAATTGCGGTGAAATATTATTCCAGCATTCGGAGAGGCCCGGCCCGGTATCTCCGGTATAAAACAGGCTTTTGTCATTTGCAGCAACTTGAAATCCTGTAGAGGATACAGCGTGATTAACCGGAACAGCCATAACATCATAGCCCTCGACCACCTTTGTCTCGAATGGTTCGATAGCCTGCATTTGTAGAAAGGGTTTTTGCGGAGACGGATACTTCGAAAAATCCATATACATCCTGCCATCGAGCAGACAGGAGTTAATGGTCTCTATCGTATTCTGCAGTGCATAAACATTAACGGGAGCTGATAACGTACCGCAGTTCGCCCCCAGCGTTATCAGGTCGCGTGAATGATCGAAATGATGATGAGTCAGAAAAATAGCCCGTATCCTTTGTTGTTCTGCTAAAGAGAGGCTACCGGTAAGACTGCCGGCATCCAAAGCCAATATATCATCGATCAGGATAGATGACATTAACGAATTTTTAGCTTCGATACAATGAGCGCCTAGAATACGAACTTGCATTGTTCTCTCCTTATATTGTAGAACACCCAAGCTGATTTTAATACCCGCTGCTTACCGCTGCGGAATGTGGAGTCATAGTAAAATCCGGCTTCTCTGCTACATTAGCTATCAAATATAGCCTAACAAGGGCTGCTAAATCAAGTTTTTAGCCATTTGTTCACCCATTATATTCATTTTTTGCCCAGATTGGAATCGTATGTTAGAATCAAATTAAATTTAATTAATTAATATTTATGGTGAGATGAAATGAAAAAATTTGTAATCATTCTGTTATTAATAGTTTTAGCTGTAAGTTCAAGTAGTTGTGTTATATCTTTTCCTCAACAACTAAATCCCCCCACATCTACGGAAACCCCCGCCAACAAGACTCCTATTACACCGATCGATCCCAACTGGATACCCGATGTACAAAATAACAACGTACAACCTTTGCCAAGCATCGCCGATGTAGTGGAGAAGGGCTTTCCCAACGTTGTAGCTATAAATACCGAATCTGTAGCATTCGATATCTTTCAACAACCCCAAAAACAGGAAGGCGCCGGTTCAGGATGGATCATTAGCGAGGACGGTATAGTTGTAACCAACAACCATGTCGTAGAAGGGGCAGAGAAGATCGTCGTCGAGCTTTTCGACGGTAGGACATTTGAAACAGATAGTTCACACGTCTTCCGGGACCCGGTATCCGATCTGGCTGTTATTAAAATCAATGCCACAGGTCTGCCGGCCGCTACACTGGGCGATTCCAATAAACTGAGAGTCGGAGACTGGGTAGTAGCGCTGGGAAATCCACTGGGACAGGGTCTGAGAGCTAAAGAGGGCACGGTAAGCGGTATCAAAGTATCACTGCCTGTTGAAGGGGGACAGCTATACGATCTTATAGAGACTTCAGCAGCCATCAATCCGGGCAACAGCGGAGGACCACTGATAAATATGACAGGACAGGTAATCGGTATTACCAGCGCCAAAATGGCGGCTGTCGGCGTGGAAGGAATGGGATATGCTATAAGCATCAAAACCGCCGAACCCATAATCTCGCAATTGATTACCAGAGGATATATAGTCAGACCATATATGGGGATAGCGCCGGTTACGGTTAATGCCTATATAGCATCGGTATACGGACTGGCGGTGGAAAAAGGGGTGATTTTACAGGTTGTATCTCCGGGCGGTCCCGCGGATAAAGCAGGCTTGAAAAAGATGGATGTAATAACCCGCTACAACGGCAAAGAGATGGCTACCGCCGAAGAACTGGTGCAATCTATTCACGATTCCGAAGTAGGAGAAGAAGTGACTATAGAATATTTCAGGGGTAATGAACAGAAGACAACCGTTGTCACTCTTGTGAAGAGTGAGCCACCTAAATAATTTATTGGAATTATTTGAACCGCTAAACGATCTCTTTTTTAATGCCGAATAGTACTTCCGAACCTAGCAGTTTATATTTTTCGCTGAATATGCCATCGTCAGGTATGGAACTGCTTTCCTGCAATGCCAATGCCAGCGTTTCCTGCCTGATATAGCCGTCGAACTGTTCGATAACCTGCCTTATCTTCCGGTCGCCCTGATAATAAACGGTTATGTTATCAGTAATGTTGAGGCCTGCCGAACGCCGCATGGTCTGCAGACGACGCACTATCTCACGGGCAGCTCCTTCCGCTTCCAGCTCCGGAGATAATTCGGTAGCTACCCCAACCCAGTAATCGCCTTCAGTTACCGAGGCATAGCCGTCACTATTTTCGGGAATCTCTTCCTCAACAAACTCCATCCCTTTAACATTAAGTTCATCCAGTACCTGATAGGCCAATCTATTCAATCTATCTTTGTCCGATTTGGACCTGGTTTTTACGATTACTTTAGACAGGGGCTGCCGTACCTTAATACCCGA
This sequence comes from uncultured Dehalococcoidales bacterium, assembly GCA_964510365.1. Taxonomy (GTDB): domain Bacteria; phylum Chloroflexota; class Dehalococcoidia; order GIF9; family UBA5629; genus CAZEAR01. The sequence goes on along the minus strand of CAZEAR010000177.1, from coordinate 1,312 downwards.
TTTAGCCCTGGCAGCACGGCCAAGACTGCATATGGTCATAACCAGGTCGGTCGCTTCATTGAGGTCTTCGTCTATCATAGACCGGTCAGCGACGGGAAAATCGGTTATATGCACGCTCTCCGGAGCATTCTTATCCACTGAACGCACCAGGTTCTGATAGATTTCCTCGGTAATAAACGGTATCAAAGGAGCAGCAAGTTTGGATAAAGTTACCAGGCATTGATACAGGGCGGTATAGGCAGATAATTTATCGACATCGTTCTGGCTTTTCCAGAAGCGGCGCCGGCTCCGCCTTACATACCAGTTGGAAAGATCGTTGACAAATGCTTCAATCTTCCTGCCGGCCAGGGTCGGGTCATAATTATCCAAAGCGCTGTCCACTTCAGCCACCAGCAGATTAAGTCGGGAAATAATCCATTTATCCAGGTCCGAAGCGGGTGCAGTTTTTTCAGATTCAGGATTATAATTATCGATATTGGCATAGGTCACAAAGAATGAATAGGTATTCCATATGGTCAACATCAAGTTGCGCAGCACTTCACCGACCATTTCACTGGAGAAACGGCGCACATTACCGGCAGGCGAGGAGGTAATCAGGTACCAGCGCACTGCATCTGCCCCGTAGTTATCGATCACCGTCCAGGGGTCTACTACATTCCCCTTGGCTTTGCTCATTTTCTCGCCCTGAGCATCGAGAATATGCCCCAGACAGATAACATTTTTAAAACACGGCTTCCCGAATAGCAAAATAGACAGAGCATGCAAGCTGTAAAACCAGCCACGCGTCTGGTCCACGGCCTCACATATATAATCGGCGGGGAAACTTCGTTCAAATATGTCCTTGCTTTCAAACGGATAGTGCCACTGGGCAACGGGCATAGCTCCGGAATCGAACCAGCAGTCAATTACTTCCGGCTGCCGCTTCATAGTGTCGCCGCAGCAGGAACAATCAAATGTGATATCGTCTACAAAAGGTCTGTGCAGGTCCAGAGGCTCGACCAGGCCGGTTATTCCAGGCTTGGATTTCAATTCATCAACGCTGCCGATGCATTCATACCCTCCGCAGGACTGGCAATTCCAGATGCTGAGCGGAGTACCCCAGTACCTCTCGCGGGAAAACGCCCAGTCAACATTGTTCTCCAGCCAATCTCCAAAACGTCCGTACTTGATATGCTCGGGATACCAGTTTATTTCGCCGTTTCCTTTTATCAGTTCCTGCTTCCTCGCTGTGGTCCTTATATACCAGGTCTTCTTGGCGTAATACAGTATCGGCGCCTCGCAACGCCAGCAAAAGGGGTAAGTATGATAAGTA
>CAZEAR010000176.1:0-4789 GCA_964510365.1 uncultured Dehalococcoidales bacterium | reverse complement strand
GTCAGCCTGGAGTGTACACGGTAGATATAAATGGACAGAAAGCCTACTTTACCATTGTTGATTACGGTAGTAGCAAAGACAAATCGACTGTGACTCACAATATATTTACCTATCTTTTTGTAGTAACATTGATACTTGTCACTTTGATATCGGCGATGCTGGTTATTCGCCGTTTGAAACAGCCATACTAATATTAATATTTACCAAATTGCCTTAAAAGTTTTTCAAAATCTCTGATACACGTAGGAATATGTTGACCTCCGGCTGTATTACAGCAGCATTTTATTTTTAGATTTCAGCGTTATTCTGAAAAGATCTTTGCCCCCTGGCAAAGTACTGTGCAAAAGGTATTTTTATTTGCCGTAATCGGATATACAGTAAGTGGCAGAGTTTAAAAAATACAGTTGTAAACAAAGCAGAAATACCGGTAACTTTGATGAGTTCCTAATTGCTGTGAAAGGGTTATTCCGCTGACCTGCTCCCACAAAGGAGATTAATCTTTAGGCTGGAGTTATAAACATTCCGGTTTCAGGAGCGGGCGGCTGCTAATGTTATTCCCCTATGGTTAAAAAAAACCGCAGGATATTGCAGATTATCGAGTCGAGTTTGTCAGACCTTTTATTGGACCAAGAATAGAAACGAGTATAAGATTCGCGATACCTATCAAAGTGCATATTAAGAAGGCCGGATTATAACTACCGGTAGCATCGAATATATATCCCGCTAAAAATGGCCCGATGGCACCTCCGATGGTATCGCAAAAGAAAACAAAGCCTAATAACATACCGTGAGAATTCATGCCGAATATCTCGGCCGTCCTTGGCGATTCCATCGTCGCCATCCCCCCGTGGCCAAAACCAAAGATTGCACCAAACAAATATAAAATCGCTATATCCTTGGCTACTAAAGGTAAAAATAAAGATATCAGCATTAATATGGAGCTGACAACCATGGATACTTTGCTACTGACCTGGTCGGCTACAATGCCCATCAGTACTCGGCCGGCAATCCCTGTGACTCCCATCACAGCCATAATACCGACAGCCTTGGCTAATACGATACCCTGGCCGGTGGCGTGAATTATTATGTGTACGGAATAACTGTAGAATAGGAAGTAACTGCAAAAATATATGCCGCTGAGCAGCCATAATTGCCTGGTGTGTAATGCTTCTTGAAACGACAGCCCGCTTTGCTGTAATTCTGAATTGCCGGTATCGACTTTATCACTGCCGAACGGCAATAAGCCCATCTGACTCGGATCTCGCTTTAAAAGTTGCGCTAACGGTACAACCACTATCAAGGCCAGAATACCGATAATAATGTATGAGAATCGCCAGCCATAGCTCAAGATAAGCTGGCTTGCCATGGGCAGTATAACTATTAGAGCGATACCTGAACCGGTTAATACGATGCCGGTCATCAACGACCTCATTCTGGTAAACCATCTTGCTACAGTAGACAGCAAAGGGACAAGAACGGTGGTCATGCTGATGCTTACAATGCCAAGAAACAGATACAATTGCCAGACGGTGCTCAGTATCGACATCAGCAAATAACCCAGAGCCAATAAAAGCCCTCCAATGGTCAATACTATTCGCGGGCCGTATCTATCATTTAATCTCCCTACACCTATTGAGAGAAGGCCGGTCATAATCCAGGACAGGGAGAAGCCCCCGGCGGTCATTGCCCGTGTCCAGCCAAACTCGTTTAGCACAGGTTCAAAAAATACGCCGAACGAATGCCGTGCACCCCACATCACCACAGATATGCATAATGCAGCTATGACTATGATATAGCCATAGTATATTTTGGGTATTTTCCAGTTTAGCCCGATAATGTAATTATCCTGTCCATTTATTAGGCGACTTGATTAATGTCGAATTATACCACTTGGCACTTCGCAATAGAATGCTTAAGCAGGTGGATCGATTTACGCATTTAAGAAACCAAATCAACGGTCAGCCATCGGATTCAGCATATTAATCCGGCTTTAAATTCTCCTTAAATCGGGAGGAGACCGTTTTATGTATAAGATAAAGGTAGGGCATTCCCAGATTAGTTTCTATTAACGAATTTACAATTAAAGGCATAATACCTGCCGGCCTTATCCCGCTGAGAAGCAATACAAACTCCCAGCTAAATTGTACGCCGATACCTATAGCTAAAAGTCTGATAATGTTAACCCTATCCGCTGGCTGTGCTCTAAGGTTGTATATTATTAAGTAGAGGTAACCTGCAACAAGAATTACTGCCATTATGCCGTGATAACTAACGGTGCCACGGTATATAGATATTACGGGGAAATTTGTGCCGAAGTTTTGACTCAGTGCCGCTGTAGCTACCCAACCCATTATGGGTATTAAACTCCATTCGACTGCTTTACCATCCCGGTTCAGCAGAAGCCATATCCAGGCAAAATTGGTAAATCCGTAACTCATACTGAGCCATAATAAAAACCAGAACGGATCTGCTCCGTTTATGGCACGCGTATTAAGGAGAAGATAGAAGATGCCGTAGTCAACGGCAAAGTAAATAATTCCACCTATTAGCCCAACAATAACCGCCAGATAACGCTGACGCCAGATCAATATCGAAGCGAATATGATAAGCCATACAATATCCAAATATATATATAGAGTATTGAATGTTCGCGCAGCTGTAATTTCCATATTTATCCGTATATAAAGATTCTATCAAGCATTCGACTATGTTGATTACTTACCGGACCTTTAACTTTTGCGTTTTACATGCAAAGTGATCCCGTCCATAGCTATGACTTCCACTTGCTTGCTGACAGGTATATGGTCACCGGCGGCCCGCGCTTTCCAGAGTTTTCCGTTTATATTGACTACACCGCGCGGTTCCAATGGTTTGGTTACGATACCTTCAAGGCCGAGCATCCCCTCGGAACCGGTAATGATCTTCCTGTGCAGTGTCGGAATAACAAATTTGTGCATGAGAAAAACAAGTCCGCCGAATAGCAGGACCAGAATAATGATAATCGATAAAGATACAGGTATCTTCAGAAGCCAGAGGATTAACAGAATTACCACTATAACAGCTGCATCGTCCAATAATGATGCCAGCAGAAGTAACCAGTCTTTAACTATCCTTTTCATATAAAAACTGAATTTTTAGATATAAATAACTCGGCGTGCATGCTTATACCGCATCATTATATCACTCCATAAGATAAGGTATAGTTTTGCTATCGGTCTCTTTTGTAAATGGATTAATCGGTTCGAGCTAAAACCGGCTACAATGACTGATTACGTGTACAGGTTCATATTGCGGGTAGATATAATGATTAAAAGGCTTAACTTTGGGAAAAGTCAAATTAAATTGTAGTTTAATCACTCTTGACAGCGCATCTATTCTCTGCTAAATTCAGCTTGCTTTCCGTAAACTCCTGCATTTGATAACGGCGTTAAGGGGGAAAATCATGACTTCAGAAAAAACCAGTATCGAGAAGATGAGTCTGGAAGAAATAAAGGCAGCAGCTAAAGAAAATATTAAACAGGGTGTTTGGGAATGGATTAACGGCGGAACGGAAACAGAATCCACATTCCGGCATAATGAGGCAGCGTTTGAAGATTTCCGGTTAAAGCTGAGGGTCATCCACGGATTAAAGGAAGTTAGTACAAGGGCAACAATTCTGGGCAAAACAGTGGAAACGCCTATAATCGTGGCCCCGTTCGCCAATATGGGCAGCGCACATCCGGAAGGCGAGATCGCCATAGCAAAAGGAGCAGAGAAGGCAGGAGCGCTGATGTTCCTGGGGCCGCTTGCCAAATATCCGGTTAATCAAATCGTCAACAGTGTTAAAACTCCGATCGTCTGGAATAGTGAACCCGAGAAAGATAGAAAAAGATTGTCTACTTTAATACGGGAGGCTGAAGCGGCAGGTTGTTGCGGCATCGGAATTTGTGTGGACGATTATATGGGTGTGAAGATTAAAGAGAACTGGTTAGTCCTTCAAAATAATATATCTTTATCCCCAAAAGTGATCAGGGAAATAAAACAGGAAACCTCTATACCCCTTATTCTGAAAGGTATAATGACCGTTGAGGATGCGGTGGCTGCAGTTGAAGCGGGTGTCGATGCTATTGTGGTTTCCAATCATGGCGGTCGGGTTCTTGACTATTGCCAGGCATCGATCGAAGTCCTCCCCCAAATCGTTAAAGCGGTAGGCAGTGATATAGAAATACTTGTAGATAGTGGTTTTCGCAGAGGCACCGATGTATTAAAAGCACTGGCTCTGGGAGCAAAAGGGGTGCTCGTCGGCAGACCTATATGTTGGGGGCTTGGAGCCGCAGGGGCTGAAGGAGTTGCCCGGGTATTACAATTAATGACGAGTGAGTTATCGAGAGCGATGATGCTGACGGATGTCCCTGATTTAACCAGTGTTCCCGGAGATATCGTGATATCGACGCAATGAATTAATCACCGATGACTCCGCTGTAAAATGCTGGCAAAGAAGCGGTCTTTCCCACGATAAATATGCCGGCATTTTTTCTTATTTTTTATTACACAGTTTCAGGGCAAAAGTTTCTCTTAATCTGTGTTATTAAAAAACGTAGTATAATATTGCCTTATATCACATGAAAACACCCAAGATATTCTATGGCTGGTGGATTGTCGGCGTTTGCTTTCTGGTTGCCTTCTACTTCGGCGGCGTGATTATTTACGGATTTACCGCATTCTTCGAACCGATAGCAAATGAATATGGCTGGAGTTATACACAGATATCGCTGGCGGCATCGCTTCGAGGTATGGAAGTGGGCCTACT
>CAZEAR010000175.1:0-4863 GCA_964510365.1 uncultured Dehalococcoidales bacterium | reverse complement strand
ATATGCCTCGCGGCGGGGTACCGATCGAAAATTAGGCCACCGTTTGTCTGCAGGCTCACAGCCGGGATCATATATATATGCCGGTGTATGCTCATCCGGATTCTGTGCCGGAAAGATGCTGGCGACTTTGATACCCAGAGCATGATAAATCGGCCCCATCCAGTGAGCGTCACGTCTGGCCAGATAATCATTGACGGTAACCAGATGGCAACCCTGCCCCGATAGCGCGTTTAAATATAAAGGAAGGGTAGCTACCAGGGTTTTCCCTTCACCGGTTTTCATTTCAGCAATTTTACCCTGATGAAGTACGATACCACCCATAAGCTGAACGTCATAATGACGCTGTCCTATGGTACGTTTCGCAGCTTCTCGTACTGCAGCAAATGCTTCAGGCAAGAGATCATCTAAAGTCTCCCCTTCCGCCAGCCTCGATTTAAATTCATCCGTTTTGGCTCGCAGTTCGGCATCTGTTAATCTCTGGAAATCGGATTCGAGTGAATTTATTTCATTTACTTGAGGATTAAGGCGTTTAATTTCTTTTTCATTGGAGTCGCCGAGACTACCCAGCCATTTAAACATGTTCTCTCCTATTCAAACAGCGCCCCAATAGATAGACCGGTATGAATACGATGAATGGCTTCACCTAGAAGAGGAGCCATAGATAATACTGTTATTTTATCCAATATTTTTTTATCTCCTATCGGTACTGTATTGGTAACGACTACTTCTTTAACCTGAGATTTCGAAATACGCTCTATTGCCTGCCCTGAAAAAATGGGATGGGTACAACAGGAAAAAACGTCGACAGCTCCCCCCTTCAGCAGAGCATCGACAGCATTTGCCAAAGAACCGGCAGTGTCTATCTCATCGTCAATGGTTAAAGCATGCTTTCCCTTAACTTCACCTATAATGTTAAGAGACTCTGTAGAATCGTTATTCCCTATCCGCCGTTTTTCAATAATTGCCAGTGGCGAGTTTAACTTGGCAGCCAGGTCCCTGGCATGTTTGGATATACCGATATCGGTTGCTACCACGACTATATCATCCATCTTCTTTCCTATCCAGTAATTAGCCAGGATAGTTAGAGCAGTAAGTTCATCGACAGGTATATTAAAAAAACCTTGAATCTGAGCAGCGTGCAGGTCAACCGTCAGCAACCGGTCAGCACCGGCAGTGGTAAGTAAGTCCGCTATCAGACGCGCTGTAATCGGCACCCTGGGCTGGTCTTTTTTATCGGTCCGGCCGTAACCGTAATATGGGATAACAGCGGTAATTCTACCTGCCGAAGCCCGCTTGAAAGCATCGAGCATAATAAGAAGTTCAACCAGGTTTTTATTCACCGGACTGCACAGCGGTTGAACCACAAATACATCCCGTTCACGAACATTTTCCAGAATCCTTACAAAAATATTATCATTACTGAATTCAAATATGTCGGCTTGACCAAGAGGTATATTTAGATACTCACACACTTCGACAGCTAAATTAGGGTGTGCATTGCCGCTGAAGACTTTAAGTTCGTCCATAAATAACCCCCCTGATTCGTCATTATTCGAGATAATTATTATAACACCATCAGGACATTACGTCCCAGCACCGGTATTTGGCATGCCGTCATTCGTGTATAATTAGCTTTAAATGAAAAAGTATATCGAGCAGATTCTTGAATTACTGGTAAAAGAATACGGTTACCGCCAGTGGCGTTCGCGCAGCGACCCGTTATCGGAACTGATACAGACCATACTGTCCCAGAATACATCTGATGTTAATTCCCACCGCGCTTTTCTATCCCTGGTATCATCATTCCCCGATTGGAAAGCGATCGCTCAGGCCAACCTAAAGGATATCGCAGCATCGATTAAAAGCGGAGGTCTGGCCGACGTTAAAGCAAAATATATCAAACAGGCACTGGAATATATATACCAGAAACGCGGGGACCTGGAACTGGACTTCTTAAAATATCTGCCAATGGAAGAAGCCAGAGGCTGGCTCATGCAAATACCGGGGGTGGGAATGAAAACGGCAAGCTGCGTATTACTTTTTTCGTTGAGAATGCCGGCCTTACCTGTGGACACTCATGTTTTTCGCGTTGCCAGGAAACTGGGCTTGATCGACTCCGGGACATCGGTCGACCAGGCCCATAGGTTGCTGGAGAAAATGGTCCCTGACAGCGAAATTTTTACTTTCCATGTAAGCTTAATCGAGCATGGAAGGAAAGTCTGCAAAGCCCTGCGACCGCATTGCCGTGACTGTGTGTTACGGGAGATATGCCCCGGCCGCGAGGACCTGGATGAATCAAACAAAATTAAACAATGATCCTGGCTTCTCAGCCCTTAGCAACAGCCATACCGGGTTTAGCCGGCAGCCTGACTATAAATTTTGTACCTTCACCGATTACGCTGTTCACCTGAATATCTCCGCCGTGAGCTCGCACAATCTGATGGGATATAGCCAGTCCCAGGCCGGTGCCGGTCTTGGCCGCTGAAGAATCCGCTTTATAGAACCGTTCGAAGACATGGGGAAGCTGCTCTGGAGAAATCCCGGGGCCGGTATCTGATATGACCACCGCGATATAGCCATCCGGGGCCTGCTTGGCGATTATGCCGACCGTACCGTCATCGGGAGTATGCTTTAAGGCATTGTCCAGTAAGTTATTGAAAACTTGCTCCAGGCGGTCGGCATCGCCCGTGAAAACCGGAAGAGGTTCGATATCGGTGCTAATAAATATATTCTTTTCCTCCGCCCTCACCGAAAACAGCTCCTGGCACTGATATAGAAGCTCCCCGACATCCACCGGCTCCATGACCATGCTCACCTGTCCTGATTCAAGCCGCGACAACTCTAGTAAATCATTAACCAGCCGCATCATCCTTGCCGACTCATCTTCAATAATACCTGCTGCCTTCAATTGTGATTCCTTGTCTCTCGCAGTGCCATCGAGTATGGCCAATGCAAATCCTTTGATGGACGTGAGTGGGGTTCTAAGCTCATGGGAGACGTCGGCAACAAAATCACGCAACATTTGCTGTGAATTCCTCACTTGCTGGGACATCCGATTGAAGCTGTTAGCCAATCCCTTAACTTCTTCGGGGCCGCTTACCGGTATTTTTTGATCGTATTTGCCATCCGCGATTTGATGCGTGGCATCTGTTATCCGTCCGATAGGCACATAGAATGAGCGGGCCAGAAATATGGCGATAATTATGGAGAAGGCCAGAGCAATCAGGCCGGCCCAGATTAATGGCCTGGTAAAACTGGCCCAGAGCGTCAAGGCATCGCCTCGCGGTATTGACAGAATCAAAGTTTGTAGTCTGATACCCGCTCTCGCCCGGAACAAGTCCTCCAGGGAATAAGCAACGAATATGAAATCCTGCCCCCTCGAACTGGTATAAGTTCCATATTGAGGGCTTGACTTTCCCGATTGCAACTGCTTTTCCGGTAGATTGGCAGGATATGCCCAGGAGCGCCCCTTAGGTGAAATCTGTCTTATTACCTCCCCTTGAGAATTCAATATAAATATGGCGGTTCCCGTCTTCTGCGCTTGTTCAGAGAGGCTTGCCCATACCTGATTTAGACTTGCCTGTCCCTGTGCCAGTGACTTAACCTGAAAATATACGGGCGCAGCCACATCTCCCAGACGGGCCCTGGCTACCCTGTCGCGATAGTCCTGGCTCAAAGCCAGTAATGATATGGCGACTATGGCAAGGCATAAAACTATAACAAAAATAAAAGACAATATAAGGCGAAAACGCAGACTCATTTAAAAACTCCGCTCATTACGACAGTAAACATACCAGCTAGTCTATTTTGAATTATTCTCTTTATCCACGTTCGATATCATCTTATAGCCCACGCCCCTGACGGTTTCAATGGAAACATTCGATTGACCGATCTTATCTCTAAGATGAGTTATGTGGATATCTACTGTTCTGGTTTCTCCGTAGAAGTCAGATCCCCATACCCGTTCAAGGAGCTGGTCTCTGGTAAGAACGATTCCCGGGTTCTGAGCCAGGGTCAATAGTAGATCAAATTCTTTGGTCCGCAACGTCAATTGCCGGTCATTTATGGTCGCTTCACGCCGGGCGGAATCGATCCGTAAATCGCCCACTTCTATAGCCTGACCCGGCCTCAGGCCAGCCTGGTATCTACGAAGGACCGCTTTAACTCTGGCTACCAGTTCCCTGGGATTGAAGGGCTTGGTCAGATAATCGTCGGCGCCCAGCTCAAGCCCCACTACCTTGTCGATATCTTCCTTTCTGGCAGTAAGCATCAGTATCGGTATCTCGCTTTTCTTCCGTATCCTCCGGCAAACTTCGAAACCATCGATATCAGGCAGCATAAGGTCAAGAACGATAAGAGCCGGTGTGGTAGTGTTTAACTTTGCCAGGGCGTCTTCGCCATTGTATACAGCTTCAACTGTGAATCCTTCCTGGGCCAGATATAGTCTGGCCAGCTCAACGATATTGGGCTCATCATCAACGACCAGTATAGTTGTCATAGTTCAACCTCGATAATCAGTTTAAATTATATTTATCAGCTTCTTCCCATTATATCTTAAAGTATTTTAATGCGCTCGCTCCCGGAAAACAGCAAGCCGGATAGATACCCGGCCTGCTGAATTCTTTATCAATTATAACCGCTAGTTTTCATTAACAGCCGCTTCTGCTCCGAATGACACCTTGGTACCGAGACGATCCGATTCCCATCGTCCTGATTGGCCGTTGATTTCATAGGTGCCGTGCCCCCAGAGTATAACTCTACCGCGGCCCTTGGCGCTAAGGTCAACGTCCACTCCGGCAATAACAACACGGATCTTACTGCCCTTAATAGATGCAGTACCGCGGAAACCGGAATACTGTATCC
>CAZEAR010000174.1:0-4867 GCA_964510365.1 uncultured Dehalococcoidales bacterium | reverse complement strand
ATTATGGATAAGCCGGAGCTTGTTTCTCTGGCTGCAGATACCAGAAAACTTTTGTTAACATTATCGAAGAATCGCCGGTTTACTGTAGGAATTATTAGCGGTAGAGCATTAAGTGATTTAAAACAGCGAGTGGGCATCGACGGCATCATATATTCCGGCAACCACGGACTGGAAATCGAGGGATTCGGCACCAATTTCCTGGAGCCGATAGCCGAGGAAGTGAGGCCTTTATTTCAGGTATTAAGCCAGGTGCTGACTATTACTATGCGGGGAATAAAAGGTGTATTTGTTGAAAATAAGGGGTTGACTTTAAGTGTTCATTATCGCTCGGTTGAGGACACGGAAGAACAAAAAGTAGTCGATGCATTTAATAAGGTTACCAATCCGTTAAATGTTACCGGCCACATAAAAGTCACCAAGGGTAAAAAAGTATATGAAATCAGACCTCCCGGCAATTGGGATAAGGGTAAGGCTGTATCCTGGCTGATTAATAAATTCAAAGAAAATAAAGGTAAGTCCAAAGCACTGCCTTTATATCTGGGAGATGATTTAACGGATGAGGATGCCTTTAAAGTAGTTGAAGCATATGGCGGCATTTCGATTTATGTCGGCTCCAATGATATGGAATCGGCTGCTCGATATTATTTGAAATCGCCGGATGACGTGACAGAATTTTTAAGGATGATATAATATTTCAGAATTTTTATGTTAGATTGGCTGCGTGAAAACTGGATTAACCTTGCTGTTCCCGTGCTGGTATTTTTGGCCAGCTATATACTGGCTTTGTGGCTGAGAAGAATACTCTTTCAAGCATTTGAACGCTGGTTAAAGAAAGCACACTGGGACAGCGGCACAGTGATTATTCAGGTAGTACGGCCTACGTTTGTTCACTGGTTCTTGTTATTAGGTGCTTATGTCGCCATACATATTTCCGTATTTAATCCGATTTTGAATCCACCGGACAATAAAATTAGTGCCGATATTATAATCGCATCTTTATTTATCATCTCGATTACCTGGGTAATCGCTAATTTATGCGGGAAGATTTGCAGATACTACATAAACAAGGTGAAGCGGCTGCAACCTTCGGCAAATATGATTGTCAATATTATCAGGATTGCTATCTCGGTAGTAGGATTTTTAATATTCCTCGACATGTGGGGTGTACCGACGACGCCGATCCTTTTATTTTTGTTTGCTGCAATTTTGCTGGCGGTTTTGGCTTGCAGAAATCTTATTGTAAATGTCTTTTCAGGCCTTCAATTAGCCAGGGGAGAGCATGTCGAAGTTGGTGATTTTGTAAGACTGGGGTCTGGCGAAGAGGGTTATATTGCTGAAATAGCCTGGAGAACGACGAGGATTAGAGCGCTGGACGGCAATTTAATAATAGTCACAAACAGCAAATTGCTTCAGAGTACTTTAATCAATTATGGACGTCCACTGGTAAAAGCTAAAGCCCCTTTCAAATTCTATTCCCTGGTACATTTAAAGGAATTGACAGGGCTGCATGCCTCTAATCTGACAGATCTGGTCAATATATTGAAGAAGGTGCCCAACTCAGTAATCTATTATCATACACATAATTTTCTAGAAGAATATCAGTATTTAACACCGGAACCGGCTAATGATTTCGTATTATGGGTAACAGATGAACTCGGGAACGAAATGCTTGGTGAAAAGTTGGCATGTATAGATACCTTTGGTTTTCCCACTATCGCAGCATTACGCGCCAGGATCATAGGTGTAATCGAAGAATACCTGTCGAAACATCCGGATGATAGAAAAGCATTGGAGGGGAGAGAGTTTCATTTCATTAAGTCGATAAGCATGATATTGCCTACCCCTTATATTGTTCATGACCTCAGGGAGTTCGTTGAGGTTTTGCGAAAGGTTAGTATAAGTTCCATAAATTATCATGTTTTTGAGTCGCGTTTGAGATTAAAACGGGGTGTGAACGACTTTTCGATCTGGATTATGGATTGTCTGGGTGATAAAGATCTGTCAGATAAACTTGCTTATCTTGACCCCTATAACTATACGCTGGAGGGATTAAGGTCGACGATAATTCAACTCATTGAGAAACGTATTAAGTAGGTTGTAAGTTGGAAGAAGAAATTGCTGCGCAGTCCAAGTGTCAGGTAAAAGACTACGAATCAGTTATTGATAAGAGTGTTCTTGACGAGTTAAGGATACTGGCTGAGAAATTATCCGGAAAAGTAATCCAGATGGTGAATTCTACATATATTGGCGGCGGAGTATCGGAGATACTGGAGCATATGATCCCGCTGCTGAATCAATTAGGAGTCGATACCAGATGGGATGTTATCTGGGGGAACGAAGATTTCTTCGAGGTTACCAAGAAATTTCATAATGCTCTTCATGGCAAGCGTGAGGTAATTACGCAAGATGATTTCGATCTTTTTTCCGAGGTTACCAGGACTAATCTGGAGAAAATGGAACTCTATGGAGATATTTTATTCATTCATGACCCTCAGCCGATAGGCTTGATAGCCAAAAAAGAGGAGATCGGCAGAAAATGGATTTGGAGATGTCATATAGATGTCTCTAAACCTGATAATAAAGTCTGGAAGTTTCTGCGTAATTATGTGGTTGATTATGATGTAGCCGTTTTTTCCGCGCCTAATTTCGCACAGCATTTGCCGCTCCGCCAGTTTATGATTACGCCATCTATCGATCCCCTGAGTGATAAGAACAGGGAACTGGAACCAGCCGCGATTGAGAAAGTATTAAGCCAATACGGTTTGAATTCAGATAAGCCGATGATTCTACAAGTTTCTAGGTTTGACAGGCTGAAAGATCCTGTAGGAGTCATTGAAGCATACAAAATGGTGAAGAAAAGTATCGATTGTCAGCTGGTATTAGCGGGCGGTAATGCCACTGATGATCCTGAATCTGAGGCGGTATATGAGGAAGTAGAAAAAAGTGCCGATGGTGATAAAGACATACACGTTCTGTTGATCCCGGCGGAGAGCGACTTGGAGATAAATGCATTACAGCGAGCAGCGACTGTTATTATTCAAAAGTCTTTAAAAGAGGGTTTCGGCCTCACAATAAGTGAAGCTTTATGGAAGGCTAAACCTGTGGTAGCTTCGGCAGTCGGTGGTATACCACTTCAAATAAAAAATAAATATACTGGTCTGCTTTGTTACTCTGTTGAAGGGGCTGCCTATGATCTGAGGAAATTGCTGAGCAATCCGGAATATGCTGAACAACTGGGCAAAAATGGCAGAGAGCATGTGCGGCAAAACTTTTTAATTACAAGTCATCTCAGGAACTATCTTATATTGTTTCTGGTTTTGGATGATTCATCCGACGTTATTCATTTATAAACGGTTAAACTGTAATTCTGATATGGCTCTATAATGAGTCTAACCAGCTTTCAACTTCCGCCTGATCCTCAAAACGTCCAACTTTATATTGTTTGATGGTACCCTGGGAGTCGATAAGTACGTTAACAGGAAAACCTATTGTTAAGCAATATTGTAAACGGACCTTTTTTTCGATATCAACCAGGGCAGGGAAAGTTAGGAAGCCCTTTTTGGCCACATAATCTTTGACCACTCCAGCATTGCTATCGGTATATATATTCAATACCGTTAATTTTTTATCGATTTGATTATAGGCGGCTTCAATAAATGGTACCTGTGCAACACATTCTTTGCAGCCAGATCCTTCGGCATATGTGAAAACGAGTAGTACCGGCCCGCCCCGTAAATCGCTTAGACTGTTGCTTTTATTTACCGGTTCCAAGTTTTTGCAGTCAATAACCTGCCAGGTAAAATCAGGGGCATTGCTGCCTACTACAGTATCCATGGTAAGGGCAGTATCAGGTGTTTTTATATCGGTAATCAGTCCCATGTCCGGACATGCTTCCGGTTGTCCTCCGGAGCATCCCGCTACTATTAATAATATGCTTACCATCGCTAGCGTCAGGCACAGCTTTATTTTCATCGATGTTATGTCTCCTTTTATTATGTGAATTGACTGAGCAGAGATAATCTGCCGGTTAATATTAAAATACCGATGATTATGAGTAATACTCCGCTGATTATAGTAATCTTTCCCAGGTGTCTGTTAATACCCTTCCACAGCGGCATTATAACCCCCCAGAGCAGCCCGATCAAGATAAAGGGAATGCCAAGGCCGAGAGAATATGCCACCAGATACAGGGCGCCCTCTCCAACGGTCTGCGACGATGCGGCCATCATAAGAATGGAACCTAATATGGGACCGACACAAGGCGTCCAGCCCAGTGCAAATACGGCGCCGATCAATACCGATCTAATATAACCGGGATTGCTGGTTGTATTGATACTGACCCGTTTCTGGTAATTTAGCCACGGTAATTTATGAGAAGCTATTAAGAAAAGGC
Source organism: uncultured Dehalococcoidales bacterium (assembly GCA_964510365.1). GTDB lineage: Bacteria > Chloroflexota > Dehalococcoidia > GIF9 > UBA5629 > CAZEAR01. The sequence goes on along the minus strand of CAZEAR010000174.1, from coordinate 474 downwards.
CGAAAAGGATAATTACTGCCCCGGATATATAACGAAGCAAAGTGGAGTATGCATATATTATATTACCGATCAAGCCTACCAGGGCTCCCATGGCTATGAATATTAGCGAAAAGCCGACAACAAAAAAGAGGCTGTGAAATAATACCGGTAGACGGCTTGACCTGGTGTTGACATCGATTGCGGTTGTCCCGGCTATATTCGCCAGGTAAGCAGGGACTAAAGGAAGCACACAGGGGGATATAAATGAGATCAATCCAGCCCAAACGGCAATGATAAAGTTTACATTATATTCCATTTATAGTCTTACTAGCTTATTGCAGAATCAAGCAATTTCTTTATATCATCTTTTGATTTGAATCCGATTACCTGGCTGGCAGGCTTGCCATCTTTAAAGACGATTAGCGTTGGTATACTCATAACTCCATAAGTGGATGCCAGTACCGGAGCTGCATCTACGTTGACCTTGGCGAATTC
>CAZEAR010000173.1:0-4877 GCA_964510365.1 uncultured Dehalococcoidales bacterium | reverse complement strand
AAACCGGAATACTGTATCCATCCGTCAGGGAATTCCTTTTTCTGCCCGACACCGGTTACATTGATCTCGGCATTGCCTTCTAGGTCTTTGACCCATAGAATGCCGTTTCCCTTGAGCCTTACGATCCCTCTACCTCCTAGCATAGCGATACCATCGCCCTGTGCGGTTAGCGTTGCTATCCTGGCAGTGGCCGCATCTACATCGGTGGTATCATCGGCATAAGCAGCCGGAGCTACCCCCAATGTGGCTACTACAAACATGACCGCTAATAAGACACTTAAAATTCTTTTCATTTTTTTACTCCTCTTTTACTTTATTCGGCTGGAAGGTCGACTCCGGACTATGGTGGGGCCCCTTCCTCCACAACCCTTCACCGACTTTACAGCCTGAGATCAGTATAGCCGGCAAATGTTGCCCCGGTTTTGCCTCTTTGTAAAATCTATGTAAAAAACGTTAAAAAGCTGTACCGGATGGATATTTACAAAAATGTATAGTTTAACCAGTTAAGCGAGGAATAATAAGACCAATTGAATAAAGCAGTGGGGTAATAACGACACTATTCAGGCCAGGTAACCCGAAGTTAGACCTTTATGTTATCTATCAATGCCCGGAACGGGGAATTCCCGGCATATAGAAATCACGCATTCATGGACCTCTTTTTCAACCTTCTTATTTCCGGGGGTTGCCAACACTTTAGTTATCATCGAAGCTATCTGCTTTATCTCATTAACTCCGAAGCCCTGAGTGGTAACCGCTGCGGTACCCAGCCTGATGCCGCTGGCTATCTGCGGCGGTCTGGGATCAAAAGGAATAGCATTTCTGTTAACCAGAATGCCGCAAGCTTCCAGAGCAACCTGTGCATCCTTACCGGTTATCCCGGCCGGAGAGACATCCATTAAAATAATATGGTTATCGGTGCCGCCGGTGATCAGCCGAAAACCGTTTTGTTGAAGGTCCTGTGCCAGTACTCCGGTATTCTCCAGGACCGCTTTCTGATAATCGATAAATTCCTTTTGTAAAGCCTCAAAGAATGCAACCGCTTTAGCGGCGATGGCATGTATCAAAGGTCCTCCCTGCATCATCGGAAAAACAGCGGCATCTATCATGGAAGCCAGTTCCTCCTTGCAAAGGATAAAACCGCTGCGGGGCCCGCGCAAAGTCTTGTGGGTAGACGAAGTTATTATATCGGCAAAAGATATCGGGGATGGATGTAAATTAGTAGCTATCAGTCCGGCGATATGCGCCATGTCCACCATAAGATAGGCACCGGCCTCATCCGCAATATGACGAAAGCGTTCGAAATCAATAATACGCGGGTAAGAACTGGCTCCGACAACGATTAATTTCGGCCTGTGTTGTAAAGCTAGTTTCTCAACCTCATCGTAATCAATCCTTTCTGTCTCACGATTGATGCCATAGGAAACAAACCGATAGAATTTCCCGGAGAAGTTTACCGGAGCGCCATGTGTCAGATGCCCGCCATGACTTAAGGTCATTCCCATTACGGTATCGCCGGGCTCAAGTAAAGCAAAATAGGCAGCCATATTAGCCTGGCTTCCGCTGTGAGGCTGAACATTAGCATGTTCGGCATTAAATAATTTTACAACGCGCTGGATAGCAAGTTCCTCGACGGCATCGGCATAAGGGCATCCGGCATAATAGCGTCGACCTGGATAACCTTCAGCGTACTTATTGGTAAATATAGATCCCTGAGCCCGCAGAACGGCCTTACTGGCATAATTCTCCGAGGCAATAAGATTTATGGTACTTTTCTGTCGCTGTGTTTCAAGTTCCAGTATACGTTCGACTTCAAAATCTTGCATGTTATCGCTGGACACTGGTTATTTCTCCGTAGAAATTTTTTAGCATAATATCACCGTCATTGAGTCCAGGTCAATTATTATCGATAAGTTTAATCAAGCTAATAATTCACAATCCATTTGCTAAAATTTGTCTATAGATATTTACTTTTAGCTTATTCGGAGAACGGCAAAATGAAGCTATCGCCCATTATATAATACATATCAATTTATTCAATAATAATCATTCTAATGTGTATACTGGCTTTCGGATGCGCATTCTCAGGGGACATGCCGCCGAAAATTGCGGGACTGGAAGTGCAACATTTGAATCTATATCCAAAGCAGTCAACCGAAATTAAATGTGTGTCATCGGATCCGGAAGGGGATAATATGACTTTTGACTGATCATGCACAGACGGCAGCCTCTATGGGTCAGGAACTGATGTTACCTGGACCGCACCTAACAAATACGGTGTTTTCATATTCTGGTTGTAGTCAAAGACGATAGCGGCAACAGCTCGCAGGCCAATGTCACCATCAATGTAATAGTTAACGAACAGTCCTGTGAACTGTGCGAGAGAAATAAATGAACCCGATAACAACACTGTTAACATAGAAACATAATTGCCAAACTCAGCCTGATCAACGGCAAACAGCAGTACTATCCTGTTTCTGCCGGAATTTTTTCAAAACAATCTTTAAACAGCCTTATTTATTTCACCTGGACTTTGACTTATAATACGCTAAATGGTAAATTATAGTAAGTTAGCAGTCAAAGGTGGAGAGTGCTAGAATGACCAGTGGTTTTACTGCAAGAAGACAGGCTATATTAAACATAATAGCAGGCGAATATATTAAAACAGCGGTGCCGGTGGCCTCGGAATATATATTCCGTAAGTACAATCTCAATGTGAGTCCGGCAACTATACGTAATGATATGGTCTTTCTGGAGGATGAAGGATATATTACCAGGCCCCACACATCAGCGGGTTGTATACCATTAGATAAAGGATATCGCTATTATGTTGAATCAATATCATCGGATATAGAACTTCCTCTGGAAGAACAATATCGTATTCGCGATTTATTTTGCCATGCCCAGGATGAGATTAACCGATGGTTAAAAATGGCAGCAGTGCTTATGGCAAAATTAGTAGGCAATGCTGCTCTAGTTACGTTTCCCAAAGCAACTGAATGCCGCTTTAAGCATCTGGAGTTAGTATCGCTACATGAATTGCTGGCGATGATGGTGATGGTATTTAGCGAAACATTGCTCAAACAGCAACTCCTGTCTTTTAATGAACCCGTTACCCAGGAGCAACTGAACAGTATCGCTAAAAAAATCAATTCAAGTTATGAGGGGCTGACAAGTACCGAGATTTCGGCTCATAAGTCCGAATTAACAACGCAAGAACAACGAATAACCGAGGCTGTTATTGATATCATGTCGGTTGAAGACGAACACGAATATAGTGAACCTTATTTGGAAGGATTACGGCTGATGTTAGGCCAACCTGAATTTGCTAACAAAGATCGAATCCTTAATATTATGGAACTGGTTGAAGCAAGTGATTGGCTAAAACCGGTCCTTCGAATGCAGAATAGAGATCAGGGAGTCCAGGTAGTAATAGGTGAAGAAAGCCATGATATGGCAACCGGAGATTTAAGTCTGGTTCTGAGTAACTATGGTATCCCCCGGAAAGCCAGCGGGACCATCGGTGTAATCGGTCCTACCCGCATGGACTATCGTCGTGCCATTTGTACCGTCGGTTACATGTCTGAAATTCTAAGTGAATTAGTAGCCGGAGTTTGCCACGACGAATAGAATTCCCTTAGAGGAGGTCAAGATTGATCGATAATAATGAAGACTTAACCGGAAATGAACCTTCGATGGCAGATACCTCAGATGACATGGATTATGAAGCATTAAAGCAAGCTCTAGCTGAAGAAAAAGAAAAGACCAAGACGTATCTGGCGAACTGGCAGCGAGCAGAAGCCGATTTCAGCAACTACAAAAAGCGCACAGAACAGGAAAAGGAAGAAATCGGCCATTACGCCAAATCAATGTTAATATTAAATCTGCTACCTATAATAGACGACCTGGACCGCGCATTTTCTTCTATTCCACACAAACTGGAAAAGCTTGATTGGATCGATGGTATCCGGCTGATTCAGCGCAAATTAAAAGGGATACTTGAAGGACAGGGTCTTTCTGAAATCCAGTGTCTGGGTGAATGCTTCGATCCCTGTTTTCATGAAGCGGTAGCACATCTGGAAGGAGATGAAGGTAAAGTCATTGAAGAGGTGCAAAAAGGCTACGAATTCAATGATAAAGTGCTTAGACCGTCCAAGGTGGTAGTCGGCAAAGGTACCGACAAAGGCGAGGCTGAGGAGAACCAGGAAGAACCACCAGAAAATAAACAGTAAATTTAGTTAATTATTAACTTAATCATTTAAGGAGAAAAAAAATGGGCAGAACAGTAGGTATAGATCTAGGAACAACGTTCAGTCTGGTAGCAGTAATCGAAGGAGGAGATCCCAAAATTATCCCCAATTCTGAGGGAGAAAGGCTAACCCCTTCGGTCGTCGCTGTCGATAAAAAAGGCGAGCGCCTTGTGGGGTTGCTGGCAAAACGACAGGCTGTTACCAACCCGGATAATACCGTCTTCAGCATTAAGAGATTGATCGGCCGCAAATTCAAAGACCCCATAGTCCAGGAAGACATCAAGCGGCTGCCTTACAAAATAGTGGAAGCGTCCAATGGCGATGTCAAAGTAGTCATGAGCGGCAAAGAGTATAGTCCCCCGGAGATATCAGCCATGATACTTCAAAAGTTGAAGGCGGATGCCGAGGCTTATTTCGGTGATAAGGTTACCGACGCAGTTATTACAGTACCGGCATATTTTAATGACAGCCAGCGGCAGGCGACCAAGGACGCGGGGCAAATTGCCGGGCTGAATGTAATACGTATTATCAACGAGCCGACAGCATCGGCTCTGGCCTATGGTCTGGAGAAAAAAGAGGACGAGACCATCGCTGTCTTCGACTTGGGTGGAGGCACCTTTGATATATCCA
>CAZEAR010000172.1:1847-4982 GCA_964510365.1 uncultured Dehalococcoidales bacterium | reverse complement strand
AACTTTAAATTGACTCGCTAACCAGTTTTCAAGCATTTCGCAACAAGCTGGATAATATGTTCTCAATAGCAAGGAGGTCTTTGTTGTTCAAATCACCACGCGGCACAGTAGATATCCTGCCTGAAGAGCAGAGATACTGGAGATACATCGAAGACAAGGCGATTACGATGTGCCGGCTTTACGGATATCAGCGGCTGGATACACCCGTTTTCGAGGATTCAGGACTTTTCACCCGGTCCATCGGTGAAGGGACCGACATCGTTACTAAAGAAATGTATATCTTTCAGGATCAGAGCGGTAATTCACTGGCTTTAAGACCGGAGGGTACAGCTTCCGTATGCCGAGCCTACCTGGAACATGGAATGGACAATATTCCGCAGCCGGTCAAACTTTATTATCTGGCAGCTATATTCCGCTATGAGCGCCCTCAAGCAGGCCGCTTCCGGCAGCATTATCAGTTCGGCTTTGAAGCTATCGGCGAGGCTGACCCCGCGCTGGATGCCGAGGTAATTGATATGTCATGGCAATTTTTCCGGTCTCTCGGACTCAACGGACTCTCCCTCCAGCTTAATAGTATCGGCTGTAATAAATGCAGACCTGATTATCTGACAAATCTAACCAAGTATTATTCAAACCAGATAAAATCGCTTTGTCAGGATTGCAAAACCAGAATACAGAAAAATCCATTACGTCTTCTCGACTGCAAGAAACCATCCTGTCAGAATGCGACTGAATCGGCTCCAAAGAGCTACGATTATCTCTGTGATGAGTGCAATAGCCACTTTGATGACATGAAAAAATACCTGGCTACATTAGAAATCCCCTTCCATATAAATCATAAATTGGTACGCGGCCTCGACTATTATACAAAGACCGTTTTTGAAATCCATCCACCCGAAGAAGCGGCACAAAGCGCCCTGGGAGGCGGTGGGCGATACGACAACCTTATCGGCGAGCTGGGAGGGAAATATACGCCGGCCATCGGTTTTGCCTCGGGGATAGAACGGATAATTCTTAACTTGAAGAAACAGGAAATCAGTATTCCGGATCAACCTCAGCCTCGCATTTTTATCGCTTATATTGGCAGCGACGCTAAGTCGGCAGCGATAAAATTAACATCTGTCTTACATCAGCAAGGTATTTCAGCAGTAATGGCTATCGGTGACAGGAGCCTTAAAGCCCAGTTGAGACAGGCTAACAACCTTGCAATTGAATATACAGCTATTCTGGGCGATGAAGAGATTAGAAATAACGTAGTAACTCTACGCAATATGACCAGCGGCGAACAGCAGAATATCGCCACGGATAGCTTAAAGGATTATATCTCCTGAAAGGAGCGCAAATGGAAATAATCGAAGCTATTCTAACTAGGCGTAGTATCCGCAGATTTAAAAAAACACCCGTAAAAGACAGGGATATGGATGCAATTCTGGAAGCTTTTCGCTGGGCACCATCATGGTCCAATACTCAATGTGCCAGATTAATCATAATCAAAGATAAAGAGACTAAATTAAAACTGGCTGAGACATTAACTTCTACCAATCCCGCAACCCAGGGATTATTAGAAGCCCCCATACTTATCGCAGTCTGTGCCGAATTAAAGAAGGCAGGTTTCAAACGAGGCGAAGTGCAAACCGATAAAGGTGAATACTGGTTTATGTTCGATACAGCCATAGCGATGCATAATATAGTTCTGGCAGCGCATTCGCTGGGACTGGGCACCGTCTATATCGGCGCTTTCGACGCTAGTAAGGCCGGCCGTATATTAAACTTGCCTGACGATATAGCAGCGGTCGCGCTAACTCCTTTAGGTTATCCGGATGGAGAACCACACGTGCCAAAGAGGAAAGAATTATCAGAGACGGTTTTTTACGAGACCTACGGTGCTCTGAAAAGCTAGTTTGATTTACCAGACATATATTAAATCCCAGATGTAATCTTTAGCAGACCATTGACATACCAAAGAAAAACGGGATAAACTATCGCTCTTTATTTGCTATAAATAGACAGTTTTCCTATTACTAAAATATAAATAGAAAAATTGAAACACAGGGGCTATAATCCCTTTACTTATATAGTTGACTCCCTTCATAATATGTAAGGCTGACAAGGAAAGGTGAATATAATGTCCAAAACGATCGCCGAAATAAATGAAAAAATTAAAAAAGGCCAGGCAGTGGTGGTAACCGCAGAGGAAATAATCGAGATTACTCAGAAAAAAGGGATCACCCAAACTGCCAAAGAGGTGGACGTAATAACAACCGGAACTTTCGGGCCTATGTGCGGTTCCGGTGCATATATTAATATAGGACACTCCTCTCCCAGAATAAAACTCGGCGGGGGTAGAGTTTATCTGAATGACGTTCCGGTCTATACCGGCCTGGCAGCCGTAGATATATTCCTGGGAGCGACCGCTTTACCGGACGATGATCCCAAGAATAGAGTCCATCCGGGTGAATTCATTTATGGTGGAGGTCACGTTATTGAAGAGTTTGTTGCCGGCAAGGATATCTGCCTGATTGCAACAGCATATGGTACAGATTGTTACCCCAGAAAAAAGCTGGAGACTTTTGTTAATATAAATAGCGTCAATGAGGCCGTGCTGTTTAATGTAAGAAACGCCTACCAGAATTATGGAGTAGCGGTAAATCTCTCCGATCACACGATTTATACATACATGGGCGTTTTAAAACCGAACATGGGGAATGCAAACTTCTGCTCTGCCGGTCAGTTATCCCCGTTACTTAACGATCCTTTATATAAGACCATTGGAATCGGAAGCCGGATATTTCTGGGCGGCGGCGTCGGTTATATTAACTGGCAGGGTACTCAGCATAATCCAAGTGTTCCGCGATCTGATAACGGAGTACCCAAAAGGCCGGCAGGAGCGCTTGCCGTAAATGGAGATTTAAAGCAGATGAAACCAAACTGGCTGGTCGGAACCAGCTTCCTTGGTTACGGCTGCACCTTATCTGTAGGACTCGGTATTCCCATCCCGGTTATATCAGAAGAGATACTACAATACACGGTAGTAACCGATAGTGATATCTATGCACCGGTTATAGATTATTCGGAAGCATATCCGCAAAGGAAGTCCGATATTATAGCAGAAGTCAACTATGCTGAATTAAAGAG
>CAZEAR010000172.1:0-1837 GCA_964510365.1 uncultured Dehalococcoidales bacterium | reverse complement strand
AAATTAAGGTCAACGGTAAAGAAATTCCCACTGCATCTTTATCGAGTTATCCCAAAGCAGTAGAAATCGCTAATTTACTTAAGGAATGGATAAAAAGAGGTGAATTTCTGCTAACAGATCCGGTGGCTCCTTTACCCGGGATAGATTCAGGTTACACCTGCAAACCGCTTGAAGAAAGGCCAATATCATAGTTAAGGAGGGATAAAATGGCTATTTCCAGAAAATTAGTTTTACGTTTTCCACACAAGCTGGTAGATAGGCCTATAGTTAGTCGTTTGGTTAAGGACTTCGATCTGGATTTCAATATCCTCAAAGCTTCGGTTACCCCGGGAGAAGAAGGCCTATTAGTTATGGAGCTATCCGGTGAGCAGAGAAACTATGAGAAGGGAATTAAATATCTCACCGATACGGGTGTACAAATACAATCACTAAGTCAGGACGTTGTTCGCAACGAGGCCAGGTGCACTCACTGCGGGGCCTGTATTACTATTTGTCCCACAGGGGCCTTTTCACTTGAACCGGAAACCAGAATGGTTAAATTCGATGATACCAAATGTATAGTCTGTGAGTTATGCGTAAAAGCCTGCCCGGCTCGATCGATGGACCTGCATTTCTAAAGTGCTTTTTATTCCTTATCAGCCGGCTTTATCTTTAATATCGGATATAAGGGAAATTGCTTTTCAATGTACGAACCCAGAACATACCGCCGCTGGATAAAAGAGACAGACCTTATTTCATTCTCGGCCTCAGTGAAGGAAACCGATCTATATATCCTTGCACATAGCAATCTCACTAAAAAAGCTTGTAAATCCATTGTTAAACATCGTAAATCAATCGAGCGTTACATTGAAATCCACCCGTATTTCCTAACCAGTCTCGAGCCCATACAAGTTGAGCAAAACGCGCCTACCATAGTAAGGGACATGACAATCGCGGCTCAGGTAGCGGGGGTAGGACCTATGGCAGCTGTAGCAGGTGCCATAGCAGAAGCAGTAGGCAAAGACCTGCTGGCAGATTCGGCGGAGATAATCGTCGAAAACGGCGGTGATATCTTCCTTAAGAGTAATAAAAAGAGGACCGTCGGCATCTATGCCGGTCCCTCTACTTTTACAGGTAAGATCGCTCTTGAGATAGCCCCGCATGAGACAGGCCTGGGCATATGCACTTCTTCAAAGACAGTGGGGCATTCTTTAAGTTTCGGCAATGCCGATGCTGTGATAGTTATCTCCGAATCCACAGCACTGGCTGACGCTGCTGCCACTGCGATCGGCAACCGTGTAAAAACTGCTGAAGACATATCGATCGAAATCAATAATTCCCAAAAAATAAGCGGCATAACAGGCGTAGTTATAATTAAAGGCAATAATATCGGTCTATGGGGCGATGTTAAACTCGTTGATTTATAAACTGGTGGGATTTAGATAAAAAGTGATGTGAGCTACTGTGAGCCGCAGCAGGGTACATCAAAATAAACAGATTTTTTCACCTGACCGTCCTGACTATCGATTACGGTAACCGTAACAGCCTGGTTCCCTTTAGAAGTGAGAGCATAATAAACGACCGTATCACCATCACCGACTATTCTTCCCTGGGTTGCTGCCCAGGTATATCTTAGTTCGTCTCCATCTGGGTCACTGGCAACACATTTAATATTAACTACAGCTTCCCTTTTGGTCTTGATCGGATCCTCACCTGCTTCAAAGAGTTCTCCACCCTCAAGCCCGATCATCAGAGTTACAACAGGTAGTTGATTGGGCTTAGAAACTACCTTGACCACGACCGAATCCTTAATCTCACCTCCGTTACCATCGGTTACAGCCACCGCTATATCATATAT
>CAZEAR010000171.1:0-5004 GCA_964510365.1 uncultured Dehalococcoidales bacterium | reverse complement strand
CTCATGTCTCCAGATAGATGCTGAATCCGATTATGTCATAATTTGTCTCGGCCAGCTTCTTCTCGATATCTTCAATATTCGGATCAAGAACAGTTACCTCTGTATGACCGTATTTCCTGAGAAAACCAGCCAGCCTGTGAATACCCAGAGGAGGAGCTAGAAACATTCCCTTAGCAGCCTCTTTGCTAGAATTGGCGCCGACAAGAAGCAATTTCATACTCAGCACCCCATTACCCTATTGAAGTCATTAACTTCCTTACGCAAGGAACGGTAAGCTTCAACCAGTAGATCACTATTTTCATAATATTCACAGGTCAAAAATTCCGGCTGTGTTTTTTCTAAGACGGATTTTAAAATTTGAAAATCCTCCTCTTCGGGAAGCCCGTGGAGATCATGCATTATCCCGTTCTGATAACCGGCATGAGATATGTGTACCTCTACCACACTAGGCAAGGGTAATAAATCGATATATTCAGTCAGGGAATAGCCCAGCTTAAAAGCCGATACCCTGGCGTGTGCTATATCCAAAAGTAATCCCAGATTAAAGTGTTCTACGACGCGACTTATAAACTCCGGTTCACATACATGTTCATAAGCACCCGTATCATTGTAATCAAGATTTTCAAAAGCCAATGTACCTCCGAAATCCGCTTGGATAAAGTTAAGGCGCTCCCCGGCTGTAGATATGATTTGTTGTTCAGTCAGTGGCTCTCCTTCCGCCTCGAAAACCCCGGACTCACCTATACGGTAATGCAGACAAGATGGCCCCAGATCAAATGATAGATAATTAACTTTCATTGAAGTTAAGTAAGACAATAGTCTGGACTTCTTCAAATTTTCAACGAAGTCCAGATCAATAAATCCATTCAGGTGGCAGATCAATCCCTTCCGGGACATTCTCTTCAACCTTTTTAAGCTCAAGGGCATCCACTTGAGATAATAAGTGCTCTTTCCTTATCCAGAATGAATCAGAAATTGGTATGCAGAGCTTAAGCATTGTTCTTTTTCTCAAGATCGTTATAGTGCACTAAATAGAAAGCAGCCTAGGAATTTGTTTAAACCTTATCCCAGGTAATAATCTCATCCTGTCGGATGTCAGATTGAGCCTTCCGTCCTACTACTATGTCAATGAATCTGGGTGGTATACCGCTACCCGGCCGTTTAATACAGAGCATGTCTTTAGTGATGATTGTTCCTTCGGTTATATCCCGGGCGGCGACAAGCCCTTTCCTGCCCTGGGTGCGCATCTCAACCTCGCTAACTGCAGGTTCCTTGATACCATTCCCCATGGCCTTCTCTACCTCCCTTATACCTTGAACAATCGCTTTCATTTCTTTGGGATCCGCCGAAAAGAATGCATCAGGAACGGGCAGATTCTTATCCAGGGTAAAGTGACGCTCGATAAACACTGCTCCAGCAGCAGCAGCAGCAATGGGAATCGAGATTGTAGTGGTGTGATCGGAAAAACCAACCGGTAATCCGAATGCTATTTCCATAGTAGCTATGGCCCTCAGATTGATGCTCTCAAGTTTCTTAACCGGATAATTAGCTACACAATGCAGAAGGATAATATCCTCATTTCCGGTGCTACGGATGGCAGTTACAGCCTCATCAACCTCAGCCATGGTTGCCATTCCTGCAGAAACTATTACCGGCAACTGTTTCTGAGCTACATATTTCAGGAAGGGTAGGTTTGTAAGGTCATCAGCCCCAATTTTATATGCCGGCACTCCTATCTTTTCCAATAATTCCACATCATCAGGGTGACTCGGGGTAGAATGTACGATGATACCTTTTTCCCTTGCGTAGCTGAAAAGCTTTCGGTGCATCTCCTCAGATAGTTCGTATTTCTTGTGCTCTTCATATTGAGAACCGCTGCCAGCTTCACTGGCAAACATGGCATCCTTTGTAGTTATGTTATCAGCCCTGAAAGTCTGAAATTTGACAGAATCCACACCACAATCAATAGCAGCATCTATTGATTTAATTGCTTCATCCAAAGTATTAAAATTGTAACCGATCTCAGCTACAATAAAGACCGGTTCACCTTTACCGATAGTTCTGTTGCCAATTTTTACCTTTTTCACTTTTATCCGTATCCTTTTATTTGAATAATTTTATTCGAATAATGTATCCATCTGCTCGACTCCGATACCTTTTAGAATATCCAGACTATTATCCCCATGATTTAATAAGAGGTCTATTGTAGACATACAGGGCATGAACGGACCATGCAACTGCTTATAAATCGGATGGTAAAATTCCTGATAGAGTATCTTAATGCCCTGCTCGGTAAACTTCGTTTCTTCAAGATAATCCTTGCCTGATATACCAGATAGATAAATATCGGCGTTCAATTTCTGACAAATTTGAAGTAGTAGATCTGTCCCCGTTCCCATAACATTCAATGTGGAAGCTCTAATAGTTTTAACCTTAACTCCTAATTCGTTAATCATATACAAAATGATTTCCTCGTTTAAATCTACCAGGTAGGTCCACTGTTTATTATATATTTGTTCAAAAAAATGGCTATATTTTTTAAAGTGAGGGGCTTTACTATAGGCAAAAAAAATGCTCTTCCAATGTTTACTTTGCCAATTAACAGAGTTATTGATCGCAGCGTTCTGTATTAATTGATCAGATTTCCCTTTTGCTAATAGCGGGACGGTCAGCCATGTCCATCCTTGTTGGGTTTTTATCTTGTTACGATTCTGGAAGTAATTTTTTCTGAATTGTACATTATCTAGGATTACAAATGTTTCTGCCTGTCTCACCTTGTCAAAGAATCCTAACCAAGGCATGTGTTCCGGCTGATGTATGGTCACAATCATTTCCCTATTTCCTCAGACCTCCCGGTATACTTTTTTACCTTCATTTGTTTCACACCTGCCTTTTCTATTGCAGTGTGGGTCTTTCGCGGTAAAAAACACTTTTTACACGATTCAAGTTCTTTGTACCCCTTATGTTCTCTATGCAACCGGCGAGCTTTGTTCATTCTTTCACTATGCCAGATAGAGTGGAGCGATTCTTTATAGACATCGCCAAATACATATTCCCCCAATTCATCATTAGGACAAATGACTCTACCGTCAGAGCCTACTACCATCCTCTGATAAAGCACCGGGCAGTCAAAGTCATCAAAATATTCTATATCCTGGTCCTTATGAAGGAAATCAATTAGGGGATTGGAAGCAACCATATCAACATAAGGCTGAAAAAAAATGTAATACTCCTCGGCGCAGTTTTTGATAGCAGGCCATATCGATTGCACCTTCAAGACAGGTTTAACACTTCGAGCTTCATCTTTTATCCTTTTATATTCCTTTATTTTATTAAAGGATTCCTCAAATTTTGCCGGCTGTCTTATCTGCTCATAGGTCTCACCAAGTCCATCGAAGGAAATAGTAAGCCAATCAAGTCCTGCCTTCATTGCTTGCTCAAACATTTCAGGAGTTAATCGGAAATTATTAGTTAGCGATGATACTTCTTTAATACCCGCTTTTTTAGCATAGCTGATCATCTCAATCACATTGGGATGAATAAAAGGCTCACCTCTTAAACTGATCCTGATAGAGTAAGTTCCATATTTGATACATTCGTCCACCAGCCTTTTAAAAAGCCCGAAATCCATAAACTGTCTTTTTACGACGTTTTTGAACTCATCGGTCCTGGTATAGCACATAGGGCAATTCAGATCACAGGCTGTCGAGATTTCCAAATCCATATGGTCAGGAAAGTCAGTCAAGACGTGAAATTTAGGAAAATAATACCAGATTAATCTATTTTTCAGGTAACCCAGAAGATGCCCTTTGGCTCTATTATAACTAAATTGAATCTGTTTTCCAGGGGATAAGACAATTTGGTCTTTATTAATCCGCATTTATGTTTATTTCTCACCACAATTATATACGTTAAGTCTATCGCTCTATTGCATCATCAGTCGTTCCCATTCAACACCAAGGTCTTCCTGATTCTTTTTAAACCAATCGATATATCTTCTAACGCCTTCTTCAAAACTAACTCGAGGTTTCCATTTAAGTTCTTCTTTGGCTCTATTATTCAGGATTTCCTTTCCTGAGAAGTCACCGGACCTGGTATCAGTATACTTTATTTCAACTTTTCCTAAAATTCTCTGAATAGTTTCTGCTATCTGCTTTATACTTATTTTTTCTTCACCCTCAAGATTATATATCCTATTCTTAGCAATTTCTTTAAGAGCTAGAACATTGCCCTCGGCCAGGTCCTCAACATAAACAAACTTTCGATACTGTGATCCGTCGCCAGCTATGGTTAACGGCTCGCCATTCAGAGCCTTTTTGACGAAAATGGGAACTACAGCTCCCTCTCGAGCACGAGGACCATAGGGAATACCGTAACGCAATATGGTAACAGGCAGGCCATATAATCTGGAATAGCAATGGCAATAGTACTCTCCAGCCATTTTAGTTGCCGTATATATGTGAGAGGGAGGCTTAAGTGGGCTATCTTCGTCTAACACATCTGCTTGCGTATCGCTGTATACCCAAGTGGTACTACCAAATATCACCCTCTTTATTCTACTAGTTTTCCTGGCAGCCTCTAAGACATTAATGGTTCCTCTAACATTGATATTTTCGGCATAGTGTGGTTCCTCAAGGACATCCTTGACATCGGCAATGGCACCAAGATGGAAAATAGCATCCACCTTAGATAAAGCCATCACAATGCTGTCAAAATCTAAAAGGCTTGCCTGATAGTATTCAATGTCATCCCTAAAATCGGGATAAACCATGTCATAAATCCTTACTTTGATATCTCTTTCTCTAAGTTTGTCAACCACGTGGGAACCAATGAAACCAGACCCACCTGTCACAAGCACTCTCATACCGATATCTCCTTTATTGATTTAACTATATGTTCTGCCTTCTTCCTAGTCTTGTCAGCAAATACAGGCATACATACACGCTTTTTACATAGGACGTCGGTTATTGGAAGTTTCTCATCCCCGGAAATCTTTACACTATA
>CAZEAR010000170.1:0-5031 GCA_964510365.1 uncultured Dehalococcoidales bacterium | reverse complement strand
GATCGGCCCTGAGCTGGTCCCTGCGGTGTACAATATTAACGGTAGATGCATGCTTGGCCAATTCCAGGGCATCGGTAATAGCGGTATCGCCGCCGCCGATAACGGCAACTTTGCGATCGGCGAAGAAGAATCCGTCGCAGGTAGCACAATAGGAAATACCGCGCCCGACCATTGCCTGTTCCTTTTCTATACCAAGCTTTACATAATCCGCACCAGCGGCAATTATAACTGTCCTTGCGGCTAGGGTTTCTTCGCCGGTGATAACCTGGTGAATATCTCCGGGTTTTATAGAGGTTACCTCGGCCAGTTTGGAGTCGAGGCCAAATTTCTCGGTCTGCCTGATCAAGAGGTCGACTAAGTCATAACCGGCAATGCCATCAGGGAAACCGGGGTAATTCTCAAGGCTGGTGGTCTTTATTATCTGGCCGCCGAATATTTCTTTTTCAATAAGCACTGTTTGAAGGCCCGATCTGGCCGAATAAATACCAGCGGTAAGTCCTCCCGGACCGCCGCCGATAATAATTACATCATATTGATCCATAAAAATAATCCTTTCTTAATTAATTGATTTACGGATTGTTCAAAAACCGGAGCAGCCCGGCTGTCTCTATAAGCGACCATATTATACACTATATAAACGGTATAAATTATGCAATGCCTATATTTTAAAGTTGAGGCAAGGTCAGCTTTTTTCAAGAAGGGCACCGATTATACCATCTGCGCCCTGTGCAGCGATGTCCCCGGAAATGATTTGGCCTTCAAGCCCGGCCCGGAAAGTATCTTCGTCATAAGGTATTTTGCCGATAAGCGGGATGTTTCTATTCTCCAGCTTTTGTGTCAGTCCGGCAGCTATCTCTTGGGAAGTCACTTTGTTCAATACCGCATAAATGTGGCCGATATTCATTTGTTTGGAGACCCGGTATATCCGTTCGGCCAGGTCGATTGACTCATATGACGGGTCAACAACTATTAAGACGGCATCGACACCGGATTCGACGCCGCGGCCGAAATGCTCAATGCCCGCCTCCATATCGATAAGCACTATCTGACCGGCTTCCAGGCGCAGCTTTGCCAGCAATTCTTTCCCCAGCGCTCCTATGGGGCAGGCACAACCTTCCATGGCCTCGTTTATCTTGCCGACACTGATCATGGCGATGCCGTCGCCTGAATAATTAATATATTCTTCGGGAATTTCGTCGATTTTAATTTCCCGGCGTGCCAGTATATCGGTACCTGTCCGGGCCAGGCCGACAGGTGATTTGGGAGGCAATTTCTCTTTGAGGCTTTTTCTGCCGCCCATCATATCCATTATGGACCGCGGAGCTTTGTCGAAGCCCAGCATACGGTGAAGTCCGGTATTAGACTCATCGGAGTCGACCAAAAGGACTTTATGATTCTTACCCCGCAGGGATTTGGCCAGCAGGGCAGCCATCGTGCTTTTACCGCTGCCGCCTTTGCCGCATATCGCGATTTTGTTCATAAATATCTCTCAGCTTTAGAGTGATGCAGGATTAAAGTAGATATATAATTTTAACTGTAATTCAAATATAATGGCAATTAATAACTTGACATAAAGTTATTATCAGCGTAATAAAAGTCAATCTATTTAATTTGTTATCAGGATGTCAGTAGGGGAGAGAAGGGTTAGCCTGCATCAATGTATAAAGATAATAATAAAGCGCATGAAATTTATCTGAACGATCCAGCGTATAAAAAATATGGAAAATTTCATAAAATCATTAAGCGATGAAGCGAGGGGGTAGTTTACATAACGTATCTGATTTATTTTATCTGCGGTGGAAAGTCTTATGTACCTCTTTAAGATGCTTATCGGTAACATGGGTGTATACCTGTGTAGTCCTGATGCTCTCATGGCCTAGCAATTCTTGTACCGAGCGGATATCGGCGCCGGCAATCAACAGATCGGTGGCGAAGGAATGCCTTAAAGTATGCGGGCTGACTTTCACGGGCATGCCGCTCCTTTTGGCGTATTTATATACTATGTTCTGCATTGATCTAACTGTTAACCGCATTTTTTCTCCGTCTTTTTGTGTATCTATTTTACCTTGATAACGAATAAACAACGGCTTAAAACGATCTTTTCTTACACTAAGATAACGTTTAATCCAACCAGCTGCGGTATCGGATAGAAATACCACACGAAGCTTACCTCCCTTACCTCTGACGCCGAACTCTTTTCTATCCAGGTTAACATCATCGCGGTTAAGTTTGACTAACTCGGAGACCCTCAGGCCGGTGCTGAATAGTGTTTCTAAAATAACCCTGTCTCTTAGTCCTGCTTCATCAGATATTTGGGGACTATTTAATAGCTTCTCTAACTTCGCTAAGTCTAAAAATGTAATGGAACGTGAAATACCTTTAGGTAATTCAATTTTATCAGGGGATAAGGTGTTTATATCGCGTTGTACCAGAAGGTACCTTAGAAAGGCTCTAAGAGCAATAATATGGTAACTTTGAGTATTTCTTTTTATTTGCGCCCCATAAGAATTACGCAAGTGAGCCAAATAAATCCTGTATTTTCTGATATGTTCAAGCTTGATATCCTGTGGATTACTAAGAGAATAATTATCAGATATCCAGTTAAGAAAACGCGAAAGGTAATGGCTGTATTCACGAATAGTCAAGGGTGAACAACCTTTTTCAATTTCAAGATATTCTAAATAATCTGAGACTAAGACACTTAAATCATTATTTGTCATAATATTCAGCAAACATTTCTAAAAGACATAAAATTACCGTCTTTTCAATTCTTGCATAAGTATTCTTTGTTTTTCCCTAAGGTCCAACACTTTTTTATTTAATCTCGCACTACCATGGACATAGTCCGATTGATTTTCCTGGAACTCGAAGGCAAGGTCGGCTTCAGCTTTTTTTATAATTAAGTAGGGGTATATTGATTTTAAGAACTCGTAAGCATTTAACGCATTTAATGTCCATGCATAGCAATCACGCCATTTAATAGATTCTAGGTGTTTCTTTTTATATATTCGGCCGCCAAAGGTAAATTTGAATAATTGTAATACATATTCATTTGTATTCGATACAATAACTCTTAGTCCGTACTGGGTATTACCAAGTCGGTTTTTGCCTTTGATGATTGCAATGCAACCTTCTCCGTCAAAGAAACCTGTTAGGTAAGGCAATCTTGACTTATTAGAGATCTTATCCATACTAAAATAGACAAATTTATAATTACTTCGTAAATTGTACCTTTTACGAAGTCGCTCCATATTAACATTATAGTGCTGCACTGTCAACCCCTGTCGGCCTGTTTTTACATCTTTAAGCAACATACAGCAGTATCCAGGTAATATTAAAAAAATACAGAAATTAAGAATCAAGCCAGAATCTATGGATTATCATGAATTTTGGTACATTTTCCCGCCTGAGCCGCGGTCCGGTTTAATGTCATTTCCAAG
The DNA here is from genome assembly GCA_964510365.1 of uncultured Dehalococcoidales bacterium. Taxonomy (GTDB): domain Bacteria; phylum Chloroflexota; class Dehalococcoidia; order GIF9; family UBA5629; genus CAZEAR01. The sequence goes on along the minus strand of CAZEAR010000170.1, from coordinate 1,591 downwards.
GATTTTTATTATTCGGTCCAAAAGTTCGCTCAAATGCCAGGCTTTTAAGGCGGAAATGGTCAAAATGCTGTTAAGAGGAACCCCGTGATCTGCAATTAAATCAGTTAATTCTTCTATACTGTGCACTGCTTTATCCACTTTGTTTAAAACAGTAAGTCTAGGCTTATCGGACAGGTCGAGTTCGGACAGGAACTTTTCCACGGTATCGAATTGTTCTACAGCGTTTAGGTGTGTTATGTCAACTATATGCAGTAAAAGGTCAGCTTCGGTAAGCTCTTCCAGCGTTGCCCGGAAAGCTGCCACTATCGATGGGGGCAGTTTATGGATAAAACCGACGGTATCGGTGATCAGAAACTGGAAATTATCCGGCATAACCAGCCTGCGGGTTACCGGATCCAGCGTGCAAAAAAGCTTATCCTCGGCCAATACTTCTGCCCTGCTCAAGGCATTCAACAAAGTGCTTTTACCGGCATTGGTATAGCCGACCATGGCAACTACGGGTACGTTTCCTTTTTTGCGCTTGCTGCGGTAGAGCGATCGATGTTTCCTGATGTTCTCTATTTGTTTTTGCAGGCGGTGTATACGGTTGCGGACCAACCGGCGGTCGGTCTCCAACTGAGATTCTCCAGGACCTCTGGTACCGATACCTCCTCCCAGTCTTTCCAGATGGCTCCACTGTCCGGCCAGGCGCGGCAGCAGGTATTGATGCTGGGCCAGTTCCACCTGCAGCTGGCCTTCTCTGGTCTCTGCCCGGGCGGCGAATATATCGAGGATCAGCGCGGTGCGGTCGATCACCTTGACTTTGAGGAACTCTTCCAGGTTTCTTTGCTGTCTGGGAGACAGCTCGTCATTGAAAATGACAACGTTGTAATGGTGCTTTTCTTTCAGGAATAAAAGTTCGTCGAGTTTTCCTTTGCCCAGATAATGGGTTGACGACGGCCGGTCTAATTTCTGGGTCAATGTGCCTATGACTCTGGCACCGGCGGTCTCGGCCAGCATGGCAAGCTCCGACATGGAACTATCGATCGGCCATGCATCCGTTGGGGACTTTGATTCAACGCCTACGAGGTAGGCCTTTTCTATAGTTTCCTGCCTGGTGCTGGTAGTACGTCGCATATTTGTTACATGAGTGTATCTGCGGGGCTATTTCCTCAGTTTCATCAAGCGCTGGATACCTTCTTCGAGCCGGCTGTCAGGAACGGTAATCGACAGGCGTATATAGCCCTCTCCGGCGCTGCCGTAACCTGTCCCCGGTGTTACCGCTACTCCGGCCTTCTCGATAAGTTCTGCGGTGTACGAGATCGATGTGTATCCTTCGGGTACCCTGGTCCAGATATAAAATCCGGCGCTTGGCGATTTCGCTTTTACTCCGATTTCATTTAGAGCGCTGACCAGTTTATCGCGCCTTTTCTGGTAAATAAGATTGCGCTGTTTAATATGGTCCTGCGGTCCTGTCAGGGCCTCGATAGCGGCTTGCTGTATCGCCTGGGGTATTCCTGAGTCGAGATTGGATTTGAACCTGAACAGAGCATTTAATAATTCCCGGTTTCCTACCGCCATGCCAATCCGCCATCCGGACATATTATATGTT
>CAZEAR010000169.1:0-5086 GCA_964510365.1 uncultured Dehalococcoidales bacterium | reverse complement strand
GTATATGATGGAAACAGGAATATCGGTAGCTGAGCCGGCCAATTATTTTATGTATTTTAGCATAGTCGGTTTGTTTATCTTATTATCTTTTGTGATCGGTAAGAGAGCATTTTGTCATTATATCTGCTGGATGGCTCCGTTCGTAATAATAGGTGCCAGGATAAAGGAATGGCTGAAGTGGCCGTCACTTCATCTGGCAACTGATAAAGACCGGTGTAAACAATGCGGTACCTGTGATAAGAATTGCCCTATGAGTTTGGGCGTTAGAAATATGGTACAAAAAAGCACTATGAGAAATATTGAATGCATACTTTGCGGTACCTGTGTCGATAACTGCCCCAACGGGGTAATCAGCTACCAATGGAATTACATAAGGAAAATTTAGCCGGGATTGGCATAATAAGATAAGTGCTACAGATGAAAGAAAAGATGAATCCACATAAAATTTTACCAGGCTTCGAGACAGGCGGTTGATTCCATGAAACTGTATCGAGATTTTGGCTCACAGGAAGATATAGATCTCCAGTATAATACATCATTAGCGGTATCGGACCGGGAAAAATGGATAGAGTGGTTTGATGAAGAAAGCTACAGGGTTAGACTGGAAATCGATTGTATTCTGGATGTACGCTTCGGGCCGACCATAGATGAGACGGTTGATATTTTCCCGGCAAAGGAAACAAATGCGCCGGTCCTGGTATTCATTCACGGCGGATACTGGGTACAGAGTACCAGCAAACAATTCAGCCTGGTGGCACGCGGGCCGGTAAGCCGGGGAGTCACGGTGGTTGTTACCAACTACTCGCTTTGCCCCAAAGTAAGTATCGAGGAGATAACGCGTCAGAGCCGGTCGGCAATTGCCTGGCTTTACAAAAATGCGTCCGCTTTTAATATTAACCCTGACCGTATCTTTGTTTCAGGACACTCCGCAGGCGGACAGCAGGTTGGGATGCTGGTATCCACAGACTGGTCCGGTAATTATGGCCTCCCCGATGTTGTGGTCAAGGGGGGCATTGCCATAAGCGGAATATTTGACCTAAGTCCCCTGCGCTATTCCTTTCTGCAGCCGAAATTGCTGCTCACGCATGAAGTAATCCTGCGGCAAAGTCCTTACTTCAATATACCGAAATCGGCCCCCCCTCTTTTACTCAGTCTGGGCGGTGAAGAGACAGCGGAGTTCCACAGACAGTCCATCGACTATCTGCAGGCATGGAAGGCTAACGGGCTGACTGGCGAGCTGTTGGTACAGGAAAATAAGCACCATTTTTCAGCCATCGAAGGTATGACGGATGGCAATAGCAAACTATGTAACATTATTGTGGATATCATTAATTCCAGTAAATAAGGTAGTTAAAAAGCGGAGGTGACGTTTTGACCGTCGGCAATTCCTTCGATACGGAAACATGCAGCGTCTGCGGGCTGTGCGCGGAAGTATGCCCCAACAGGATAATAAAGAAAGACGATTCCACCGGGATGATATTCCGCGCTGACAGACTGGAGCTGTGCGTTAAATGCGGGCATTGCATGGCTATCTGCCACAGTAAATCGGTCAACATCGGCGGCCTGTCATATTCGGATGATTTCATCGAACTTCCAATCGATAACTATGACGGGCATGCCTTTATGGATATGATAGTAACACGCCGGGCAGTGCGTAATTTTCGGGATAAGCCGGTGCCCCGGGAGCTGCTGGAGAAAATAGTTGCTGCCATCGCCTTCTCCCCGCCGAGCTTCCCGCCGGTTAAGACCGAAGTCATAGTCGTTCAGGACACTAAAGTTATCCGGCAGGCCTTGCCCTATATGATAGAAATGTATGATTCACTATTGAGGGCGATGAGTAAACCGGTACCGCGCTTTTTCATTAAAAGAAGCCTCGGCGATGATAAATACAGGCAGGTGGTAAATCACGTGCTCCCCTTGATGAAATCCAGGCTGCCGGACCTTAAGGCGGGTACCGAGGATACCATCACCAGATATGCTCCGGCAATGCTTCTTTTTCATGCCGATAGAAATGGGGAGAATTACCGGACGGATATTTATATAGCTCTGACCTACGGTTTTCTGGCGGCGCATGCCCTGGGTCTGGGTGGCTCTGCTATGGACTTGATTTCACCGCCCATAGACCGAAATAAAGAGCTGAGAAAGATGTTCCACATCCCCGATAGCAACGAAGTGGTTGCCGCGATGATCGTCGGCTTTCCCAAATACAAATATCGGTGGGCGATCAAGAGGAAGTTGAAAGGAGTCACATGGATATAGCCGGCCCCGGCAATTCCGGGAAAACCTTCAAATTGCTGTTTGAAAAGCAGGGCTATAACTACCTGGGCCTGATAATTCTGCTGGCGATTGTAATATTTTTAACCGGATGGCCCGGAGTATATAAGGGTGAGCTCTGGGGCTGCAGCACCGGGTTCTGGCTCTGGCTGTCGATCGGAGTAGTTATCGTCCATCAATTTTATGCCTGGTTTGTCTGGCGGACGGAGCTATACCTCAAGCTGTGGAGCAGATGGTTCGGTAAGCGGGCCTTTCGGATATGGTCGGTGTTTTTTATGGTGCTGTTCATCCCCCGCATGCTGCTGGGCTTTATAATCGGCTATGCCAACCGCGGCACTTTAAATATAAGCCCCGTTCTGGGCTGGGGACTGACGGTGATAATCCTGATACCGGCGGCCTATACCTTTTATTCCATTGTCAAATATTTCACCTTCAAACGGGCGCTGGGTATCGACCATTTCGATCCTGCCTATAGGAAGCTGGGCCTGGTGCGCGGGGGTATCTATAAATACACCTCCAATGCCATGTATCTTTTCGGCGTTACCATGGTCTGGATTCCGGCTTTAATCTTCGGTTCCGAAGCGGCGCTTGTCTCGGCTCTGTTTAACCACGCCTATGTCTGGGTACATTATTTTACCCTGGAGCTGCCCGATATGAAGAGAATTTACTCCAAATAGAGCAGTTAGCGTGTCAATTTATTTTATGACTTCAGATACTTCTTCCACCGGTTTTCTTTCTTTGGGCTGTGGCTCCTCGACAGCATAGCCGACGGGTATCAGGGCAAGTAAATTCATGTCATCAGGGACCTTAAGGATTTTCTCTATATTGCCCCTGGCCTGCATCGGGCCGGTCATCCAGATCGCACCCAGTCCCATCTGGTGCAAGATTAGCAGCAGATAGGCGATCGCTGCCGCTGCCGACTGTATGGCGCTGTTGACTTCATTGCGCCACTGGCGTATCTGAGAGCCCTGCGTATCCGTTTTTTCCCTGGCGGCTAAAATCTTATCAACTTGAGACTGATAGCGCCTGGTGGCGACGGCAATGATAGCAGGTGCGTTGCGGAAGAAGCTCGACCTCTCCAGCATTCTTGTTGTTTGTTCACCGAATTCTATTGCCTCAGGCCAGGAAGCAATGAGCTCGGCACTGGCCTGCACCGCATCGGCTACGGAAATGATTGTATCCTTGTTGACTATTACATAAAACCGCCAGTTTTGCTGATTTCCTGCGTTCGGCGCATATGTAGCCAGCTCTATCGCTTCCAGCAATTGCTCCGCCGGGACTTTCCTGTCCTGCCATTTACGGATAGAGCGCCTGCTTTTAATGAGACCGGCCAGGTCTGCTGTTTCCATAATCAATTCCTCCTAAAAATGTTTGGTAAATGATGCAGATGGATTCCTGTTTCGGGTTATTTCCCCAGTTCTTGCTCTAAATAATCCCTGGATTCTTTAACTAATTCTATTTTTTCCGGAGGTTCCCCTGCCGTCTCAGCCAGATCGAGGTATTTGTTATAGTCGATAAGTGCTTTCTCATATTCTTTAAGCGACTCGTAAGCAACTCCTCGATTTAAGTAAGGAAAAACATAGCTGGGATCGGTTTCAATGGACTTAGTAAAGTCCGCGATCGCTGGATCGTTTTCACCCTTGTTTAAATAGCATATACCTCGATTATTAAGAACATTCGCCTGGCCGGGATCGAGCTCCAGAGACTTGTTGAAATCTGCGATTGCCAGGTCCCACTGTTGTGAATTAAGATATATAAATGCCCTGCCGTTATAGGCCTGTATATCCTTATATCCCAGATCTATGGATTTATTTACATCGTTAAGCGCCTTGTCGGCATCACCCAGACGATAGTAACTCAATCCCCTGCCATAGTAAGCTTCAGCATAATCGGGATTAACCTCTGCCGCTTTGTTATACCACCCCAACGCTTTTTCCCACTCCTGTTGTTTGGTATACGTTTGCCCCATTTGATAATAGGCTTCCATATAATCGGGTTTAATATCTATTGCTTTGGCGAAATCCGATCGGGACAGCTCCCATTTTTCATCCTCACTGTACCCGACGCCCCTGTTATAAAATGCTTCGGCTAAGCTCTGGTCCACCTTGATGCCGGGATCATATTCAACTGCTTTCCCGTAGTCTTCGATAGCTTTTTCATAGTCTTTAACCGGATTATATGTTTTTGCTCTCTCGATATAGCACCGGGCCAGTTCAGGTTTGCTGACCGCTATAGCAGGATCGAGCTTTAAGGCTTGTTCAAACTCTGTCAGAGCTTCCGTATACTTGCCCTGTTCGTAGTAACTATTGCCCAATTCAAGATGTTCTTGTGCTCCGGAATATTCCTGGGTTTTGGATTCTTCTTCCGGTGCACACTTGGCTCCTGACGAAAGCAGGAGAAGCACACAAATTGATATCAGTATAATCGGATACCGTATTTTCCCCATTTATGTCCCTTCTTAAAACCTGTTGCCTATCAGGTTACCAGTATACTACATTCTATATCAAGTTACAGGTAGAATGATAACCTCAGGAATCAACAAATCAAATTATCAGATAAACTTTCGTGCAGTCGGTATTGCCGTCAATCTTTTGATTTTAATCCGGGCCGGTAATCAAATCGGTAAAGCCGACATTGGCAAACTATGCTGTTTTATAGTAATATCGAGTCTGGTTTTTTGAATTTAATCATTGAGGAGTGTCAGCAATGCGTGGGAAAACAGTCAAGTCAAGCACCATCACCACAGCACAGATAATGGGCATACAGGATGTTAACGTAGCCGGGAATATTCACGGCGGCGCCATCATGAGGC
>CAZEAR010000168.1:949-5087 GCA_964510365.1 uncultured Dehalococcoidales bacterium | reverse complement strand
CCTGTCTACTTCACTGCGTTCATATAAGAGATCAATAGCTGCCTCCAGGTCCCGGCTCCAACCCACGAGATCAAAATTCCCCTCGCTCCTCCCCGTTCCCCTGAAATTGAAGATCAAAGTCACAAATCCGGCAGAACAGAATTTCCGGGCCAGCACGGTATATCCTCCTTGATCCGGTTTATTGGCTAAACCAGGGATGCCATGGCAAATACATACAGCAGCATTTGACGGCTTACCGTTTTCCGGGATAAATAAATTGCCGGCTAACCGGATGTTATCAGCTTCAAAACAAATCTCTGTTTGCCGCATTTTATCTATATAGCAATATCAAAAACTCTTTATTTCCTTCGGCACCGAGGATGGGCGAAGCGATCAGACCGCCTAATCTCAGACCGTATTCCACCACCCATGAAATAAATCTACCCAGAACACGAGCGTGAATCTCGGGATCTCTTATTACACCCTTTTTACCAACCTCGCCCCTTTCAGCCTCAAATTGAGGTTTCAGTAGAATGATTAAGCGCCCCGACTCATTTAAATGTTCCATAATATTCGGAACAACCTTGGTTACCGAAATGAAAGATAAGTCTACAGTTGCTAAATCCGCTTTTTCCGGGATAGAAAACGGGTGATGTACATTTGTTTTGTCCATCACTACCACTCTAGGATCCTGTCTCAGTCCATAGTCTATTTGGCCATAGCCCACATCTACAGCATAGACTTTATTAGCGCCCCTTTGCAGCAGGCAATCCGTAAAACCGCCGGTGGAAGCTCCGATATCCAGAGCTATTAGTGAATCAACATCGATCCGGAATTCATCCAGAGCATGTGCCAGTTTAATACCGCCGCGACTTACATAAGGCTGCTTCTGAGCTACCTCTATAACAGAACCTTCATCTACCAGATTCCCTGATTTAGACCAGACCTTTCCGTTTACAGTAATCTTTCCAGCCAGAATCAATGCCTGGGCCTGACTCCTGCTTTCAACCAGTCCCCTATCAACCAGTAAGGTATCCAATCGCTTCTTTGACACGCCTCGATCTCTCTAACTTATAACTGATATCTATCGCCCTGTTATCAATGACCAAAGTGCCCTCAGCGGCTTGAGTTTAATAAACGGAGTATATAATTCAAGTTGGATTTTCTCAGCTACAGGAAACATGTTAATTTCATCTATACGCTCTTTCAAATCAGAGATGCCCTGTTGATCACCTTTAGATATTAAATCGTCTATCCGATATGCCATCTCCCGTGCTGCCGTGATACGGTGCTCACTTGTCTTCGCCATCTGCTCGGATATAATACCGTACTTAAGTTTGAGCCGATTAAGACCCAGAATAGCTTCATAAGATACATCGACATTCTGCTGACGAGTCAGCCAATCCGTTTCATAGTTCATGGAGTATTTCCAGACCGGCGTCACCAAAGCCTGACGATGCTCCTCAAGGGTTTTAAATAAGATATGGTAGCCGTAACGTTCAGGATGCTCGAAACCCAGACTGCCGGGATCAAGAAAAGGTGCCAGCGGAGATATAAAGAAAGAAAGACGCTTGTCCCCATTGAATTTACTCAATAAGTGATCGCAGTAATCTATGGTATCCATAACAGATTGCCGGGTTTGCTGCGGTAACCCGATCATTAAAAACATATCGAATCTACCGCAACCAACGTCCAGAGCATCGGCTATCATCTGTTCCATATCAGGAGTAGTATAGTTCCTGCCGATTATCTTCCTGATTTCATAGTCATGCGTTTCGGGGGAAATTTGCAGGCAAAAATTAGGGCAGGCCTCGCTCATTTTCTTCAGAATATACTTCGGGGCCGGATAAAATACCTCAAGAAAAAACTGGTTTTTGATCCTGTTGCTCTTAAGCAAATCCAGTACTTCGTTGGCATAGTCCTCCCCCGGTTGAAGCAAATCTCCCAGAATAAATATGGGGCCGTTACTAAAACGTGAAATATTCTTTATATCACGAACTACAGATTCAGGAGAACGGAATACGGCTTTATCCCGATTATAAGAATGCCGGAAGGCTGCAGCAGACCCTCCACAAATAATACAGTTATGAGTGCAACCCCGGCAGGTGAGAGATGCAGTAATGGGATAACTGAGCCAGTCTTTGACCGGAGTATAGCTGATAATATCCCTGTACTTCATTATAGAACTCAGCACAGTACCATAATGATTGACCATCACATCGCCGATATCACCTGGAACATATGTAAAAGGATTCTCATGTATATCCCCCTTTTCATCCCGCCAGACCAGATTGGGTACAGAATAAAGATCTCCCCTGTTCTTCAAGCAGTCCATAAACTGCCGGAATGGTTCCTCCGTAGAATCCCCTCTAAGCACGAAGTCAATTTCAGGATATGTCAGTAGCTCTTTATAGAAATAAGACGATGAAAGCCCGCCGAATATCACCTTTGCCTCGGGATGGTATTTTTTCACCAGCCTGGCTACTTCTATAGATCCATGAGAATGTACCATCCAGTGTAAGTCGATACCGAATACCGGCGCCCGTAAATTTCGGATCATTTTTTCAGCATCAAATTTCCAGTTTCTGAGCATTCGAACTGCAAGATTAACTATACGAGTTTGATAACCGAAACGACCGAGATATTCTGCGATGCTGGTAAGTCCGATAGGGTACATTTCAAAAACGTTGGATGGAGGAATTAGATCGCTTACTGGTCCATAAAGTATCGTCTTTTTGCGAAAGTCATACACACTGGGTGCATGAAGTAAAATCAAATCGGTTGACACATTTGTCTCCTTGTGTTCAGAAATTGCAGAGCTGTGAAGGTCATTATCAGTTTCTACTGGCCGAATATCTTTGCCAGAATATAACCGATGCCCAAAAGAAGCTGAATTATCTGTATCATAAGAACATTATTAGCCATGGCTGGCATAAGACTACTCATTTCCTGATAATTTAAGGCGCCTTTAATCGCTTTAACAGCGAAAGGAATCGTCAGCAAAGCTATCAGGGTAAAAAGAGGCATTACTCCTAAGACAACCCAGACAATTATCCAAACATATATTAATATGTTAAGTGCGGAATAGACTATTGCCGCCCTGTTTTTACCCATAGTAACAGGCATGGTTTTTTTACCTACCTCCTGGTCAGCTTCGGCATCGGGGAACTCATTTAACAGAAGTAAATTGTGCACCAGGATACCGGATGGGACCGCGGCTATTACAGCAGGCCATGTGTATTCACCGGTCTGAACAAAATAAGCCCCCAAAACCGGTAATATCCCAAGGCCGACTCCCGGAGCCCACTCAGGCCACCTTCGCCTGGTTATTACGGGAGTATAAAGGAGAATACAAATTGCTCCTAATAACAATAGAGGCAATAGAAGCAATCCGCTCACTATAATGAAATAGATACCTATCGGTATAGCCAGAATGAAACAGATTAAGCCGAACTTGAATACACTACCCGGTTTGAGAGAAGTAGCAGGAAGCAAGCCGCTGCCGCCGCTGAAAGGAGTCCTTCTGGTCTTAAGATCCAGCCCGCTTTTATAGTCATAGTAGTCATTCAATACATTGACACTGATATGGCATAACAGCAGGCCGATAAAAGCAAGCACGGCATGGCCGATATGAATGTATCCGTCATACCAGGCAATGCTGGTGCCGAGAAATGCTAAGACTACAGAAAGAATTAAAAAATGCGGCCTTGTCTCTAGAAACCAAAGTTTTAGACTCATCTGGGTCATTTAGTATAGCAATAAGATAATCGCTTGTCCAACATAAACGCCGCTTTTTTTAACGGTTACCGGCTATTTCACTAATATCTGTCGATTTACCATAGCAGAGCAGGCGGTCTCCGGCCTGCAGCTGTTCTTCAGGCCCCGGCTGAGCAATCGTTTTTTCGCCTCTTTCGATTGCTAGCACGGCGGTATCATGTCGTTTAAAATCGGTATCTTTCAGGTTTGAGCCGGCGATGCCGGAGCCTTCGCCTACCACAATCTGAACCAGGGAATAATCGCCGGTCCGGTGAATTACCTTTTCAATCGTCAGACCGGATGTTTTATAGCCTCTTACTTTTGTTTTAAGGAAGGCATCGGTCAGCTTGTCTATCAGCCTCAGCCAGAAGGACAGGGCTATAAATAGCAAAACAACTACGAA
>CAZEAR010000168.1:0-939 GCA_964510365.1 uncultured Dehalococcoidales bacterium | reverse complement strand
CCCCGCTGCGGGCATACATAACAACCAGAATAATAAAGGCAACTATGCCGGTATTGCCCAGGAAGATAAGATAAGTGACTATTTGCCGCCGTTTGGGATGCTCGACTATTGCCTCAGCCTGAGTGGTAGTAAAACCGGTGCCGGTCAATGCCGATAGAGCTTGGAAGCGGGACTTGGAGCGTTCCAGGCCGGTAGCCTCCAGGGCGATAGAGCCCATCCACAGGATCAATAACCATACCGCCAGGAAAATAAGCGCAACCAGTATTTGCATGCCAACCTCCTTTTACATTGATAGATAAATTCACGGACGACTTAATTTAAGGAGATTATATTACGGGGATGCAATTTGTGACAAGCTATAGTTTGACCATTTTAGCGGTATAAATATCGGGCAGGGCCAGTATCTCCTGCATCTGCTCTTCAGAGAAGGGCTCATCCAGCGCCAGAATCATGAGCGCCTGGCCTCTGGGCTGAAGCCGTCCCAGCAGCATGGAGCTGATGTTTATTTCGGCCTTGCCGGTGATATTGCCCAGGGCACCTACGAGTCCCGGCCGGTCGCGATGGTCGCTGAAAAGGAAATAACCGCCTTTGGGCACCAGGTCTATCCAGAAGTCATTTACCCGTACGATATGGGGCTCATCACGCAATAATGTCCCGGCAACGGTAGTCGTCCTTTCACTGGTGATAACTTCCAGGGTAATCAGGCTGGAATAATTCCTGCATACGGCTTCCTTCTTTTCGACTATCTTGATACCGCGCTGTGAAGCGATAAATGTGGCGTTTACCAGATTTATCCTCTCCTCGGTCATTCCTTCCAACAAACCGCCTATTATAGAGGCTTTGACAGCAGTAGTATCATAGTTTGCGATTTCGCCACTGTATTCAATATGTATGCTGTTTATCTGCCCTTCCATAAGCTGCCTGGCCAGTTTACCCAGG
>CAZEAR010000167.1:0-5239 GCA_964510365.1 uncultured Dehalococcoidales bacterium | reverse complement strand
GTATCCTTTAGCTACCGCGCTGGGAAGACCTCTAATAGCCAAGCTTATGGTCGATGTTGCTAATCAAGAAGGGGCCACGGCAGTTGCACACGGTTCGACCGGCAAAGGCAACGATCAGGTTCGTTTTGATGTCAGTGTTATCGCACTGAGTCCGAATTTAAAGATATTAGCTCCGGCCCGGGAGTGGGGAATGACCAGGGAGGAGACCATAGCATACGCCGAAAAACATAACATTCCCATACCAATATCGGTTAAAAGCCCTTATTCAATTGACGAGAACATTTGGGGAAGAAGCATTGAATGCGGTGTTCTGGAGGACCCTTGGGTGGAACCGCCTGAAGACGCCTATGTCTGGACTAGACCCATAGCCGAAACGCCTGATGAGCCGGATTATCTGGAGATAGGATTTGAAAACGGGATTCCGGTTAGTTTGAATAACAGCATAGTGGACTGCATCAGTTTGATACAGCAGCTTAATGTGCTGGCCGGTAAACACGGTATCGGTAGAATCGACCATATAGAAAGCAGACTGGTGGGTATAAAGTCCAGAGAATCTTATGAAGCTCCGGCTGCTACCATTTTGTTTAAAGCCCATAAAGCGTTGGAATCAATGACATTGTCTAAGGAGCAGCTACGTTTTAAGGAGATAGTAGCTATTGATTATGCTGATATAATTTATAACGGACTATGGTTTACTACTTTCCGTCAGGACCTGGATAGTTTTATCCAAAGCTCTCAGAGGTATGTAAAGGGAGTGGTAAGAGTCAAATTATTAAAAGGGAATTGTATAGTGGTCGGCCGAAAGTCGCCGACGTCTCTTTATGACCTCAGCCTGGCTACATACGATGAAGGTGATGTTTATGACCAGAGTGCTGCTTTAGGCTTTATTCATATATGGGGGCTGCCGGCCAGAATTCAGTCTAAAGCACAGGGAACTAATGATGACAAGAAGAGGAAAAATTCATAATTGGACTGTTTTCCGGTATCGGTCGATGACTGATTAAAGTAGATAAATAATGTCAAGTTATATTTTGGTGAATTAGGTGGGAGAGCTATTACGTAGCCGATTTCAAAAGCAGGCCAATGAATCGGTCCAGAGATTTGTTGCCTCTATTCCCTTCGACTGGCGGCTATATCGTCAGGATATTGCCGGAAGTATAGCTCACGTCAAAATGCTGGGCAGGCAGAACATAATTAAACAGGAAAATGCTGATTTGATAATATCGGGGCTTACCTCGATTCTTGAAGAAATAGAGCAGGGAAGATTCGAATTCAGCCAGGAACTGGAAGATATTCATATGAATATTGAAAATAGGTTATTCCAAAAAATTGGCGACGTTGCCGGTGAAATGCATACAGCCCGGTCAAGAAATGACCAAATAGCTCTGGATATGCGCCTGTTTACCAGAGAATCGATATCTGAGACCATAAAGGAACTTCGTGGTTTTCAACAGGTTTTATTGGATATAGCTGAAGCTAATAGCGAATTAATTATGCCCGGCTATACTCATTTGCAGCAGGCTCAACCGGTTCTTTTCGCTCATCATATGCTGGCTTATTTTGAGATGATTCAAAGGGATATCGATAGATTCAACGACTGTTTAAAAAGGGTCGATGTCATGCCTTTGGGCAGCGGAGCTCTGGCAGGTGTTACCTACCCGATAGATCGTGATTTTGTAGCTAAAGAGCTAGGTTTCAGCCAGATTAGTTCAAACAGTATTGATGCCGTTTCAGACCGAGATTTTATTCTGGATTATGAGTCTGCCGCTTCCATAACGATAATGCACTTATCCCGCCTGGCGGAAGAGATTGTTCTTTGGTCGTCTTCAGAGTTTGGTTTTATAGAAATAGACGATGCCTATGCGACCAGCAGCAGCATTATGCCTCAGAAAAAAAATCCCGATATTGTAGAGTTAATACGGGGGAAGACAGGCCGGATATACGGTAACTTTACAGGTTTATTGACCATGATGAAAGGTTTACCGCTATCTTACAACCGTGATATGCAGGAGGACAAAGAGGGCTTTTTCGATACAGTTGATACTCTTCTCTCCGTAATTTCGATATTTTCCGAACTGATAAAAACCTTAACCGTTAATAAAGACCGGATGAATAAGGCAGTCAACAATGATTTTATTCTAACCACTGATTTAGCTGACTATTTGGCGAAAAAAGGATTACCGTTCAGGCAGGCACATGCTGTGGTGGGGGAATTGGTTCAATATTCAATAAAGAATAAAAAGAGCTTAAAAGAAATGAAACTGGAAGAATACCGCAGTTATTCACCGCTTTTCGAAAAGGACCTGTTTGATATCAATGTCAAAACCTCTATTGATGCCCGAAATGTTTATGGAGGTACTTCTGCCAAGCAGGTGAAATCAGCTATTTCTCGTGCCAGAAGAATAGTCGAATCATAAAATTATACACACGCATTTAAAGCAATAAAAAAAGGTCGATATTATAGTTTGTGGAGATATTAAATCGGGAAAATCTGTCTATCTGGATTAAGATTTAACCTTATGATAACTGCGCAGACATCTTGTACATATGTTTACCCGTTTGGGTTTTCCATCAATGTTAAGAGTGGCTGGTTGAATGTTAGGCAACCAACTGCGTCTAGTATGTTGTTTAGAATGGCTAACTGCATTGCCGAATCTAACTCTCTTTCCACAAAACTCACATGTTCTGGCCAAATTTGCCCTCCCTTATAGCAATGTAAATTTGACAAAGGTAGTAAAATGATATCACAATTGCACGATTTAGCAAAGGAGGAGAATGAGGAGTATTAGTACTTGCACTGGGCGTGAATTCAAGGATATGTTTAGTGCGGGTAGCAGCTGGCTGGAAAAAAGTGTCCCCGATGTAAATGCCATCAATGTTTTCCCGGTGCCGGACGGTGATACCGGTACTAATATGCTGCTTACTATGCGCTCGACCTTAGAGGAAGCCGATCGTGCTTCGATTAACAGTGTGTCTGATGTAGCCAAAGCGATGGCCCAGGGTGCTCTAATGGGAGCACGGGGGAACTCAGGTGTTATACTATCTCAATTTTTCCGCGGTCTGGCAAAAGGTCTTGATGGGAAAGACGCAATTAACGGAAGTGATTTTGCTATAGCGCTGGTTGAGGCATCACATGCCGCCTATAAAGGTTTATCACAACCTGCTGAAGGAACTATTCTGACGGTGATCAGGGATGCATCGGCTGCGGCTGAGGCTTATACTAAATCTCATCCCGATAATCTTGCTGCCGTTATGGAAATTGCGGTAAATGAAGCCAAAGAGTCCGTAGCCAGAACTCCTTTATTATTACCTGTATTGCGAGAGGCTGGAGTAGTCGATGCGGGGGGGCAGGGTTTATATGTACTTCTTGAGGGAGCACTCAGGTTCTTAAAGGGAGAAACTGAAGAAATGGAATATCACAAGCCACAGCTCGTAGCAGCGAGTTTGCCGGCCAGTACTAAGTTGCCCAGTATGCCCATAGAGCAGGAAGAACCATACGGGTACTGTACCAACTTCTTACTTGTAGGACAGAAACTGAATCCGGATAAAATAAGAAAAAGGCTGGAAACAAACGGACAGTCGGTAGTTGTTGCCGGTGATAGCAATAATGTTAGAGTTCACATTCATACATACGATCCCGGTGTTATTTTAAGATATGCTACCTCTTTAGGTACTCTGCATCATATACAAATCCAGAATATGGATGACCAGCACGAAGGATTTGTTGAGATGCAGCAGGAACGACAGCCGTCAATCGATATTGCTGTTATAGCTATCGCCTCCGGCGATGGAATGAGTGAAGTATTTAAAAGTCTGGGAGCAACTGCTGTGGTTGCCGGCGGACAGACCATGAATCCCAGCGTTAGAGAAGTACTTCAGGCGGTGGAATCAGTTCCTTCGGAAAGAGTTATCATTCTACCGAACAATAAAAATATTATACTTACGGCTTCTCAGGTTGAACAGTTAACCCCCAAGAAAATTGCTGTAATACCTACAAGGACTGTCCCCCAGGGAGTAGCCGCTCTCCTGTCCTTTAATTTTGAGGGAAATCTGGAAGAAAATTCTCAGTCTATGGAAGAAGCTATGAATATGGTAAAAACCGTAGAGGTTACCAGATCGGTACGCACGACCAAGATAAATGGGCTGAATATTAAGGAGGGGCAGGCTATAGGAGTAATTGACGATAAGGATTTGGTTTCAGCAGGGGACGATATCTCAGATGTATTATTCGAAACGCTTGATAAAGCAGGGATTAAGTCGTCTGAAGTGGTTACATTGTATTATGGACAGGATATCGAGGAGAAGCAGGCTGAAGAGGTAAGCCAAAAAATACAGGATAAATATGCTGGTAAGCAAATAGAAATGGTTAGTGGGGGGCAACCCCATTACCATTATATTGTTTCGTTAGAATAATATAAAAAGGAGGAATTTGTGGTAAAGATTGTTACTGATAGTCTTTCTGATATCACGCCGGAATATGCCAGAGAACTTGGTATTGACGTTGTTCCCTTAAATGTACATTTCGGCGAATCTGAAATGTATAGAGACTGTATTGATCTTACAACCGATGAATTCTATCAGAAACTTGTTAGCAGTAATGTTCATCCTACAACATCCGCACCCCCTCCCGGAATATTTGTTGAGCTTTTTACCAGGTTGTCCCAAGAGACCAATGAAATTATTGCTATAATGGCATCCAGTAAGATCAGTGCTGTAGGCGAAAGTGCTATTCAGGCAAAAGCGATGATGGAAACAGATTGCCGTATTGAGGTAATTAACTCCGAACAATTGATCGGCGCACAGACAAATTTAATATTTTTAGCGCTGGAAGCGGCCAAGAAAGGCGCTAATCTGGATCAAATCACTGAACTGGTAAAAAAGTCGATTCCTAAAGTACATTCTCGTATGGTATTTGATACACTGGAGTATTTAAAAAAGGGCGGCCGCATTGGCAAGGCACAGGCTTTATTGGGAGGGTTATTAAAGATTCACCCCATTCTGGGATTAAAAGATGGTGAAGTCGCTCCTTTTGGTAGAGCACGCAGTAGGGCACAGGCCGTAGATTACCTGGTAAACTTTGTCAAAGGCTTCCCTAAAATTGAAAGTATGGTTGTTGAGCATGCTACCACTCCTGATGAATTGGAGTCACTGATTGAAAGGCTTGGTGAATCGGTTTCCAAAGAACGCATCCACAGATCCAGAGTAGGTGCTGTAATAGGTGTTCACACCGGTCCTCATG
>CAZEAR010000166.1:0-5241 GCA_964510365.1 uncultured Dehalococcoidales bacterium | reverse complement strand
AAAATATCAATAAGCTTTACCGGACAAACCGCCGCTTAAGCCAGGAATACGGGCGCGAGCCGAGCTATGATGAAATCGGCCAAGGCATGGATATTTCCTCGGAAAGAGTAGGGGAAATCGTTAAACTGTCCCGCTTGCCGATGTCCTTAGACGCGCCTATCGGCGATGATGGAGACAGTTTCCTCGGCGATTTTATCGAGGACCGTTCCAGTATGGCACCGGCCGACGAAGCTTCAAGGTCGATGCTCAAACAGCAGCTTCATAATTTGCTTGACGAGCTTTCCGAGCGCGAGCGCAGGATTATGGTGCTTAGATTCGGCCTGGAGGACGGAAGATCGCGTACTCTGGAGGAAGTAGGCACGGAGTTTCACGTCACCCGGGAGAGGATTCGCCAGATTGAGGCCAAGGCATTGCGGAAGCTCCGCCATCCCAGCCGCAGTCGCAAGATCAAAGATTTTCTGGAGTAAAGTAACCTTTACCCGGCGAAAGGCCGTATGGCTCTAAAACCGGTTAAAAGCCGGCTAACGGGTTATTCCAGCTTTTTTCTCAGCAGCATCACCACCACCGACAGTGTCATGGCTGCGATAGCGACCGTGAAATCGAGATAAACCGCCAGCTCCGGCGACCGCGGGCCGGTGGTAACCGCCATGACCAGGCCTATTAGCAACCTCAGCAGCCCGAAGATGAACAGTACCCAGGCGGTTATTGTCGATAGAGCTTTAAATATCGATGGCATTTGATACCTCCTCTAATAAATACCGTTTGCCGTTTATATAACTGAATGATAATACATCATATCGCCTATAGCAATATGCCCGTATCGAGGCCGCAGTGCTGCCGCTCCGGCTGCTGCCGCGGGCATATCTGTTACCGGCGCCTCCACTGTATATAGAATCCCAGCGCAGCCACGGCGAAGGCAATTATGGAGGCAGAATAGAGCGTGATTCCTATCCAGTCCTGCGGCAGTCTGCCCAGGTATCTTATCAGCCCGGCTATCTGGAACAGGCAGCCCAGCGATGCCGCTATAGCCGCGGCCGGCAGCCACTTCGACTTATCTATCTTCATTTTATGCCCTCTGCCGCATAATTTCCCTAAGTGCTATTCCAGCATGGCTCCCCAGCGATATATATGGCAGCTTCTCACTTAAAAGTGGATAACATTGGAACAACGGAATAGTCGACATTTAAAATATGGTAGCACCAGCGGCAGATGTTGGCAACACATGATAAGAACGGGAAATATTAAAGGCAGGTTATTTCAAGGATTGTTCTTCACCCAATTTTTAACAATTAATATGAATTCTTTTATAGGCATTTCGTCAATATCTCTTTGTGTAAGATTCTTCTGTTTTGCAACTTCTAGAAGATGACTGTCAAAAGTATTAAAGCGATCCCAAACTTCGCTACCAAACTTGGCCTGCTTATTCGTGTTTTCTATCATCCAATCACGTACGCGACGGGATAAAGTTTCTGGGTCATTTTTATGTGCTTTTGGATCGTTTCCCGCTACATCAGATAGTGTTTGTTGATAGCGAAATTGTTCTGTATCAAGAATCAGACATTTTTTCTGTTTATATTTTCCTGTTCCATATTCCCTACAACCTAAATCTAAACCAAGTTCAAATGGCATATTAAACCTTGGAAGTTCAGTTTGAGGTGATAGTTCTATTCTTGAAATATCATGAACACTGTATCGAGATTTTTTAATGAATTTTTTTATTTTGGTTATTCTCTGCTCTCCTGAATCAGAGGTCTGCAGTGTAATTTGAGGTTCGAATCCAAAATCAATAATCGTAAATAGCAATACTTGTAATAACCGCTTATACTCCTCATCAAACGGACAATTTATAAATATATTATTATTGAAGCCTTTATACTCGGCTTTCATATTCTGTTTGCCTATATATATTACAAATCTATCGTTATTATCTTAGTTCCTACTTTTTAGAAATTTTCCGTCTATTTTCCCAATCCGCTATCTTCCCATCCTTGTTATGTACTATTAAACTTCTAGCAGCCTTACTTGCAAGTAAAGATTTTCCTTCTCGTATGGCATCTTCTTTTTTCCCATATATCCTATATGCTCTTTGTGAGCCTTCACGCTTAACTGCCCATCGATTATCTCTTGATAATACATGAACTCTATCAGGACTCATCTTCTTATGTGTCATTGCAGCTCTAATTCCAAGTCTTGTTTTAGAAGAAATTTTTTTCTTTCCTTGAGTCATTTTATATAATCCATTCCATCAGCTACGATAACTTGATATAACTTATACAGCTTACTACTTGTAAATTATACACCATTTTTGCGGGCCGCTTATAGCATTATTAACCTGAAAGTTATGCAAAATATTCTTTTAGAATATCATAATACAACATGAGATAATTTTATTAAACAATTTAGAGATACTATGAGAGTTAGGTTATTTATTACAAAATGCCAGCTTTATATAATAATTCTTCAACAAGCACACGAAATTTAGGTTGAATAAGTTCAATATCTTTTTTTCTGCAGTTATGAAAAAGATTATGGGCAGACAAACCACCTTGCTCTCTAAAGACACGTGAATATTCCTTGGCATTTCTTGATAAATCTAACTGCCTGTTCTGAATTGCCTGATTAATAATTCCAGAAAGCTGCATATAATTCCCATCAGTACCACGAATGCAATCCTCTTGGTTGATATTTTTAAAGGCTAGAATATAAAGCATTTCAATAAGGCGACGCATAAGAACAGCAGTACCATCATTAATTCCGTAGTGAAATGATTTATTAATTTGATCAGCTATATTTTCTATATTACGTCGAGTTCCTCTATAAAGTTCAAATGGAATAATGTCATCTGTAAAAGTTTCTGGCAATAGGACCTTTTTATATTTATTACTCAACTCTTCAGGAAGAGTATCTATAAAAACTCGTATATTATTCAAACTAACTAGATTTTTATTCATTGCTGAGTAGATATTTCCTCATGTTCTTGAATATAGTTTCAATTTTATCATCTGTAGTATCTGCAGCAATATGTATCTCTATATTTAGTTGCAAACTTGGAGATATTTTAACTCCTGGTTTTTCCTCATTGATTGATAGCACAGGAATTTCAGCTTTTGCTTTAGTAGTAACAGCTGATATCGATTCAAAATCGGCATATTTACATAACGTTTTGAATGCTAGGACAATATAATCAACAGTTGACTTACCAACATTTGTGGCAGAACTAAAATAACTATGCAATGTTTCATTATCTTTATTATACGCGTCATCATACATACCAAATAAATCACTATATCCTGTCTTTATTGCTTCCGCTAATACAGTTTCCGAATTTTTCCTATCGCGATATCTTCGCCATCTATCCGTAGGAATACCAGAATTATCTAGAAACCCTAAATATTTCATAAGTGATACTATAGGGCGATCATTTTTAGATTTAAATCCAGCTAATTCTAAATAATTATATGTAATCTTTGTTGGCACTTTGGCATTTTGTATATGATCAAGAAATGGTTTTATTTTCGCTGCATTAGTTAAGTAAGGAAAAGAAGACATTTAATCCTCCTATTAAATATGCATTATGTATACTAAACCGACCAACGTCAATGATATAAACATTCATATTTATTGTCAACTACCTTCTAGTAATTCCTGTTCTTTTTATATCAACCGTGACTCCCAACTTGCAGATTCCAATCCCATATAATAATGCCTTTAACGTTTGCCATCGATAACCACAATTGAATGAAGCAGTCATTCAACTATCCACAGGGGAACTTTACCAAGGCCTCAACCCTTTCGAGTCTAAGATTAAGCTACAGAAATCCTTGCCACCAGAGGGCTTTTCAGGAATTCCCACTTGCCGGATACGCCGCTGCTCAGGGCGACGACGTCGATATGCAGCATGGCGATACCGCAGTCCAGGCGTTTGGAGACAGCAAATTCAGGTCCTTTTGTCCTGACGGAGACGGTGATGGAATCGGGTTCGACGTTAAAGCTCCACGGCTGGCGGTTTACGGCCGAGGGCGCCAGCCTGGCCGCTTCCAGGGCTTTCCTGACCCACTCAGGCCATTCGCTTGCCTCCAGCCCGGTGACCAGGGCGGACAGAGGCTTGCGCCGATGGGTACTGCCGAAGCCGGTCATAAGCCTCTCTTCGATGGTCTCACGCTCCGGGGCATAGCCCACCGGGGTGACGCCCAGCACTTTTTCATTGGCCCCAAGCTCGATCAGCGAAGCCACCATATCAGGCTTGAAGAACCCACCCACCCAGCAGGTAGCCAGCCCCAGGGCGGTCGCCTCCAGGACTATACCCTCCCCGACATAGCCGACCTTTTCCTGGACGTGGTCGTCGGCCATATCCCCGATGAAAGCGATGAAGGCGCGGGCACATTTTATCTTGCCGTAATAGCCGATAACCCCCGTGAAGACCTCGTCGCAATGCTCGGTTACCATCACCGCCCTGGCAGAGGAAAACGGCTTGAACCCGTCGCAAACGGAGCGCAATTCCAGTAATATATTATCGGGGACCGGTTTCGAGGGATCATACTGTCTCCTCGACCTCCTGATCCCAACGGCCGGATACCATCTGTTAAAAGGTATTTCCATATTACCGCGCACCTGTAAAAACGACTCATTTTACTCGAATACAACGTCCGGCACAATGGCCTATTGACATTACCGGTATCGATGAGCTAATGTTCGTACAGGTAGTATCCAACAATTACCGGGGGTCGCAATTTTATGATAGAGGAGGATGACGATATGAGACAGGCCTGCTACCGGAGACTGAGAAAATATAAGTACCAGTTGATGGATGAATATGTAATTCAAATCGACATCAAGCCGGAAAAGGATATCGATTTCAGCTTTGTATCGCTGTCCCGGGAAGGTGCCCTGACCATCAAGAAGTTTTATGCCTGGGACGGCCCCAGCGGACCGACCATAGATACCGGGAATTTCATGCGCGGCTCACTGGTGCATGACGCCCTTTACCAGTTGATGCGGCTGAGTGCCCTCGACTACAAGATATGCCGCCGGAAGGCCGATGAAATTATCAGGGAGATCTGCCTCGAGGACGGTATGTGGGCATTCCGGGCATGGTATATTTACCACGGGCTTCGGCTTTTCGGCGAAGGCAGCGCCCGCCCGCGCCCTGAGGCAGAGGTCAAGATTATATGCGTACCTGCGGAAAAATGATCGACTGCAATAGTACTTCTCACCGCTTAAGCCCGGCATATTCAACCGATA
>CAZEAR010000165.1:0-5245 GCA_964510365.1 uncultured Dehalococcoidales bacterium | reverse complement strand
AAATCATCCGGTGTTGTCGCCTAAACCTTTTGTCTGTGATTTATGTGATATCAATAACACCGGCAGACGAAATCCTCAGTGTGTTAATGTTTGTCCTACGGGAGCCCTATACTACAAAGATTTGGACGATAGGGGAACTCCGATAAGGGATATGGCACGTAAACATGCTGACCAAAAAGCAGTACTAATTGCTAAAAGGTTATATCCGCTATCTAAAGAAAGTATGTGGGAACCGTATTGGAGGAGAAAAATTGACTGAAATTAGTTTTAAACTACTGGAAGTTAATCTTACCAGTAAAACTAGTCGAGTTATTGATGTTACTGAAGATGTTAATAAATATCTTGGCGCGAGAGGCCTGGCTAACAAACTTATATGGGATTTAGTACCTCAAGGAGCGGACCCTCTTGGTGCAGAAAATGTATTGCATGTCGGAATCGGCCCGATTACCGGTCTTATAGGAACTAAAACAGTGTTGAGTTTCATATCACCGTTAACCGGGTGGGCTGGCAGAAGCTCCGTTTCAGGTAATTTCGGTGATCAGTTATTACGCACTCAGTATAATGCAGGCATTCTCATAGTCGGCAAATCCGACAGTCCTGTTTATCTTTATGTCAATGATGACAAAGTAGAGATCAGGGATGCACAGGAATTATGGGGCATGTGGAAACAGAAAACTGAAGTAACACTTAGTGAGCAATTAAAACAAGAGACCGGGGAAATCTTCAGTATACTTTCGATCGGTCCGGCCGGCGAAAATCTGGTTAGATACGCTAATGCCACTACTGAATTTATTCACAGCGCTTCCAAATGGGGTTGCGGCGCTGTGATGGGATCCAAGAAATTGAAAGCTATCGCTGTGCGCGGTACCAAGGGCCCGCTCTATGTAGACCATCTAGGTGCATGGAAACTGTTCAGGACATATGCGACAAGCCCGATTACAATGTTGCATAAAATTAACGAGGGTCGATGGGGGCATACATTATCGATGCCTAGCCTTTTGCGAGGGGGAGGTGAAGGTATAAAGAATAGCCACCTAAGCTATCACGAAATCGTTGAACAGAGCGATCCCTATGCACACCAGCTTAAGTATCATGTTTGGACAGTTGGTTGTAGCGGATGTGCCTCAGCCTGTAAAGTGCCCTTCTTTAAGAACAGTCCCGAAGGTGTCTTTGCTGGAGAACTCAGACATGATAATACCGGTGGTTTTAATGCCAATATCATGGTAGGTTATGAGGATATGACGGAAATGTCGGCATTAATTGACGAATTGGGAATGGATGGTGAAGAATTGGGTGGTTTAATTGCCTGGGCTATAGATCTTTATGAACACGGTATTATCACTAAAGCTGACCTTGGTGGCATTAATTTAAAATGGGGTGATATAGAGTCATGCTGTGAGCTATTGATAAAGATAGCATACCAGCAAGGTAGGGCACCTGCTGCGCTTGCCAATGGGTATAGACAGGCATATTCAATATTTGGAAAAGACTCGGAGTACCTGGCCTGGGAAGTTCATGGATGTTCATGCCCGACATATGATTTGCGAAATAAAGGCAGATTATTTATGGGAGAAGCATTGGGTGCTCTGGCGTTTGCTACAAGTCACAATGGAGCAAGAATGGGTAGCGGCCTCAGGTCCGGACTAACCGAATCTGCAACGTTTTGTTACTTTGCCTCACCACCATTTAATAAAATATGGGGGACCGATGAAGAGGTAGTTAGACAATTTCTGAAGGTGACTTGTGGCTTTAACTTTACCATCGATGATATCAATAACATAAAGCTGAGAAATTACTATTTCAACAGGTGCATTAGCCTGAGAGAAGGGTATTATCCTGCTAGAGACGATTATCTACCCCCACGGGCTTTCGATGAGCCTATTACCGATAAGTATGGTAATACATATGTATGGGATAGGAAAGAGTTTGAAGATGAAAAGAAGAGGCATTATGTGCATATGTTACAACTTACAGAGACAGGATTGCCATCTAAGGATAATCTTCAAAAACTGGGGCTGGATTTTATTATTCCAGTATTGGAACCTATGCAAGCAGTCGGCTAATTTATACTAAAGGTAGAGGGTAGTTGAATTCCCAAAGCAGGTATTAATGATAATGAAATCACTTGTAAAATTTTTGTCAGGAATTACATCACAACGAAATTGATTAAGTAACCGGGAAAGAGGATTAATGATGGCAAAAGAACACTCTATGGTAGGTAGTTGAAGCTGCTATTAAGATTGTGAAATCAAGGAAATATGCAGTTGAAAAAATAGTCACTCATCGGTTTTCACTTGAGGAAGCTGAGAAAGCAGTTCAATTAGTTGGCGGTCAAAATCCTGATGCACGTCCCTTGAAAGCAGTTATTATACCGTGAATCTCCAAGGGATATCTTTATATAAACTCCGGGATTTCTTCAGAAGAACTTTTTTTATGATTGATTAAAGTCATTTATTGAGATAAGGGATTCCACTAATTAAAGATGTGGCAAGTTTAAATTTTCCTGTTCTACTAACTTGTGATTTAACAAAATCAGTTTTATGATACAAGCCACGTTTTCATTTTCCCGTTATTATCGTCTCCTTTATGTCGTTTGTAATGACTCGCAAGCTTCAATATTTTGAAACGCGCTTTTTAGTTTACCGCAGTCCGGACATTTCCAGTTATCGGGCAACTCTTCGAAGGGAGTTCCTGGAGGTATCCCAGCTTTAGGGTCACCAAATTCGGGAATGTAAATATAGTTGCAGACGTTGCATTTCCAGTTACCAGTTTTCTTAACTTCTGAATTACTCTCTTGGGTGAATGTACATATCGCCTGTCGTGTAACCGCATTCATGGTCTTCTTCAGACAGTTACGGGGACAATATGGTGACATAGCCCCTTCGATCACTTCCAGGTATAGTATATTCCCCAACCGCACTCGATTAGATAGTTCGTGCATAATGTTTAGTGCGAACTCCGGATGCTCTCTTATCATTTTGAGGAAATTTTCTCGATCTAATACCTCAAGCTCAGTATTGTTCTCATCGGCAATTGCTGAAGCAGAGCGGATTGAGGAATCTATCAAAGCCATTTCACCAAAAAACTCGCCTGGTTGCTCAATTGTGTTCACCTCAACCTCCCCCTTTTCATCTTTCAGGATAATCTTAACCTTCCCGGACCGCAGGATGTACATTTCTTCACCCGTGCTGTTCTCTTTGAAAATAATATCTGACTTTTGATATGTCTTGATGGGCATTTCCCGGCGATTATCATTCATTTCGCCCCTCCTTGGGATTTTCCCCGCAGATTTTATTGTTACCAATATTATCAATGCGGATCTACATATATTTTTTTATTATATATACCACGATGTGGTAGTAGTGTCAACCACAATTTTCACGTTTACCATATAAGGGACGTACATCAGGATATTGTAATATAAATCTATATTTGTCGCATTCAGCTCGCTTCTTGCCGTCGCTTGCTGAGAACCTCAGAGATTTTGTCCACTTCCAGCGCTATCTCCATTAGCTCGAGATGCTCTTTGTAGACTGCAGGATCAATTTGGGCTTTAATTTCCGGTTCCATAATGTGATATACAGGTAGCCCCAGGGCAACCCCGGCCAGAGGTCCAACCCATGTCGGGTCACCGTTGATCATAGTTTCAGCATATAATTCAGCGCTATCGGCGGAAGGTGCTCCCAGGATTACCACCAGATTATCTTTACCATACTGCTCGGCGACCTTTTTAATATTCTCCTGACCCTCCGGGTCAAGTGCACCGGCTGCCGTTCAAACAAAACACTGGGTCTGCACCAGTAGCGGTTCAGCGCCGGCACTTTCCACACAAGCTGCAATAGCCGGCCCCTGCACTCCATCCCGTTCGCCGATAATAATAACTTTTTTTCCTTTTAAATCCATTAATATATCCTCCAAATCTTCACTAATTTAAGATAATGCTTCCTTAATCGCTTTTTCTAAATCCTTTTCGGTAAGGTGCTCCCCGGTAAGCCGGTTTACTTCAATCCCATCTTTATAAAACAGGTAAGAGGGTAAGCTTATTACTCGGAGGGTAGCACAGAGCATGCGGTTTTCCTGTGCATTCACTTTTGCCACCTTAATCTTTTGGGCATATTCTCCTTCCAATTTGTCTACCGCCGGCATAAGTGCCAGACATGGTTTACATAACGGCCCCCAGAAATCAACCATAACCACACCTTTCGATTTTGTCACTTCAGAATCATAGTTGTCCCGGTTTAGATCTATGCTCATTTCTTCTCTCCCCTGTTTTTCTCTAATATGAATGAAATACCGTCGGAAAGCTGGGTCACTCGCCCCAGGAAAAGGCTGCCTTTTGCCAGGAACATTGAATAGTCCATTTCACCTTTTGCCATTCTTCTTATTGCATGTCCCAGAACCGGCACTGCCGATGCGATATGCCCTTGAGTCGGCGAGAAGCCGGGCATACCGTGAACCTTAACAAATTGTTCCAGTTCGGTTTTAGGGATTTCGTTGCGCAGAACAGCAAAGCTACCTATAGTACGATAATTTGTCCTGGGTACATTTCCACTGCCCTGCGGCTCGGTTAGCTCGGGATTATGCATCTCAGTGGCATATTTGTCTATCTGGGTGAGCTTTATTCCCAGACGGTCGAGAGGTTCAATAACCAGTTTTTCCAGAATCGCCTGCTGAGCGGAGCCGGAACTTATATCATGCTTGCCTACAGAATCGAGACGGATTACAGGGCTTTTACCATCATCACGGCTTACCCAGATAGCAATCCCCGCTAAAATATCTTCAAGTATCGGCATATCACTGCGAAGATGACCTTGAAATTTCATTCCCAGTTTAGCGAAGGAGCCTCCGGCAGTTATTACAACATCGTTGAATACTCCTGACGTGATAAGGCTTGATGCTACAACCATGGCATGGACAGGCGCACAACAAAATGCCTTTATATCGGCGCCGGTAGCGTTAATACAGCCGGCTAATTCTCCGATAGCCTTGGCCATGTTCCCTCCTCCTCTATTGTAACGGTCGCCAACTGCCTCCTCTCCACATCCTAGAAGGTAGTCGATTTCCTCAGCATTGCCTGTTTTACTTATAAGATGTCTCAATGGCATTATACCGGATGCCCGTCCGACTAAGTTCTCCAATAAATTATGTGGAACAAGGTTGGGGTCCTCCTCCGCTCCGCCTCCAGCCGGCCTCTGTATGCAACCGACCAGCTGATCGCCGGAAATATGAATTGGTAGAACATCTC
>CAZEAR010000164.1:0-5287 GCA_964510365.1 uncultured Dehalococcoidales bacterium | reverse complement strand
GTATTACCATATATAATCACTTGTTACAGATTTTACTTTTCAGTATTTTCTGTTACTCAAATCAAATTAAAACGTTAAAACTATGGGAACAACTATGGCTATTATACCGGTAAACAATGCTGTGAGAAGAAACAGGTTGTATCTGGTGCTGTAATTGCTTAGAAGTGTAGGATCATAGTACCCTTCCACACCTTTATCCTTATACATTTTCAACAGTCCGGTAATCAACTTTATCCTGGTCTGTTTCCCCCTCAATATGCCGATTTCGGCAACAAAATTAATTACGATTACCAGAGCAATAAATGTAAAAAACACTATCCACTTAGTTCCCTCTCTATCAGATCCGCCGGCAATACCGGAGTTAATACCGAGGGTGATAAGGTTAAGTATAATTGCAGTGATTATAAAAATTGTATCGGTACGGGTATTCTGCTGGAGCTCTGTAATAATGTGTTCATGAACACGTTCGATCATGTATCCCCCTTAATCTATATAGATATTCCATTGTACTCTATTGTCCGTTATCCGGACTTCGCTTTCGTTTCTTTACTTTTATTAATATTAACATTTTCAAGAAATGCCTACTAAAGCGATTGCCATCCTCATCGGTATATTAAACCAAATATTCGGCCATCCCCAAAAACCATAACCTGCATTCCGGCTGAAGCATTATGAGCGCTGCCACTTAAATTAACCTGATACAAAATACGTTCCCCGGTAAACCTCATATAAATATTATCCGTTATATATTATGTAGGAGCAACTAAGTACGAGGGCAAAGATGTATCTAATTAATTTGTATTTTGGTCTGGTGTATCTGGGAATAATGGCATTCCTGATTCATTTTATTACCGGTTAATTGACTATAGCCATATTCCAGAATCAGCGGTCATAACTATATTAAACTTCCATTAATAGGTAAGAATTCAACTCCTAAACTGCTTCGATTAAAGCGCGTAAACTTCTAACAGTCTTTAGTCTAACAACAAGTCTATTCCGCAGATAAATGATTTGAAACTTTCGTTGAATCGCAGCTTGCTTCCCGATCAATAGGAGTTATAGGATGAGATGTTTTCCACAGGCTCTCTGTTATGGATAGTTTTTTTGCCCTGAACGTCATAGTATCCCAGGGCTATTATGATGTCTACCTTTTTATCCCCGGGTATTCCCAGTACAGATTTAATTCCTTTCTCATTGAACCAGCCTATCCAGCAGGTACCCAAACCTAAATCTTCAGCTTGAAGCACCAGATGTTCACCGGCTATGCCGATATCGATGAGATAAAAATGCGTTCCACGAAACCATGCTCCGATCCTGGTTAAAAACCGGGACTTTTCAGAAACTATAGCAACTATAACCGGTGCCTTTTTACAAAATGAATTGAAAGAATAAATACCACTAAAAGCGGCATCGCACAATCTATCCTTCACAATTTCATCATCGACAACTATAAATTTCCAGGGCTGTGAATTTGAAGCCGATGGCGCCAGTCTCGCTGCCTTAATACACTTGTCCAGTTTTTCCCGTTCTACAGGCCTGTTTAAAAAATCTCTGATACTGCTCCGGTGCCTTACCAGATTATATAAATCCATTTAATTCTCCGTTTTCATTCACTGCAAACAGAATTCATTACCGATTCCGATTTATCTTCGACTATATACTAACAGATTTCATGGAATAAGCTAACTGAATATAATTGTCCACAGCTGTAAAAACACTATCGGGGAGCGAAACTACAGATATGCATATCGAATTGACATAGATTATAATATGAGCGGTATATATATAATATCGGTATAAGAAAAATAAATTCAGCACGGCCATCATTTATTAAATAGATGGAACGAAAAACGCGTCAGAATACAGAAATTAGTTTCGGAAGCATCCTAAAATGGTCCCTCCCGATTTTTCTGGTCTTTACGTTAATAATCGGCGGGATACTCACTACTATCTATAACGTTGAGAATAGAAACCGGATAAATCTGATAAAAGTAAAAGAAACAGACTACATCACCCATCAAAAGGCAACCATAAATAATATTTTTGCTTTAATCGCGTCGGATTTGATTTTTATTTCGGAACAGAATGAGCTTATAAAAATAGGTGAGACTGGTGATTTTTCCGGGGGACAAGAATTAGCTGAAGAATGGACTGTTTTTCTGAAGGCAAAAGAAATCTATGACCAGGTACGTTATTTGGATGAAAGCGGCATGGAGAAAGTGAGGGCGAACTACAATAGCGGCAATCCCCGAATAGTCCCTGAGGATGAACTGCAGCATAAAAAAGCGCGCTATTATTTTAATGAAATTTCCGCCCTGCAACGAGGTGAAATATATGTATCGCCGTTTGATTTGAACGTTGAAAATGAAAAGGTCGAGGTTCCATTCAAACCTATAATACGGTTCGGTACGCCGGTTTTCGATAGCAAGGGCAACAAACACGGGGTTGTAATATTAAATTATCTGGCCAAAAATCTTCTGAATTATTTGCAGTCAACACCGATGAGCAGCGGTCAATTAATCATTCTTAACTCAGAAGGTTACTGGCTTAAAAGTCTTCAACCGGAGGATGAATGGGGATTCATGTTCCCCGATAAAACCGATCGTAAGTTCAGCAATGATTTCCCTGAAGAATGGCAGCAGCTAAACGAAAATGAAACAGGGCAGCTCGAAACTGCCAGCGGGCTATATACCTATTTTACGGTGTATCCGACACCCAGCATTAAGAATTACTATTGGAAAGTTATATCATATACCTCTCAAACGGCTTTAGATACGGTACAGAGAGAAATTAGAAACAGGTTACTGACTTTATATGGCATAGCACTGGTGATTATGGCGCTATTGATCTGGTTTCCGGTTACAATATATCTACAACGCCGGCGTCTTCAGGTGGAACGCGCCAATCTAGCTTCATTCCCCGAGCTGAATCCGGACCCGGTCATTGAAACCAACCTAAACGGGGAAATAACGTATGCAAATCCGGGTGCCCTTAAAGCATTTCCCGATCTTCTTAATAAATTGGACCAACATCCGGTTTCACAAGCAATGAATTCAATTATAACCAGGTCAAGACGTTCCAAGGACAGGATTATTAAATCCGATGTAGATATTACATCAGGCAAAAGAATATACGGCGCACATGTTTATTATCATCCGGAGCGTAAGAAATTCCGTGGTTATTTCAGAGATATTACGGAAGAACGACTAGCCAAACAATTTGAGACCGAGGCTGTTGCAGCTAAAATAGCCAACCGCACCAAGTCCGAATTCCTGGCGAATATGTCCCATGAATTGCGTACACCTCTTAACGCGATTATAGGATTTTCTCAAGTTCTGCAGGAAAAATATTATGGCGAGCTTACCGATAAGCAGGCTTTATATGTCCAGAATATCCTGCAAAGCGGAGAGCATCTGCTGTCTTTAATCAACGATATTCTGGACTTATCTAAAGTCGAAGCCGGCAAAGAAGAACTGGAGCTATCGGATGTAAATATAAAAGAACTTCTGGAAAGCAGCATAACCCTGATAAAAGAAAAAGCTGCAAAGCATAGTCTTACTATCGACCTTAGAATATCTAACGACATGGATACTTTGACAATTGCTTTAGACAGGCGGAAAATTAGTCAGGTCATGTTTAATCTCCTCTCCAATGCAACTAAATTTACTCCCGATAACGGCACTATTACAGTTGAAGCCGAACATAAGGATAATGAGATTGTCATCAGCGTTACAGATACCGGTATCGGAATAGCTCCGGAAGACCGGGACAGAATATTCGATGAATTCTATCAGGTAAGCGGTGGTTTGCAGGATAAGACCACCGGCACCGGACTGGGATTGCCGCTGGCGAAACGAATGGTTGAATTACACGGCGGCAGTATCCGGGTCGAAAGTAAAGGACTGGAAAAGGGTAGTCGATTTGTTGTTACTTTACCTTTACCATGAATGAAAGGAGGTCCGTGAAATCATGCCTGAACTACTAAAGAAATACCTCAATGAACAACTAGCCTCGGAGTATGAGGCTATGGCCAATTATCTGTTCTATTCAGCAAGAATCAAGGAAAAAGATATTACAAAGCTGTTTGAGGATTTCAGCAGACAGGAATTTGAACACGCCCGCATTCTGATAAAATATATTTACCAGCTTGATGAAGAACCTGTATACCCCAGTTGCTCCATGGACAACAGTAATGACATGGTACAGCTATTGATAAACAGTATCGCCGCCGAAGATGCCGCAGTTAAGAAGTATACTATGATCGAACAGATTATCGAAAATCCCGAGTATAAGAAAATAATAAGTGATACTATTAAAATAGAAAAACTGCATTATCAAAAGTTGACCGATATTCTTGAAAATGTGAAGCGATCTTTACGGGAGTCTAACGATGGACAGCAAACCTAAAGTTCTGGTGGTAGACGATGAGGAGCCAAACCTCCTGCTCATGGAAGCGCTGCTTATTCCTCTGGGCTATGACGTCGCCCTGGCCCGTAACGGGGAAGATGCTTTAAGAAAAACGGGTGAATTTGAGCCGGATGTCATCCTCCTCGATATTATGATGCCCAAGATGGATGGCTACGAAGTCGCCAGAAGATTAAAGGAAAATAAAGAGACCGGTATGATTCCCATCGTTATGGTGACCGCACTCAGAGAAGTCGAAGACAGGGTAAAAGCCCTGGAAGCCGGCGCCGATGATTTTTTAAGTAAACCGGTTGATAAGACGGAGGTAAGGGCTAGAGTGGCCTCACTGCTAAAGGTAAAGGCCTACAACGATCATATGATTAATTATCAGAAAGAGCTTGAAGCCGAGGTTGCCAAGAGGACCGAAGAGCTAAAGAAAGCTTTTGAGAAAATAAGAGATGCATCTCTGGATACTATATATCGACTATCCCGGGCAGCAGAATATAAAGATGAAGATACCGGTACACACATAAAACGTATGAGCAATTATTCAGCTGCAGTAGCCCGGAAAATGGGCCTGGATAATGTTACCGTGGAAACAATTTTATATGCTGCACCCATGCATGATATCGGTAAAATTGGGATACCCGACCATATACTATTAAAACCCGGGAAGCTGGATGCAAAAGAATGGGAAATCATGAAACAGCATACCACTATCGGAGCCAGTATTCTGGAGGGCGCCGACGCTGAATTCATTAAACTTGGTGAGATTGTAGCTAAAACCCATCACGAGAAATGGGACGGAAGCGGCTATCCCGAAGGGCTAAAAGGAAAAAATATACCAATTGCAGGACGCATTACTGCAATAGCCGACGTCTTC
>CAZEAR010000163.1:0-5300 GCA_964510365.1 uncultured Dehalococcoidales bacterium | reverse complement strand
CTTCTGACTTTTTTGATTCTGGCTGCTGTAATTATTTCAGTAGAAATAAAAAAACTGCCAGACAAAGACTCTAGACAGCTCTACCCCAGAATTTACCTGAATGAATAAGCGTTTCCGCCATTCACTGCAGCTATATTCTCCCTCCGAAACGCTAGGTGATAAAATTTAACTGCAAGCCGAAAATATTATCTGTAAATATAACTATATTTGTATATATAACCTTTGTCAAGAGACTAAAATCACATTTCAGTTGATATATTTGCATTATGGTTTCGAATCATCGTAGGAATTAATATTTTCTGAGCTTATCTATACCACATCTGGTGTTTTGAGCGGCTCTAACTTTTGCTCTAATTTCAGATAAAATCTCCCAGGCCCCTTTTTCATCACGGTCAATTATTACCTGTTCCAGTCTGGTTACTTGCTGTTCATCAAGGGAAATCACCGCTTTTGCCATGTTAGGCTCCTTTTACCGTTATCGGTTATATTATATGACTAATTATAAACACTCTTTACATAATCCGCGAAATTCGAGACGGTGATTTGTGATCTTGTATCCGGTATCTATCGCTACTTGTTTATTAATCTCCGGATTTACAGGCGTATCAAGATCAAAAACTCTACGGCAATTATCACATCTGAAATGATAGTGATCGCCGGTATGTGCATCGAATCTGCTCAGGTTGCCACACATGTCCAGCTCCAGTATCTCCCCTTTTCCCTTGAGCAGTTTTAAATTGCGATAAACTGTACCCAGACTTATATTCGGTATATCCTTCCTGACTTCGGTATAGATCCAGTCAGCAGTGGGGTGCGAATCGGTACTTTTTAAAGCTTTTAAAATTGCGTCTTTCTGCCTGGTTTTCTTATCCATTAGTTAAATAGTAATAGTTATTGTTACTTATATTGTATTAATGGAATTCTATTCTGTCAATGGTGGAGAAGTTTATAAGAGTCACTTTTTTAAGATTAATATACCGATAGTTAGTTCGGATTCTCTTATAATTTCAGATTTGCCGATGAATGCGCAAAATCCGCAACATAATAGGGATGCTTATACCCGGGTGCTCAAGAGATTATAAAATATACTCTATTTTGCGATTTATATTAGGTATAGTAGGATAAGCCGATTGCGGGGCCGGTATGGGTTGCCATCACGGGCGTCAGGTCACTCATAAGAACTTCGACACAGTTATATTGTGAGGTAACCATTCTTTTCATTTCCTCGGCATCTTCGATATTATTTGTATAATTTACAGCAACATGCAAGGGTTTATTTACATCCGCATAGTCCCTAACCAGGTCCACCAGTTTCTGCATCGCTTTCTTTTTGCCCTTTTCTTTTCCTAATGAAGTAATCAATCCGGTTTCATCGACCACGCCGATCATCGGCTTGATATTCATTAACTCTCCTATAAACGCAGTCTTGGGAGCTCGACCGCCTTTTATCAGGTACTTCAATGTTTCGAAAACCGCTGTATATCTTACCCTCGGGATCACCTCGTTGGCTGCTTTGACGACTTCATCAAGGCTTTTCCCCGCTTGAGCAGCGCGTGCGGCTTCCAGGACTACAAAACTCATAGCGCCAACGCAATTATTACAATCAATACACTCGATTTTAAGATGGGGAAGCTCTTCCAGCACCTGTATTTTGGCATCCAATGCCGATTTATAGGCGGCGCTTAGAGCTGCGCTGATACTAATGCAAACTATACTATCAGTGGATTTGGCCAGGTCCTTCATTACCTCCGCATATTCTCCGGGACCGGGTACACCGGTAGTAGGTATTGTCTTCAGGTCCTTGAACATCCTCCAGAAGTCCTCAGGGGTGATATCAACCTGGTCGACATAATCTTTGCCATCCATGATTAAATGATAGTTGACCACACGAATATCGTACTCTCTTAACAATTCTTTGGGGAGACAATTGGTGCTGTCGGTTATAATTGCTACCTTCGACATAATACTACTCCTTAATTAACTGAAATCAATGTGAGTAATTTAAGCAGCTTACCTAGTATTGCTAGGTAATAAAAAATGCTAACATGGAAAAAAGGGTTTGTCAATAGACTACGATATTCGTTGACTTAAATTGTTTTTTTGTTATCAAGTTATCAGTGGATTTATGACCGCCCGGTTAGAGTCGTAAGCTTCTTGTATATTTCATAAAAGTAGCTGATTATGCTTCCCAAAAGCGGTTGCCTTGGTCTGATGGCATAAAAACGGCAGGCCTCGTGACAGCACATGCATTTTATGCATACATCTTCATTAATCTTGGCAATATTACCGTTCATTGTTATCGCTTTTGTGGGGCAGATCTTATTACATTCCTGACATCCGGTACACAAACTCTCAACTAATCGAGGTCTGGGGGATATTTGCTGTAATATAAATCTTGATAGAGTTGTGGGTACCCTTTTTGACAGTATATTGATAGCGCTGGCAGGGGATTTGAAGTCAGGGACAGCGACGCTGGCTACGCTCTCCCCCAGTATATCGATATTCTGAAGATTTCCGATGCCCAAGTTTCGCTCATACGAATACCTGGTGGTATAAATGTTCATGGGATTAAGCCCGATTATCGTGGT
Source organism: uncultured Dehalococcoidales bacterium (assembly GCA_964510365.1). Taxonomy (GTDB): domain Bacteria; phylum Chloroflexota; class Dehalococcoidia; order GIF9; family UBA5629; genus CAZEAR01. Next base: position 2,712 of record CAZEAR010000163.1, on the reverse strand, counting down.
CGCCACAGCGTCTAATGCTACCGCATCCTGGCTGGCCAGAATTATTCCGGGCTCTCGTAAATCTCCCAACGCCGGCCCATCTCCTTCCATGGCAGTAATTCCGTCCATTATATTGAGATGCGGTTTAATAGCAGAAAAAATATCTGTTAAAACTTGACTGAAATCTTCACTACTCATATATTCGCCGTGAAATCTTTTACGCAGGCTGTCGGGTATTACCCCGTACATATTTTTCACGGCTCCTGTAAAAATGGCTAGAGAATGGGTTTTCATTTTGGGAAGATTCACTATTATATCGGCATCCAGGGCAACTCTGGACAGATATACCTTTTTTAAAAAATGGCCGTTGCATTCTGTTTCTATAAAGCCGATTTCCTTTAAATTGATTAATCTGACTCCGGCTCTCTGGCTCATCTGGTAGAACCCTGAAATTTTGAATCCCTCTCCACCATCAGATTCGATATCGTCTCCAACCGTTATATCATCGGTGACCTGTTTCAGCAGCTTCAGGACCGCTTCCACGAAAACCGGGTGAGTGATAATTCCCCTTTCGGGAGGTGATGGTGGCGGTAGATGATTTATTTTAACGAAGACTTTACTGCCCGGTTTAATCATATTTTCCAGCTTCCCCAGCAACTCCAGGCTCTTGGTTACAGCAGAATATACATAGTCGAGGTCATATTCGGCAGCTTTTACTATCGATACTTTGGCTCTATTCATAATGTTGTGTCATTACATAATTAATATTTAAAGCATCTATTGTTGCAAAGTCTGTTATTAAATATTAACCGATGAAATGCTAGAGTAAAAAAGTTCAATGATTGAATTGCCTTTACAGGGATCGATGATCATGACTCAATTTAGATATAATTGATTCGGACCGATAAATGACGTAATAACTCAACTGATTGAAGTGCAAAAACCTGATGCTATTACTTTATTACAGGACTAATGTTACAGGGCGTATATTTCCTTACCAAATGTATGCACCCAATTTTTATTAAGGACTTCCACCGCTTCTTCAGTTCTATCTACTCCTAAGATTACTATCGGCTGTCCGCTTTCCCCCCTCCCCAGATAAGGATATAAGTAGAGTACGTTTATATCCGTTTCTTTCAGTGGTTTGAGCACTGCCAGCAATCCTCCGGGATGGTCAGGTACTTCCACCGCCAGAACATCGGTCTCTTTAACAGCGTAACCATTACTTCTAAGAACATTGGCTGTTTTAACCGGGTCATCTGTTACAAATCTGACGGTACTGATGTCTGATGTATCAGCCACTGAAATAGCCCTGATATTTATCCCTTCTTTCCCCAGGTATTCGCTGACATCTAAAAATTTCCCTGGAACATTATCCAGGCTGACCGAAATCTGTTTAACACACATATACTACTCCCTGTTAACTGAAATGACTTTTCATAGTATTCTGTTTAGATCCTTATTAATGTATCGAAATCATCTATCAAAGTCAGAATAGGTCATACCCTGCTTTTAATGCCTTTTCATTGATAGCGATCAGTTTTTGTTTGGCTTTTAATATACTTTTTAGTCCTTCGATAATACTGGCGAGGGCTATCAGGTTAGTTTTTTTGGTGAATGCCCCCAGCATTACCATATTCGCTGATTTCAGGTTACCCAGCTCTTCAGCGATGCTGTTTGCCGGGACACTGATGATGTCTATATCACCTCTTGAAATCGCGGCGTCTACCAGGGGGGAATTAATAAAGAAAAGGCCTCCGGACTCTATCTGGTTCTGGAATCTGATCGAGGAAGGCTGATTCATGGCGACGATAAATTCGGGAGATGAGGCTACCGGTGAAGCGATCTCTTCGTCTGATACGGCTACGGTACAATTAGCAGTTCCGCCTCTGACTTCAGCACCATACGCAGGCAAATAAGTCACATATTTCCCCTCTATTAACGCTGCTTCAGCCAGATTTAAGCCCATTGAGAGGACACCCTGTCCTCCGAAACCGGCGAATATTGTTTTAATCAGCATGTTTCTCCACGGTTAAATCCTTGATAATCCCTAAAGGATATTCTCTGGTCATCTCTTTATCGATCCATTGCCAAGATTCCAGCGGATTCATCTTCCAGTTAGTAGGACATGGTGACAGTATTTCTACCAGAGAGAATCCGAGGTCGTCTATCTGGACCTGGAAAGCCTTACGAATGGCATTTTTCGTCTTTCTGATATTTGCCGGAGAGTTTACTGCAGTGCGTTCAATATAAACTGCACCTTTAGTCAGCGCAATCATTTCGCTGATATTTATGGGATATCCCTCCAGCTTTTTATCGCGTCCATAGGGTGTGGTGGTAGTCTTTTGATTTGTGAGAGTGGTTGGTGCCATCTGACCGCCGGTCATCCCATATACGGCATTATTGATGAATATAGCGGTAATGCGCTCTCCCCTATTAGCAGCATGTATCGTTTCGGTAGTACCGATGGCGGCCAGGTCACCGTCTCCCTGGTAAGTAAAAGCTATCGCTTCGGGGTAGGCACGTTTAATTCCAGTAGCTACGGCTGCTCCCCTGCCATGTGCTGATTCGACCATGTCTACATCAAAGTAATAATAGGCGAAAACCGAACAACCCGGCGGTGGAATACCTATAGCTTTTTCGTGAATATTCATCTCTTCGATTACTTCGGTCATTATTTTATGAATAACAGAGTGACCGCATCCCGGGCAATAATGAAAATGGGCCTTTTTC
>CAZEAR010000162.1:0-5311 GCA_964510365.1 uncultured Dehalococcoidales bacterium | reverse complement strand
CACATCCTCTATCTTAACTGTATGCCTGCTACCCGCTCTTATGGTTTTTATACTACCTGAAGAAATGGTCCCCTTTTCTACCAGTTCCTCAATGGTCTCTTCAACTTCCCTTGTTAAATTAACATTGCCGATCATCTGAGTAATAGCTTGAACCTGAAGCAATGATTGAGTCGCAGCATCGATATTACCGGCTCTGGTATCCTTTACCGCCTGTTCTATTAAGCTTTGAGTATTAAGTTGATTGAAGTAGGCTATTACCTCCCGGTCAACCATACCGCACAGGGAGTGATCGTTTGAATACTGAACGAGTATGTCCGATTTCTTTACCTCACCTTCGATATGCAAAGTAGGAATACTGTAATTAATACAGGCCTGAGCAATTCTTACCCGACCTGCCGGTCTTGCCGGCAGTTTAAGTTGAGCACCGAAACAGGTTGATTCATCCTTCCTGATATTACCAACTTGTACCGAGATAGTACCTCCATCGGCTTCAGCTTTGGGCTGTAATTTAATACTATTGGGATAAATGCGGTACAGGCTTTCTATTTCCACATCTTTTGACATGTTCAAACTCAATCCCACATTGCTGATTACGGCAGCCGATGCATCGCCCACTTCTTTATGGAAGCTATCCCCTATCTGAAATGCATCTTGAAGATGATAAGAGCCTCCTAGCGTTATATCTGAGATCTCTCTAAGTAATTCTTCATTATATTTGTCACCAATTCCAAAAGTAGATATGACCAGCTTATTATCTGCCTCGTGTTGAGATATGGATTGACACTGGTCCTCACCTTCTGTTTGCCCATCGGTAAGTATAATCATTCGATTAATACTGCGCGAAGTTTTGGCTTTATGTATTTCCCTGGCACCTACCTCCATTCCGTGATACATGCGTGTTCCAGACCTTATATGGATCTTCTCAATCGTAGCAAGTATTGAATATTTGTCGATAATCTCAGTGCTGGGAACTATTACACGCGCATCATCGCTGAAAGTAATAATCGAGATTCGATCATGGTGTTTTAATGATCCGACAACAAGTTTGGCAGCCTCTTTAGCACATTTAATCTTCTTACCTCTCATAGACGCGCTTACATCAATAACCATACCGACATTCATCGGCAGTAAACCGAAATCCACGGAATTGTTGGGTACAATTTTGATTAGCAGATAGGCCACGGCATTTGCCACGTTTTCCAGTGCGTAATTACGGGCAAGCTTGCATTCAAGTGTAATCGCATCCATTTCTTCCCCTTTCTGTAGCATCTTAGTCTGCCTTGACTAATATAGTAATTTCTGATAAACGCAATCCACAGGTATTACCAGAATCAACTGTAACCATTCAAATATTTTCACGAAATCTGTAAATCAATGATTTTCAAGTTACTAATATAAGGCTATCATTTAACGGCATCTCTAACAAAAGATCTAGCTTCGTTAATTGCAACGGCAAAGTTAATATTCTGTGCAGTCTGATCATCTCCAATTCTTTCTACTATCATTGTAGGGATGCCAACCACTTCTCCGGCAACGTTTATCAAGGCACCGCCGCTATTGCCGGGATTTAACGGTGTGTCAGTTTGTATATATTTAATACCATCTATAGTACGTATCGACGAAACTATGCCTTTAGTAACCGTAGGAGAGCCAATCGACTTCGAACGTTTATCATAAACTACTTCAAAAAGGGGGTAACCGATTGCGATAACTTCATCACCAAGTTTTAATGTATCGGAATTGCTTAAATATATCTCAGATAAATATAGATTATCAGGTGAGATCTTTATCACGGCAAGGTCCGATTTTCGGTTTGTTTTCACTACTTCAGCTTCATATTCATACCCTACCGCAACTTTTACCTCTTCATCTTTTAGCAGAAAGACCAGAATATCCTGTGCGCCCTCAATGACATGGTTATTGGTTAAAATATAACCCCGCCTGTCTACTACCACACCAGACCCACTACCGTAGCTGTCATAACCATATCTGCAAATAATCAGCACCACGCTTGGCACTGCTCCTTCAATTATGTCCGATAGCGAAGAAGATGACGTTTTAGGGACAGAGGGTCCTTTCGGAGAGTTGTCCAGCGAAGACTGATCAGGATTAAACAACGATGAAAATTGACCACCCAGCAAAACGGCAGTAACCGAACCGATAACAAGCAAAGGTACTATTATTGTTGCAGCCAGCGCCCAAACCGGCAGCCTCCTTTTGCTTCCCGATCTCAGTCCCTTTTTAACATATCTAATATCTGCATTGTCCGCAGATTTCGCCTCAACGAGTTTTTGCATAATGTATATTTTTGCCCTGAGGTCATCAAGTTGACCGGTCAGTTTTCTCTCCTGAGCCTGGTATTTTCTTATGGACAGGTTGCCACTATTATATTCAGTCCTGATTTGTTCCAGGTCGGTTTTATGAAAGTTAATATTTTGTTTAGCAGCTTGAAGTTTAACCGATAGTCGGCTTTTTATACTGGCTATTTCAGATACTGCGGCCACCATTTTCTGCTGATAGCCATGTTTTAGATATTCATATCGATCGACAGTGACTGATCCATTCGTCCGAAGTTTTTTTAGACCGGCAAGTAAACTCTGAGTTGATTCCTTCTTTTTGAAAGCCGCTTGTAACTCCTTAGCCTCAGTCATAATTATGTTTCCTTCAACAAAATTGAAGTGATTCCGACAGTCATGGTCGATTATCCATCTAAGGTTAAAATAGTCCATCCTATATATCAATAGGTAAGGATATTTCTTATAAAGAAATAATATCTGAAAAAACGTCCCTTGCTTCCAATACAAGAAGAGGGACGTTAAAAGTAATAAGATGAGATTGGGATTTGCTCTGATTATTCTCGTTCAACTATTGCGCTGACACCCATGCCCCCACCTCCACATATGGCAATGAGACCTCGCCTGACATTGCGCCTCTGCATTTCATGAATCAGGGTAACCATAATCCGGGCTCCGGTAGCCCCCAGAGGATGCCCCAGGGCAACGCATGAGCCGTTAACATTTACCCGGGCATAATCGTCTTTTGTTATTCCCAATTCCTTAAAGTTGGCAAGCGCTTGAGCTGCAAAAGCTTCGTGTATCTCGATCAAGTCTATCTGGTCAAGAGTAAGCCCGGCTTTTTCCAGAGCGACATTTACCGCCGTCGGCACCGACCTCCAGGCCTGCCGCGGGTCGGCGCCACCGAAACCGTACGACTTTAAATATGCCATCGGCTCCTTTTTTAATTCCCTGGCTTTTTCTTCCGACATGGTGATACAAACGGCGGCCCCATCATTCTCACCCGAGGAGTTACCGGCGGTGCAGACTCCAGCCAGTACCGGCTTTAACTTAGCCAAGGTTTCCAATGTGGTATCGCGGCGAGGCCGCTCGTCGTCACTGAACAGTACCGGATCGCCCTTACGCTGAGGAACGGATACCGGCACGATCTCCTCTTTGAATCTGCCGCTATCTATGGCCATACAGGCCCTTTGGTTAGATAGAAGCGCCCATTTATCCACTTCCTCTCTCTTTATCCCATGTTCTTCTGCTGCCGATTCAGCCCAGGTCATCATTGTCGGCAAGACGCCGAATCTTTCCTGCGGCTGTGTCTGCACTCTGGCCCGCTGTACCCTGTCATAAAGCGGAATCCCCCACATCGACAGGCTTCCGTGTCCTCTGGGCATATCGCCGGTACCTCCCAGCGACCACCTTATATCTCCGGCCAGATATAACTCTGCCGTGCTCATGCTCTCCACCCCCCCAGCCACCATGACATCCGCACTGCCAGCTTGAATCATCATCGAGGAAAAACACAGCGCATCCAGACCACCGGGACAGCGCCTGTCGATAGTGAATCCGGGTTTTTCCACTGGCCAGCCCGCTTTAAGAAGGCCCATTCGAGCGATATTAACATACTCACCGCTCTGATAATTCTGTGCCATGATAACCATATCTACCTGATCCGGTGCCATTTCAGCTCTTTTAACTACCTCATTGAGAACCAGGGCAGCAAGATCATAAGCCGGAATAGTTCTCAAGGAACCACCAAAATTACCTATAGGAGTACGTACCCCTTTAATAATTACTACTCTTTTGCTCAATATATTACCTCCGTTATTTCATTCGATCATTATTTCCGGAGCGTTCAAACAAGCCGGATTATCAAAACTATTCCAAATAAAATGAAGAACTTGCGGAAGGCAGTTTAATAATTTAGCCCGATTTTGTCAAAACTATAATTCTTATACGATTTCAATATATGAATAGTAATCAACCAAGGTCAAAATTTTCTTAAAATTTAAGAAAACGTACTGTGATATAATTATGCGGTTGTCCGGTACCGTATCAAATAAAAACGAAATATGACCAAAGTTTCCACTGATAGATCATGAAAGAATATTCCTCCCCCAGGCCAGCCGGGTATCTTTTGACCAGAATAGGCCTTTTGGCTATAGCGGCCGGACTTCTACTCGCTGCCTGGAATAATCAGGCAGTCATAACAATAGTACTGGGACTGGTCTTATCCGCTGCCGGTTTTACCAGGTTATGGAGCCGCCTTTCCATAACCGGTTTAAGCTGCGAACGTTTGTTTACCGGGCAACGAGCTTTCACAGGGGAATACATCGAATTCAAACTCCGGCTGATAAATAGAAAACTATTGCCGTTGCCCTGGGTACAGGTAGATGATGAAATACCATTGGGATTCGCTTCCGATCTCGATACTGAAAATGCAACTCGCCCCGGATTCGGACTTTTGACCAGAAATTTGTCTCTATTATGGTATTCAGCTAGCAGTTGGAGCTGCAAAATATATTGTAATAAACGCGGTTACTACAGGCTGGGACCAATTAAAATAACCACCGGTGATATCTTCGGCTTCTATCCCCGCTCCATTATCGAGTCATCACCGGATCATATCATTGTTTATCCTGTGATCTACCCCATTGAAAAACTGGGAATACCACCGCTTTATCCGCTTGGGGAGAATCGTGCAGAGCGCCATATATTCGAGGACCCCTCCCGTATCATGGGACTGCGTAATTACAGCCCCGGCGACAGCCTGCGGCGGATACACTGGAAAGCAACCGCCCGCCACCAAAGCCTGCAGGTAAAATTGTTCGAGCCGACCACAACCCATAAAGTTATACTTTTTCTGGCAGTGGACAGTTTTAGACAGTATGAGAATAAAAGTAAGGAAGAGTTCGAACTCGGCATCAGTACGGCTGCTTCTATTGCCAGTCATTTGATTGAATATAGCAATCCGGTGGGGATATTTATTAATACCCGACTTGCCGATACCAATCAGTCTATTAAAG